>JADDQE010000014.1 GCA_016781525.1 bacterium | reverse complement strand
GGCCTCAGCCACGGTGTGGGCGACCGCGTGCTGATGGATGGTAAACGGCACCTTCGCAGCGGCCAAACGCCGGGTGGCCCCGCATATCAGGCGCGGCCCGACACGCTTGAGCATTGGCTGACGGAGCGGTACTGCCTCTATAGCGCAGATCGACGTGGGCACGTCTACCGGGGCGAGATTCATCATGCGCCCTGGCCCTTGCAGCGCGCCGAGGCCAACATCACGGTGAATACACTGACCGAGCAGCTGGGCTTCAGGGTCCCGAGTGCCCAGCCGCTCCTCCACTTCGCCCGCTACCTCCAGGTGGTCGCATGGAGCCTGGAGCAGGTAACCGTAGGCCGCTAATCAGCTACTCAGAAACTCTTATGCTCCAGTTGCCCTGCCGAAATGTATGGGCACATGCGAGCGGCGGTGCGGCGCGCGGGCCGCTCGCGTTGCCTTGCATCGAATGCTCCGCTTACCAACCTTCGCTCCGAAATCGCCAAACGGGTCGAGCCAGCCCGTCAGGCATCGAGCGGTGCAAGAATGGCAGGCCATGTTTCGGCCTGCTTGCCGCGTCGGCCACTGCGATAGAGGTGGAGCTTCTGGACAATGCGAACGACCCTGTTGCTGTCCCACGGCTTGCCATCGGCGCGGGGTGGACCTCCATTCAACGCCTCGACGATGGCGCGGATCGTTCGGCCCTGCTGATAGAGCGCGTCAATCTGCCGCACGCATTCAACATTCTGCTCGTCGATGACCAAGGTCGTCCCCTCCCAGCAGTTCACGGAAGGTATCTTTGCGCAGGGCCAGCACAACGTCGCCGACCGCGCCAGCTGCGAGCTGCACCCGCACCAGATTGAACAGCCGCCCGAGCGCGTCCAGCACCGTGACAAGGGCTGCGAGTGCGACCAGCAGCTGCAGCATCACGAAGAGCACTGGCAGCCACAGGTAGCGCCGCATATGGGAGGCCACCCAGTGTCAGCGCGAGCGGTGGTCGTAGTGAATGGCGTCAGCGACCGTAAATTCGCGTGCGCTCATGCGGATCCTTCATCCATGTGCTTCTCCGCCGGTCGATGGGCGTATCATGGCGGCGGGAATGTTCCACGTGCGTAGGCGCCGGCCAAGCACCGGCATGTTGAACCGTCCCGTGTCCATGTTGAGGTTCAGGGCATTCGACTGCCGACCCCCGCGTATGACTGACCATCGCCTCCAGCGGCACGGCGTTAGTTGGTTCTCTGCGCATCATGCCGGCTGTCCCACGATGCGGTCGATCTCGGCGAGTTCGGCATCCGTTAGGCGCCAGCTCGCCGCGCCGGCATTTGCATGCACCTGCTCAGGCTTGGTCGCACCCGCGATCACCGACGCAACGACCGGACGCACGAGCAGCCATGAAACGGCGAGCTCCAGGATGGTATGCCCCCGCGCTTCAGCGAACCGGATCAACGCCTCGACGAGCGCCAAGTTGCGATCATTGAGTTGGCTCGCCGCGTTCGGGCTATTGGCCAGTCGGCTGCCCTCCGGTACCGGCTGCGCACGGCGATACTTGCCCGTGAGCAGCCCGCTCGCCAGGGGGAAGTACGGCAAGAAGGCCATCCGGGCGCGTTCACACTCGGCGAGCACCCCCTGCTCAGGATCACGTTTGAGGAGACTGTACTCGTTCTGAACGCTGACGAAGTGCGCCCCGCCAGCCGCCTCTGCCGCGCTGAGTTGCTCAACTGAGAAGTTCGAGCAGCCGATCTCGCGGACCTTACCGGCCTGCACGAGCTCGTTCAGCGCACCAAGTGTCTCCACGATCGGCGTCTGGGGATCGGGCCGGTGCACTTGGTACAAGTCGATATACTCCGTGCCAAGGCGGCGCAGGCTGGCCTCGATGGCCTTTTGAATATAGGCACGGCTGGCCCCGCTCCCCTGCCCCTCCATTGGATTGCCGAACTTCGTGGCAATGACGACGGCGTGGCGGCGCTGCCTCAGCGCCTGGCCGATGAACGTCTCGCTCTGGCCGCTCCCGTAGACGTCGGCCGTATCGAAGAAATTGATCCCGGCGTCGAGCGCCGCGTCGACCACCGCCGCGGTCTGGGCAGCGTCAAGACGCCGCCCAAAGTTGTTGCAGCCGAGTCCGACGACCGAAACCTCAAGGGATCCGATGCTCCGTGATTCCATAGTGGTGTGTACTCCTTCTCACACGAGCGCTGGTGTCGATAATACCACTCTTGACAGCGACTGCACGGCCACGATGGGTGACAGTGTCTTTGTATGCTCCGAGGCTGTCGTCGGGGACGCCCCGTCCCGTCGCGCCAATAGACCTGACCTACCTCTTGCAGCAAATTCCGCCGTTGACGAAGAAACGCGGCGATTCAGTCATGTTTATGTCAAATAAGGACAGACAGGCATCTCCTTGGAGAAGGCCGCTCCATAGACCCGGCGGGAGGCCGTCACGGCACACGACAGCATGGGAGAATCCGTCCCCGGACCGTAGCGCGCTTCGAGACCGTCGGCGTGCACGCGCCCGATCTCGTGCGGCCGACACGGCCTGAGTGCACGCGCGATCTACAGGATTTCCTGGGGGACTTGGAGCGGCAGGGTATTCGACTGGTGCCTACCGTTAGACCATCGGACCTTGAAGGCTATCTGACGGAACTCGACCGCCGGTGCTTGCAGGCCCCAAATCCCGTCCCAAGGTCGACCACGATGGTCTCAAGCGTGGCTTATACTAACAGAAGTCGGATCACATGGGACACCAGATACACACTCTATTTGACAGTCCCGCTTCGAGCATTAACCAACATGCAAACCTGAACTCGAACTAACAATGTAGAGTGTAAACTGTTAACTCACAATCAACGTCTCATAACGATAGGACAACGCTAAGGCGAGACGTCCTTTCTCTCCCGCCTAACTAGGGTTCACTTAACGACTATTTTCCCCACTTACCAACTATTTTCCCCGTGATTAACAAGGCCTCGAGTGCAGGTTCGTTATGCTTGGTGCATGGCAAGTGGCAGGTACCTGATACGTGAAACACCATGTCGTTCAGACGATGTGCATGTATCATTCCGTCGGTTGCCACTCTATCGTACAATTCTAGGCTGCCACACGTAGACGGAGCTGACTCTCGATGCCTCTACCGCAATGAAATCTTTGAGGAGGTTCCCAGATAATGGATTTACCCCTCGGTCAGTATTGGCGTCTGCTCCGAACCTACCTCCGCCCACAGTGGCCGCTGGTGCTCGTGGTCGCCCTGTTGCTGCTGAGCGGCATTGGTGTGCGACTGGCAGGCCCGCCGATCCTGCGCGCCTTTTTGGACCGAGCGCGGCAGGCTGAGCCCCTCTCCCAGCTCACGGAGCTGGCCTTCCTATTCATGGGGCTGGCGGTGCTCCAACAGATCGTGGCGCTGCTCCAAACGTGGTCAAGTGCAAACCTAGGCTGGGCCGCGACCAACGCGTTGCGCCGGGACCTGGCACTGCACGCCCTGTCGCTCGATATGAGCTATCACCATGCGCACACGCCCGGGGAACTGATCGAGCGCATCGACCAGGACGTTACCGAGATGGCAACTTTTTTTTCGCAACTTGTCGTGAGCGTCATCGGCAGCCTCCTGCTCCTCGTCGGCGTCCTGATCGCCTTTTACCTGGTGAGTTGGCTGCTGGGCTTAGCCTTTACGGTGCTGTCGCTAACCGGCATGGCTGCGCTGTACCGCACACGGGCACTGGCTGCGCCGCACTGGGCTGCTGGTCGGCGAACCAGTGCCGAGCTGACCGGCTTTGTCGAGGAGCGCTTCGCGGGCACCGAAGACATCCGTTCAAGTGGCGCTGTCGCGTACAAAATGCATCTGCTGTACGATATTATGCGCCGTATGCTGGAGCGCTACGGAGCGGCACGTGTCAACGGCAACTGGTCATTCTTTGCCATGCACATGACGCTGATGGTCGGGACGGCCATGGGGTTGGGTATCGCCGCCATCTTCTACCTTCAAGGCCGGGTGACGATTGGCACGGTCTACCTGATCAGCGCCTATACCGGCACGCTGGCGTGGCCGCTGTACGATCTGACGCATCAAGTGCAGGAATTTCAGCGGGTGGGTGGCAGCATCCAGCGCGTGTACGACCTGTACAGCACGCCACGGTTAATCAATGATGGGCCAGGCTGTACATTCCAAGCCGGTCCACTGGCGATCGAGTTCGAGGACGTTACCTTCGGTTACGTTCCCACAGAACCAGTGCTTAAGCATATCTCGTTCCGCCTCGAGCCTGGCGAGGTCCTTGGTCTGCTCGGTCGCACCGGCAGCGGCAAAACAACCATCACCCGCTTGCTGTTCCGGCTCTACGATCCGCAAGCGGGCTCGATCCGGCTCGGCGGTGAGGACATACGAATAGCGCGCCTCGCAGACCTGCACGCTCAGATCGGCATGGTTACGCAAGACGTGCAGCTTTTTGCGGCCAGCGTGCGTGATAATCTTTCCTTTTTTGACCCCACCCTACCTGACGAGCGGATCATGCACGCGATCACAGAGCTCGGACTGCACGAATGGGTTTCCCGCTTGCCAGCTGGCCTCGACACCGAGCTAACCGCGGGCGGCGGGATTTCAGCGGGTGAGGCGCAGCTCCTTGCATTCGTGCGCGTCTTCCTGAAAAATCCCGGTCTGATTATTCTGGACGAAGCCTCGTCGCGCCTTGATCCGGGTACTGAGCGCTTGATCGAGCGTGGCATAGCGCAGTTGCTCAAGGGCCGTACGGCGATCATTATTGCGCACCGCCTTAGCACAGTAACACGCGCAGACAAGATCATGATCCTCGAGGAGGGAACCATCCGCGAACAGGGCGATCGCCGTGTGCTGATGCGTGATGCCAACTCGCGTTTCCACCAGCTGCTGCGCGCCGGCTTGGAGGAGGCCCTGGGATGAGCAGCTTACGCATCGTGTGGAGCCTGATGTGCTTCCTACCCCGCCTGGTTGTGCTGGCAACCCTCGTCTTTGCCGTCACTAATTTCGCGCCGCTGGTCGTGGGTCTCCTGATGCGCGCCTTCTTCGATCGCTTGTCCAATCCGCTCGGCGCGACACCCACCATCTGGTGGATTCTGGTCCTGGTGCTGGCGATCCAAACCGGGCAACAGGTCGTCTTTGCGTTTGGCAACCGCGTCAGCGTCAGCCTGGAGTTCTCGGTCGCGGCATTATTACGCCGCAACATGTTCGAGCGCGTGCTCCAATTTCCCGGTGCCAAAGCACTGCCCGCGTCACCCGGGGAAGCTGTGAGCCGCTTTCGCAGCGACAGCAGTGAGTTGATGTTGACGCTCAGCCGAACAATCAACGCGGCAGTAGCGAGCGCAGCCGCCCTGATCGCCATCGGCATTCTGATCAGCATCGATCCGTTCGTGACCGTCGTGGTCTTCGTGCCAACCTCGGTCGTGGCGCTCCTGACACGCCTGGTGGGTGGACGTATCCGCACCTATCGCCGTGCCCGTCAAGGAGCGACGGGCAGCGTGAGCGGATTTTTAGGGGAGGTGTTCGGCGCGGTGCAGGCCGTGAAGGTAGCCAAGGCCGAGCATGCGATCCTCCAGCGCTTTCATCAGATCAACGAGCAGCGCCGGGTCAATGCCGTGCGCGACAGCCTGCTCAACCAGCTGCTGTATGCCCTCTACGGTGGCACCGTGGCGCTTGGTACCGGCGGAATCCTGCTGCTGATGGCGGCGGGCATGCGCTCAGGACGGTTCAGTATTGGCGATTTCGCACTCTTCGCGGAGTATCTCAGCCTGGTCACAGGGCTACCCTTCCAGATCGGCGCGTTGCTCGCGCACTACCACCAGATCTCGGTGTCTTACGCGCGCATGCTTGAACTAATGCCCGGCTCGGCGCCGCAAGACCTGGTGAAAGCGGCTCCCGTCTACGTTACGAGCGCGCCGCCACCGCTGGTCCATCCCGTCAAGACTCCCGCCGACCGGCTGAGGCTGTTGGAAGCACACAGCCTGAGCTTCCGCTACCCTGGCGGCGGCGGCGTCGCAGGGGTGCATCTGCGGCTACCGCGTGGCTCGTTTACCGTTGTTACCGGGCGGATCGGATCGGGCAAAACCACGCTGCTGCGCGTATTACTTGGTCTGCTTCCCCGGGATCAAGGAGAGATCTTCTGGAATAGTGAGCGGGTGGTCGATCCGGCATCGTTCTTCGTGCCGCCGCGCGCTGCCTATACGCCGCAAGTGCCGCACCTGTTCAGCCAAACCATGCAGGAAAATATCCTGCTGGGCCTGCCCGAGGATCAGGTCGATCTCGCTGCTGCGGTGCGCCTCGCCGTGCTAGAACCCGATGTCACCGTGCTGGAGCAAGGTCTTGATACGATGGTCGGTCCACGTGGGGTCAAGCTGTCGGGCGGACAGGTGCAGCGGACAGCCACTGCCCGCATGTTCGTGCGCGATGCGGAATTGCTGGTCTTCGATGACCTTTCCAGCGCGCTCGATGTGGAGACCGAAAAACGGCTGTGGGACGACTTGTTCGCGTTGCAGGAAGCAACCTGTCTGGTGGTCACACATCGCCGACCAGCACTGCGTCGTGCCGATCACATTATTCTTCTGCGGGACGGTCATGTTGAGGCCGAAGGCACCCTCAACGAACTGTTGAGGGATAGTCAGGAAATGCGTTGGCTGTGGCACGCCGACGACACTCACTAGACCGAGACGACAAAACAGACGTGAGTCGGGTCGGGGATGCGGTGTTGCCACCGCCTCCCGCCCTAAGAGCCCTGCGTGTCCGTTTCCGAACACACGGCTCAAGCTCGGGGAACGCCCCGTGTTGGACGCGGTTTCGTAACGGATAATTCCTTTGAAAGGGATGTCTTGATAGAGTATCCGCGCTGGCGCTAGCTGACCTCCAGCACCTGCCGCTGTGACGTCAACATGCGCTGAAGCTCCACAATGTTCACTCGTTGCACCGCAAGCTGCTGCTGAATGGCCAGGGATGCGGCAAGACCGACGACATGACCAAGCATCATATACTGTGGTTCCATGCGGATCGAGGCGAAGGCGACGTGAGACGCCGATACGCAAATTGGTACCAGCAGATTTTTACATTCATGATATTGTGGCACCAGAGCACGGTACGGAATTGCATACGGCTGGACTGGTATTGACAAGTAGCCTTCATTGAACACCTCACCGACCAGGTGCGGATAGTGCGATACCCAGGTCCATGTGCGCTGTACCTCACGGATTCAGCATTCGCCACATTGATCACTTGCACTGGTCCGAATACTTCCCCGAGACAGCCCGCAACGTCGCCGGTTGCTGAACGGCTACGCTTGTGGAATGCTTGAATACGGTTGCTTGCCGCACGCATGATCGCGTCATACAGGTGCTCGTCTATCCCAATGATCCGATCATTCGGAATGGTAGGCAGGGTTCGGTATGGGAATGTTGGCCTCAACGTGCTCCCGCCAATCAGTTAAAAGCGCATGCAGGTGGCCAGCGAGATCAGGATGTGTCGTCGCCAGATCGTGGGTTTCGCCGATGTCCTCGCGCAGATTGTACAGCTCGATCCGTCGATCCTCGTAAAACTCGATCAGCTTGTAATCACCACTGCGCACGCTCGACCCCGGCGTCCCACCTTGGTTGCCGTAGTGCGGATAATGCCAGAAGATCGCGTCACGTTCAAGATCGTGTTTTCCACGCAGCAGCGGCAGCCAGCTCAGGCCAGCGATCGGCTGCACGAATTCTGGTGCAATGCCCGCGAATTCAAGGATCGTCGGGTATAAATCCGGACTGGTCACGGGTACATCACACACGCCGGGCAGGATCCCAGGCCCGCCGATGATCAACGGTACGCGCATGCCGCCCTCATACATCCAGCCTTTCCCTTCGGCCAGCGGTGCGTTGCAGGTCGGCGACCCTTCCGACGTCGCCAAGCCGCCGTTATCCGACGTAAAAATAATCACGGTTTGTTCGGCGAGCCCAGCGTCGCCCACGGCCTCGATCAATCGTCCAACGTTGGCGTCCAAATTCTCGATCATTGCGGCGTACGTCGGCTCCGACTGCACCAGGCGCCGCATGATCCGTTGATCGCGCTTATGTTCGCACGGAAAAACGTTGCCTTCGGCAAAAGTCGGCCGCTGATCAAGCCCTAGCTCACGGCTTTTTGCGACGTATTTCTGCACAAGTTCTGGATCGGCTTGCAGCGGTGTATGCACGGCGTAATGCCACAGGTTGAGAAAAAACGGCTGTCCAGGGTGGTTGCGAATAAGCTTGATCGCCTCATCCGTCAGGCGATCGGTGAGATATTCGCCCGGTGGGCCATCTTCCAGCGTTGGGATGTGCCACGGGCTCCTGTAGCCGCCGCCGGTCGGCAAGCCCCACGCGCAGCCACCGATGTTCACGTCGAAGCCCTGCCGATCAGGATAATACGGCATGCTGCCCAGATGCCACTTGCCCACGTGCCACGTATGATAGCCGGCTGCTTTTAAGGCTTTGGCCAAGCTAGATTCTTCAAGGGGCAAATGATCGATATACGGCGCGTCGATCAAGCGACCGCGCGCCGGATGCGTGAAGTTGCCCCAATCGATCCAATCGGTCACGCCGACTGTTGCGGGATATTTACCAGTAAGAATGCTGGCGCGCGTGGGCGAACACACAGGCGCGGCGGCGTAGGCGTCGGTGAAGCGCACGCCACTGGTGGCCAGCTGATCGAGGTGCGGCGTTTCATAAAAGGTGCTGCCGTAGCAGCCCAGGTCGCGCCAGCCGAGATCGTCAAGCAAGATTAAAATGACATTCAATTTAGTCATGATCCTCGTCGTGATCAACATTCAACCGCTTAAGCTCGCATCTGGTGTAGAAAACCAGCGCAAGCTACACGAAAGAAGCGTGATTCGTCTTGCCTTTTGTATGCCTAATATATATACTAGCAGCATACAAAAAGCATACTTTGCTAAAGTGGGCTACACGACGCACACAATATCTGTGCAAACAGGCATGATGGATGTTGGAGATTGCTTAAGCGACCCGTGGCTTCATCGTCGCCGCGTCAAAGGGGACGCTCATCGTGGATGGATCCGATCCCAACTCGCCGCTCAGGTTTTCCACAGCAACCTATACCCTCACTTTGCCCGTTGACCGCCCGTATGCCTACCTTGACGACGCGCACGGCAGCCGCCTGGCCGAACTTTACGTGCTGTCGAGCGTCCACCCGCTGCATGGCCGCGACGATACAGTTGAAGTCGGCGTATGGAAGGCCGAAACCAGCGGCGATGAAACAGTCTATTCGCTGCGCGTCGCCAGCTCCGTGTGGGACGCAAAGATCTATCACCTGCGCTGCCAGGCACACCGCTTCACCTACGAGATCGAGATCCACGGGCACGGGCAATTAGCAGAAACGTTGTACTTCGGCGGCTACGCATCACCCTATCAGCGCTGGGGCAGCGGCTTCCTCCAGTCCGGCCACCACTTCACGCGTGGCTTCAACCCCGAGCCGATCTCTGAAGAGCTGCACGAATTTTCCCCGACAAGCGGCGTCCATATCGACATGCTGGGCGTGCCACTGCCTGGCAAAGGCGACTGGTTTTTCACGCCGCCGCCGTTTTGCTTCACGTTCGAGGGCGCGCATGGCTGGCTGGGGATGGGCGTCGAAGCCGCGCCAGGTGCTAATCGCTGGACGGAGTACACGTACCACGGTGGGCGTGGCTTCCATCTGTCGCTGAGCTATGAGGGCCATACAAGCGTTGCGGGATCGTACAGGCTGCCCGCGATCGGTTTCGATTTCGATGCGGATCCGTTTGCCGTGCTTGCCAAACACGCGGAAGCGTTGCGATCGGCAGGCTATGCTCCCGATGTTTTTGCGCAGCCAAAACCCCAGTGGTGGTTCGAGCCAATCTACTGCGGCTGGGGCACGCAGTTCGATCAGTTTGTCCGCGATGGTGGTCGTGCGGCCGATTACGCCAGACAGGAAAACTACGAAGCTTGGTTGCACACATTGGCACAGCACGGCGTGGAACCAGGGATCGTCGTGATCGACGACAAGTGGCAGGCGACATACGGCGACAACCAGGCGGACGAAGAGCGCTGGCCGAACCTGCACGGATTTATTGCGGGGCAGCACGCTGCTGGCAAAAAAGTGCTGTTGTGGCTCAAAGCCTGGGATCACGAAGGCGTGCCCCCCGGCGAGTGCATCACCAATGCGGCTGGCGTGCCGCTCACCGTTGATCCATCCAATCCCGCCTACGAACAACGCCTGCGCCGATCGGTTCGTCGCATGCTCGCGCCTGACGGCTACGACGCCGATGGCTTCAAGATCGACTTTACTGCACGAATTCCAAGCGGCCCTGGCCTGCGGCTACACGGCGATCTGTGGGGGCTTGAGCTGATGAAGCGCTTGCTTGAAATTATTTACACCGAAGCCAAACGGACCAAGCCCGACGCACTGGTAATCACCCACACGCCGCATCCATATCTCGCGGACGTCCTTGATATGGTGCGCCTCAACGATACGTTGGAACTGGAACGTTTAGAGGATCCGCGCATTGGCAGCGACATTAGGGCGGCAATGGGCGTACGTGCCCATATTGCAACCATCGCGTGCCCCGATGCGCTGATCGATACTGACAACTGGCCCGTGCGTGACCGGGCGGCCTGGCGCCAGTACATGCGTGTGCAACCGGAGCTGGGCGTGCCCGCCTTGTATTTTGTGACGCATATTGATCGCACGCAGGAGCCGCTGGAAGCCGAAGATTATGCGCTGATCCGCGAAACATGGGAGCGCTATCGCTCTGCACGAAAACTAACCGAGGAGCGCCTATGAGTCACAAGATTGCCATTATTCATACCACGCCGCTGACAGTTGAGTCGCTTAAGGCGCTGGCTGCCGAACTGTTACCCGGCGCGGACGTGGTGAATTTCGTTGATGACTCGATCTTGCCGCAGCTGAAGCACAACGGCGGCGATGTCGAAGCCGTGAGCGATCGGCTGAAGCACTACGCGCACTTTGCCGAGCAGGTGGGTGCCGACGTGATCCTCAACGCATGCTCGTCGGTGGGCAATGTGGTCGCGCAAATGCGGCAGGAAGTGACGATCCCGATTGTGCGGATCGATGATGCGATGGCCGAGCAGGCCGTGCAGCGTGGACGACGGATCGGGGTGGCGGCGACGCTCGCGACAACGCTCAATCCAACGATGCAACTTGTGCAAAGCAAAGCCGATGCAGCGGGAGTCACGGTCGAAATCGTACCGCTGTTGGCCGACACAGCCTACCAAAAACTATTGGCCGGCGATAAAGCGGGGCACGACGCCGAGCTCGCCGCCGTGCTTGGCGATCTGGCAGCTTCCGTCGATGTTGTGGTGCTGGCGCAGGCCTCCATGGCGCGGGTTGTTGCAACGCTGCCGCCAGATCAACAGGATAAATACATGTCCAGCCCGCGCCTGGGCATGGAGCGCGTCAAGGCTGCGCTGGAACAGGCGACAGCCTGATGCTCATCGGCGTCGATGTAGGCACCACGCACTGCAAGGCTGGCCTGTTCGATACGAACGGGTCGCTGCTTGCGCTAGCGCACTGCCCGACGCCGACAGATCACGCCGCTGATGGCAGTACTGTGTACGATCCCGATCAGCTCTGGGCAACGGTCGCGCGCGTGATCCGCGAGGCTGCCGCGTCCACAACGCCCGCACAAATTGCTGCCGTGGGCATAGCGAGTATGGCCGAGACGGGCCTGCTCCTTGATCGCCGCACGCACACTGCTTGCACGCCGCTGCTACCATGGTTTGATCGCCGTCCGTCACCCTATGCTGAGCGTATTGCAGCGGCGAGCGATCGATTTGAGCGTTTTTGTGCAACAGGGCAATACCCCAACTTAAAAAGCGCACTAGCAAAGCTGCTGTGGCTCCACGAAACTCGTGCTATCTCCGAAGGCGCGATCTGGCTTTCAACCGCGGATTACATCGCGTACCGGCTCACCGGCGAGTTCGCCACCGATTACACGCTGGCGTCACGTACCTACGCGTTTCGCCTTGATCGCCGCACATGGGACGATGACTGGCTGCGTGACTGGAAATTGGGTGCAGACCTGTTTCCCCGAGCGCAGCTAAGTGGAACCGCGGTCGGGTATGTGCTGGCTGATCAGGCACACGCCTGTGGACTAGCGGCGGGCACGCCGGTCGCCATTGCCGGGCATGATCATGTATGTGCAGCATATGCGGCGGGCGTGATCGATCCGAGCTGCGTGTTCGACTCAATGGGCACGGCTGAAACGTTGATCGGTGCGCTACCAGACCGCTCGCTCGGACGCGCCGAGTTCGAGGCCGGGTTGACCTACGGCTGTCACGTTGTCGCCGATCGCGTGTATTGGATGGGCGGCTTGTCGGCGTCGGGCGGCTCGATCGAATGGCTGCGCTCGTTGCTCGGCGATCCGCCGCTCGATTACGCCGCGCTTGCCACGCTGCTTGATCAAGCAGGACCTGATCCAACCGGGGTGTTGTACCTGCCGTACTTGCTCGGCAGCGGCACGCCCCATCCCAACCCACACATCAAAGGCGCGTTCATCGGTTTGAGTTCGGACCATACCCGCTCGCACCTCGCCAAAGCGGTACTGGAAGGCACCGCATACGAATTAGAGTTTATCCGTCGGGCGGCAGAGCGTGGTACCTGCGCAGCGATCACAACGATCGTCGCAGCCGGCGGGGGTACCCGCAACCAGCAGTGGATGCAGATCAAAGCCGATGTCGGCGGTTGCCAGCTCGACGTGCCGCACATTGCCGAAGCCACCGTGCTGGGCGCGGCGCTGCTTGCCGGCATTGGCGCAGGCGTATATCATGACGCAGCCCACGCGCTGGAACAGGTATGCCGCCAGCCCGCCGCAACATTTGCACCCGATCGTAAACGGCACGAAAAATATCGCCACATGTACGACGAAGGCTTTTTGCCGCTGCAACAACCGCTGCGGGAGATCGCCCAACGCCTTGCACATACCGGAGCATCTTCAGCATGAACGCTACACACAACAACGTGTTGCCGCTCAAAACCGCGTTGGCAGCCGCAGAACAGGGCGGCTACGCGCTGGGTGCGTTTTCCCCACGCTACACGTCGATGATCCAGCCTGTTTTGCGTGCAGCCGAACACGCGCGATCGCCATTAATCGTGCAGATTTCACAGAAAGAATTGGATCGCTATGGGATCACTCCGGCGGCATTTGCGGCTGAGTTTTATGCGACGTTGGAGCGTGACGGCATCACCGTGCCGGTTGTGCTGCATCTCGATCACACCAAAGATCAGGCGGTGATTGAAGCGGCCATCGCGGCCGGCTTCACATCAGTGATGATCGATGCATCGGAACACCCGCTACACGAAAATATCGCAATCAGCCGCGGAGTTGTGGAGTACGCGCACGCTCACGGCGTGTCGGTTGAGGCCGAGCTTGGCATGATCGGCACGACCGATTATGTTGAAACTGAGCGCGACGAGGAACTATACACCAACCCCGATGAAGCGCAACAATTTGTGCAGGAAACCGGCGTGGATGCGCTTGCCGTTTCGGTGGGAACCGCGCATGGTGTGTACAACGTGCGTCAGCCGAGCGTCGATTTTGAGCGCCTGCAAGCCATCCGCCAGCGCACGCCCGTGCATCTCGTGCTGCACGGCGGATCGGGCGTCCCCGCCGAGATGATCAAGCAGGCCATTCAGCTTCCCGGCGGGGGGATCAGCAAAGTCAACATCGCCACCGATCTGGAAATCGCTGCGTTGGGTGCGCTCGGACGTGAAGAGCGCATGACCGATGCCGAATGCCGCGCGCTGCCACCCGACCAACTTGAACAGGCGCGCGCAGCAGTTGAACGCACTGTGATTGACAAGATGACCAACTTTTTGGGCAGCGCAGGGCGCGCCGGTAGCCCTAGAACTTGAGGACGTATGCCAGAATCGCCGTTTCCCGTTCGTGGCGCGCTTGAAGGATTTTATGGCACGTTTTACACGTTTCCCCAGCGCAATGACCTGATCCAGTTCATCGGCGCGCATGGCTATAACCTGTACATCTACGGTCCCAAGAACGATCGGCAGCATCGGCAGCGCTGGTGGGAGTCGTATCCAACAGGGATCATGGATCAGTTCGCGGAAACCGTGCAGACCGCGACGAATGCCGGTGTGCGTTTTTGCTACGCGATCTCGCCGCTTAACTACGATCCGACGCGGGATTTTCCTAAACTGACGCGTAAGATCGGTGAAATGTACGCGTACGGCGTGCGCGATTTCAGCTTGTTTGTCGATGATCTCCAATGCGCGGCGCACCATCGGACATATTGCAAGCTTTGCCCGTGGCCTGCCGACGTCGATATTGCCGTCTGCAATGGGTTATACGAGTGGTTGATCGCCCTCGACCCGGCCTGCACATTGAGCATGTGTCCAACCGAGTATCACGGACGCGCGCCGTTCAATACATACCTGCACGATCTTGGTGCGGGCTTGCATCCGGCGATCGATATCTTCTACACCGGCCCAGATGTGTGCTCGCCGGACATTTCAACAGCCGACGCACAGCAGTTTGCACAGGCCGTGCAGCGTCCACCGCTTATCTGGGACAACTATCCCGTTAACGATCTGGCGATGCGGCCATACATGCACATCGGCCCGATCCGCGATCGTGAGGCCACGTTGTACGAGGCGGTGCGCGGCATCGTGGTTAATCTGATGTTACAGCCGGAAGCTTCCAAGATTCCGCTGCTGACCTGGTCTGAGTATATGCGTGATCCGCACAGCTACGATCCCTGGACAGCCTGGGAACGCGCGCTCAAAACCGTCGGAGGGGCAACAAGCGACGAAGCGCTGCGCCATTTCGCCGACAACTCGCTCCATTCGTGCTTGCGCTTAGATGCGCCGCCCAAGCTCCAACGCTTGGCGAATGCCGGAATCGCCGCGTTGGACCGTGGTGAGGAAGCTGGGAGCAGCCCGACGCTCGATGAACTCAACGATTACCTCAATACGCTTGACGAAGCGTGCTACGTGCTTAAAAGCCGTCTGGAGAATCTGGGCCTGCGCCACGATTTGTTGCCGTGGGTCGAGGCGCTGGATGAGTGGGTATGGGTCGGCAAGCGCGCGATGCGACTGCTGGAAGCTATGCACGGCGGTCAACCCTTCGAGCACCTGGCACGCGGCGTCACACGCGCCATCGAAGATGTGCAGGTACATAGCAAGCGTACCGCGGGGCACACTCTTTTGCCGTTTGCCGAGTGCGTGTTGAAACAGGCGGCGCAGCGTAGCCTGATGGATCGTGCGCTGGAAGCCGAAACCTTTCCGGCTAGACATGCAGCATGATCGGATATTTCGTGCAGCGGTGACAACCAGCGTAGTGTTTATGAGAGCGGGAAACGAGTGAGCAACAATGACCGCCAGTAATCAACATATCCCGACGCAGGCAACGAACGGTGAGCCATTTCCGTGGCTGCTTGCCTATTTCCGCCAGATCTACACCCACCGCGTGGATCTCGCGCCCGATGGCGTGCAGTTGTTTCCGTTGAGCGATCACGAATTGTTGGTTGAAGCCTTGCATCTGGCGTACAGCTACGATGGCCGGCACTGGAGGCCGCTGAATCGCAACGAGCCGATCGCTGCTCCGAACTACGGACGAATCCGCGATCCGTTTGTGCGCAGAGGGCAGGACGGTAACTTTCATCTGTTAGCGACTGGCGGCAACGACCGCACGCATCTGTTCTACGCCCGGTCCAGCGACCTGATCCATTGGAACGATCAGCGCTCGGTGCCGGTCATGGCTGATGTACCGCAGGCACGGAATGTGTGGGCGCCGGAGTTCATCTTCGATGGGGAGCAGAACAATTATCTGGTGTTCTGGTCGTCCTCGTTTGGCCGGCATGGCTGGGACGATAGCCGCATTTGGGGCGCACGCACCGAAGACTTCTGCACATTTTCGGAGCCGCAGGTGCTGTTTGATCCCGGCTTCACGGTGATCGATGCGACGATCGTGCCGCACGCCGACGCCGTTTACATGTTCTTCAAAGATGAGCGTTTCGGGCATGTGCATGGCGAACATCGCTACATCCAGGTGGCCAAGGCGCCGCGTTTGGCAGGGCCGTATACGATCGTTACGGATGCCGTCACGCCCTCGATCACGGAAGGCCCGGCCGTGATTCGCCCTGTAGATTCGGATCGCTGGTTTCTCATGTATGACCATTGTATGGACAACTGTTACGGCGTGTCGGTCTCGCACGATCTGCTGCACTGGCAGATCGTGGACGACGCCAACTTTCCGCCGAACGCTCGGCATGGCAGCGTATTCGGGGTAACGGAAGCTGAACTAGCACGATTGCGCAACCATTTCGGCGAGTGAGGCTCCATGGACAGTGAGTTGATCAAGGTGGGCAAAAACCGTGCAGAGCAGGTGCTGATCGGCAACGGCGGCACGTTGGGGTTGCACGCCGCCAATAAAGCGTACCAGCAGGTCTGGGCACGCGACACCATGATCGGCGGCCTCGGACTGTTGCTGTGCCAGGACGCGGAAGGTGCGGCGATCTTGCGCCGCTCGTTCGATACGCTGCGCACCTATCAAAGTCCGCTCGGCAATATTCCGCACAATGTTGGCCTGGCAAATCTCGACGATCCGGCCCTGATTACACACGGCGGACGGCTCGAAGCGACACACGACCAAGACGGCGTGGCGATCGTGGACACGGCCCACTCAGGCTGCATTGACAACTGCTTGTGGTACATCGTCGGCCACTACTACCACTACGCGGCTTCAGGCGATCGAAATTTCGTACAGAGGGCTTGGTCGAGTCTGGAGCGCGCTTTGCTGTGGCTTCAATACCAAGACTCGAACGAGTGCGGACTGTTGGAAGCGCATGAGGCGATGGACTGGGCCGATCTGTTTGCCAATCGCTATAACGGCCTGTACGCCAACGTACTGTACTACGCGGCCTGGCGCGCGATGGGTCACTTGGCGGCGGCGCTGGATCATGATCCTGCACACTTCTTTGAGCATGCCGACGATGTGCGGCGCAAGATCAACGTCGTGCTGTGGATTGGGCCGGAAGCGCCCAAAGATTGGGAGCGGATCAAGTACGAGCGTAAAGAATGGCTGTACACGCTCAAACGGATCGAGACCGAGCTTGTGGAGCGCCCATTTTATCTGCCCTACGTCGCCTTCCGCGACTACGCTGATCGCTTCGATACGCTCGGTAATCTGCTGGCGATCGTGTTTGGCGTAGCGGATCAGCAGCAAGCCGACAAGATGTTGGATTACATTCATGGCTGCGGCTTGAACGAACCGTTTCCGGTGCAGGCGGTATATCCTGTAATCAATCCGGGCGATAAGGACTGGCGCGAGTATTACCGCGTGCGCAATATCAACCAGCCGCACCACTACCACAATGGCGGCGCATGGCCGTTTATCGGAGGGTTTTACATTGCGGCGTTGGTGCAAGCTGGGCGCATGAGGGAAGCCGAGCAACAACTTGCGAAGCTCACGACGATGAACCAGCTTGGCAGACAGGGCGAGTGGGAGTTCAACGAGTGGTTCCACGGCCGAGCGGGGCGTCCGCTGGGTTTTGCACGGCAATCATGGTCCGCGGCGATGTACCTCTTCGCGTGCGACGCGGTAGAGCGGGGCTCAGTCAAGGTGTTCAATCGCCAAAATGGCTGGACGTGGCGATGAGGAGCAGGCGTGGCTGAACAGATGCTGTGGTCGATCGGAGCCGCCGCCGGACGCTCACTCGATCTGATCGACAACTACAAAGATCCCCACATGCTCGACGATGTCGTCTGGCGCGTATCGTCTGGCGACCAAAAAATCGTGCAGCGGTGGCCGATCTATCATCCAAGCGAGGCCGATCCCGAGGCCGGCTACCGTTTGCACCCTCGCGCAATCGTATTCGATCTCGATCGCGAGCCGACGGGGACGTACCGGCTGTGCATTCACTATCTCGTGATCGCGCCACGGCTACCATATTTGGAGATCGATCTCAACGGCGTTGTCGGGCGGGCGTATTTGCGGCCTATGCCGTCACAATCAGGCGAGATTCGGCTCATGTCGGGCCTGCACACAACGATCTACTCAGAAGGCATAGCCGAGGTCATCATTCCCGGTACGCTGCTACGGAGCGGCGAAAACCGGCTCGTGCTGATCAGCCGCGACGACGGCGAGATTGTTATCGTGCAGAACGTCGAGGCGATCAAACGGCTCGATCGCATGGCAAACGGCGCTGGCCTGATTTATCAGTGGATCACGTTTGAACAACTCGCAGCTAAGCCACTGATGAGCATTGCACGGTTTGAGATCAAGCCGAGCGTGGTGTTTCAAAAACGTGCAGACGGCGGACTAGTCGAACGTTGCCACCTGTACCTTGAGTGCAACCAGGCGATCGCGGGGGGCGCACTCACGCTCCAACTACGGAGCAGTGATCAACAACAGATCGATCTCGCTGTGCCTGGCGCCGCGTTCGGGCATGAGCGCCACACGTTTGATCTCCAAGACGGCGACGATCATACCGTCAACTACACGCTCCACGGCACGCTCAACGGCGAGACGCTGCACGAAACCGGCAGTTTTACACGCTCCCGCAAGTGGAAGGTGTATCTGACACCACACGCGCACACCGACATTGGTTACACCCATCGGCAGTGGGAAGTCGCCGAACGGCTGAGCCGCAACATCGAAACAGCACTCGATCTACTGGCCGCACAGCCGCCTGATCAGGCGCCGTCGTTCAGCTACCACCTCGATGCTTCCTGGGCGCTGGAAACGTGGCTGGCGACACGCTCCGAGCAGCGCAAGCAGCAGTTGATCAGCGCGATCGTGGCGGGGCGGATCAGCCTGCCGAGCAACTACGTCGATCTGCTGACGCAGTACGCCGCGCTGGAAGATCTGATCCGCAATGGTGAGTTCACCGACGCCCTGCTACGCCCCCACCATAAACGCGCTGATTTTGCGGCAGTCGTAGATGTAGCGTCGCTCAGCGGCACGATGCCCGCGATCTTGGAAGGGTCCGGCATCAAGTATTTGGTGCACGCGAATAATCAGGATCGCGGGCCATTCCGACTTTACGGCGGTCTGCACAAAATTTCGCCGTTCCGCTGGCAAGGCGTAAACGGCGGGCGCGTGCTGGTCTGGCTGGCGAAGATGTACTGCGAACTGCGCAAAGTCTGCGGCAGTCCGCCGGTGCTCGATGCGGCGGAGCGTGGCCTTGATCTATGGCTGCAAGAGTACGAGACCGAGGCGTATGCGCCCGACGCCGTGTTGTTATATGGGCAGGAAGCCGACAACACCGACATCGATCCGCAGCCCGTAGCTTTCGTGCAGCAGTGGAACGCAACGTATGCCTATCCCCAGCTGATCCCCTGCGACGTCAGCGCGTTCTTTGAGTACGTCGAGGAACACTTCGCTGACACGTTGCACACGGTGACGGGCGACGGCGGCGCGTACTGGGAAGACGGCGTAGCCTCATCGATCGCGCCGACCATTGAGGTCCGGCACGCGCAAGCCATGCTGCCAGCGGCAGAACGTTTGGAAGCGCTGGCGGTCATTCACAACACCGCTTGGGCGTATCCGCAGCACTATTTCGAGCAGGCCTGGCGGCAAGTGTTGCTGTGGGACGAGCACACCTGGGGCGCGTTCCTGAGTTGCCGCGATCCGCACGCGCTGTTGCAGCACGATCAGTGGGCGGTTAAGCAGCACATGGCGCGCGATGCCGTGCAATGGGCCCAGCGTTTGCTGCACAGCGCAGCTACGCGCCACAGCCTGAGCTGGAACAACAATGGTCGCGAAGTGGTGATCTACAACCCGCACAGTTGGTCAATCGGCGATGTGGTGCGAGTGGAGATCGATCGGTTTGAGCAGGTTGTTGATCCTGTAACTGGCGCGCCAATCCCGACTCGCCGCGTGCAAACGTTTGAAACGCAAGCCCTCATCGATCTGTGGATCGATCAGCTGGCTGGCCTCAGCTACCGGCGGCTCGTGTTACAGCCAGCCGTTACGCTGCCTGAACCTTTCGTCAGCGATCAAGTTGGCCCCGCTGATCCAAGCACACTCGCGCTTGAAAACGAGCACTATCGCCTCGTGTTTGATCTCGATCGCGGCTGTGTCCGAAGCTGGATCGACAAGGCCTTGCACAGAGAATGTATTGATCAGGACGCGACATGGGGCTTTGGACAATTGTTGTACGCGCAGGGCGGCGAGGGGACGCGGCTTGTCAGCAATCAATCCGATTGGCCTGATGGCGACCCCGAAATCCTGCACGATTTTGCGTTGATTGATTACACGACCGAGCGCTTCGATTGGGGCATGAGTCTCAAACTGCGTGGTACGGTACCGTATGGCGAGCTAGCGGTGGAGTGGCTGCTGCACGATCGTGCCAAGCGCATTGACGTGCACTACACCTACCGGAAAGCGGAGCGGCTGGCGAAGGAAGCGGTGTATGTCGCCTTTCCGCTGGCACTGCCGGATGCTGAGGTTCTTTCCGACTCGCAGCTTGGCTGGGTCAATTGGGACAGGGATCAGCTTCCAGGCGGCTGCAAAGAATGGTTGCCGCTGCAATCCGGCGTTCTTGTTTCCGATCAAGCTGCCGCCGTCCATCTGGCGTCGCCCGACATTCCGCTGTTCTGCGTAGGAAATATCGTGCAGGGACGCTGGCCCAAGCAGATGTCGCTGCGGGGCGGGCACATTTTTTCGTATGTACTGAACAACTATTGGCATACCAACTACAAAGCTACGCAGGGTGGCCCGATCAGCTTCGGCTATCAGCTTACCAGTGATCGCACGATCGCCAAAGATCGGGCGTTTCGTAGCGGCTGGACAGCGCGGCGTCCACTCTACGCGCAGCGCATGAGCTACCAGGATTTCCGCCAAACCCAAGCGCCATACACCGATCCGGCAGGCGGCACACTCGCAACTATCGGTTCGGAGCAGGTGATTGTTTCGACGCTGAAACAAGCCAAATGGGCTGACGGCTTGATCGTGCGGTTGCAAGAAATTGCGGGTACAGATCAAACTGCAATGATCGCGTTTCCTGAACGCAAAATTGTGCAGGCGTGGGCAACCGATCTGTTGGAACATGCGATCGGCGAGCTACCCGTTGAAGCCGACGGTACGCTGTGGGTCGCAGTTCCGGCGTGGGGCTTGGCGACCGTCAGGATGGTTTTGGAAGCAGCGAAGGGAGGAGCATGAAGACGATCTCGTTCATGAGCGCCAATTACGTGGCGCGGCAGACGGGCTACAACATGACCGGCGGCTGGGGGCAGGGCGATCGAACAACCAACGAGTATTTTCGCCCGATCGAAACCTACGCCGAGCGCTTCGATACGCTGCTGCGCGACATTCGTGCGATGGGCTTCAGCGCCCTCGATCTGTGGAACGCGCATCTCAGCCCAACCTGGGCGACGGATCAGCACATCGAGCTTGCACGAAATCTGCTGCAACAGCACGATCTTCAGGTGGTTAGCCTGGCCGGTTGGTTCGGCTCGACGGCGGAGGAGTTTGGGGCAGCCTGCAAGATCGCAGCCGCTCTAGGGTCGGAGATTCTTGGGGGATCGACCTCGATGCTGCACAAAGATTCGGCATTCGTGATCAACGCGCTGCACGAATTTAATTTACGCTTGGGAGTGGAAAACCATCCTGAAAAAACGCCCGACGAGTTGCGAGCCAAGATCGGCGACGGCAGTAATGGACGAATCGGCGTCACGGTTGATACGGGCTGGTTTGGGACGCAGGGCTACGATGCCGCCGAGGCGCTGCGAGAACTGCGTGATGTTCTGATCCATGTGCATCTTAAAGATGTGCTGGCTCCGGGCGCGCACGAAACCTGCCGCTATGGACAAGGCGTGGTGCCGATCGAGCGCTGCGCTGGGGTGCTGCACGAATTTGGGTACACAGGCGGCATCAGCGTAGAGCACGAGCCGGAACACTTCGATCCAACCGAAGACTGCATCGCCGAATTGCAGATGCTGCGTGGCCGGTTGGGAGGAGAGGAGCAGTGATGGTGAACGGGAAAAAGGTAGGTGTTGGCATCGTGGGCTGCGGCAATATCGCCGGTCCCTACGCCAGCGATCTCCAAACGTACCCACACATCGATCTGGTTGGCGTGTTCGATGTGGACGCGGAAAAAGCGCAGGCACTGGCCACGAAGTCGAATTGTCGAAGCTATGCCACGCTCGACGAACTGCTGGCTGATCCCGCGATCGATCTGGTTGTCAATCTGACGATCCACCTGGCGCACTATGCTGTGACAGCCCAGTGCCTCGAACGTGACAAGGCGGTGTACAGCGAAAAGCCGCTGGCGATGACCTCGGAGCAAGCACAAACGTTGGTCGATCTGGCTCGTAAACAGGGGGTGCGGCTAGGTTGCTCGCCGTTTACCTACATGGGCGAAGCGCAGCAAACTGCGATGCGTTGGGTGCGCGATGATCGGCTGGGGCCGGTACGAATTGTGTACGCCGAAGTCAACTGGGGGCGGATCGAATCGTGGCATCCGGCGCCGGGGCCGTTCTATGCGGTAGGCGCGCTCTTCGATGTGGGCGTGTATCCCCTCACGCTGCTCACCGCGTTGTTTGGCCCGGCGCGACGCGTGCTGGCTTATGGCCAAACGTTGTATCCCGATCGCGTTACGAAACATGGCGTACCGTTTCATATCTCCGCGCCCGACTGGGTGCTGGTGCTGGTTGAACTTGCGAACGGCACGGTCGCGCGCCTCACGACCAACTTCTACGTTGGGCATCACAGCAAGCAGGCGGGCATCGAGTTCCACGGCGATCGGGGATCGCTGTATCTGGCAAGCTGGCAGAACTTCAACGCGGCCGTCGAGTACTCCGAGTTCGGCAAGCAGTACGAGGCGGTCCCGTACCTCAAAGAGCCAACGCACGGTACGCCCTGGGGCCGTGGCGCGGCAGAGATGGCCGAGGCGATGCTGGTCGATCGTCCACATCGGGCGACAGGCGAACATGCTGCGCATGTAGTTGATATTTTGTGCGCCGCGACCGAGTCGATGCAGCGAAATGCGCCAGTTGAGGTGCGCTCGAACATGACGCCGCCGGCGCTCATGGAGTGGGCCGAGGCGGCAGCGCTGTAGCGTCAAGGTAAAGGTAGTGTCCTATGCTCAGGCTGATCGGACAGTTGTATGTCGTTTCTAATCCCAAGTACACGCACCCTTGGGATGCCAATTCGTATCTCATCGCGGGCGACGAACCGACGCTGATCGATTGCGGCAGCAGCCTCGGCTTTGAGGCGCTCAAAGCCGGCCTAGACCAGATCGGCTACGAGCCGCGTGATATTCGTCGGGTTATCGCCACGCACGGCCATTGGGACCACGTGTCGGGGATGGCACAGCTCCGTGCAGAAAGTGATGCCGAGCTCTGGATCAACGCTGGGGATCGCGAAGCTGTCGAAACGGGCGATGTTGATCACACATCCGCATTTTTGTACGGTCAAGCGTTTCCGGCTGTGCAGGTCGATCGGCTGCTGCACGACGACGAGATCGTGCCAATCGGCCCCTACCGGCTGCACGTTTTTCACACGCCTGGTCACTCGCCCGGCTCGGTCGTTTTCACGATCGAGATCAACGGTCTCAAACTCTTAATCGCGGGTGACACACTGTGGGCTGGATTTCATCCTAAACTCGGCTCCGACCTTGATGTGTGGGCGCGTTCGCTTGATCGGGTATGCGAGTTGGATTTCGATGTCGTCACGATCGGGCATTGTCCACCGACGTTAATCTTCGATGCGAAAATCAAAGTGCGTGAAGCGCGGCAACAATTCGGCGTGTTTTTCAATCCGTGGTTCAAGCCGTTTCACATCAAATTTACCTACTGAGGATTGTAATGACTACCAAAACCCTCCACATGATCGGCAACGCGCACCTCGACCCGGTGTGGTTGTGGCAGTGGCAGGAAGGCTTTCAAGAAGCCAAGGCGACGTTTCGATCAGCGCTTGATCGGCTCACCGAGTACCCCCAGTTTATTTTTACGTCCAGTTCTGCTGCGATCTACGAATGGATCGAGCAGAATGATCCGCAGATGTTCGCCGAGATCAAGGCGCGCGTGGCCGAAGGGCGCTGGGCGATCATGGGCGGCTGGTGGATTCAACCCGATTGCAACCTGCCGAGCGGCGAGTCATTTGTGCGGCAAGGCTTGTACGGCCAGCATTATTTTCGTGCAAAACTTGGTGTGACTGCGACCGTTGGATATAACGTCGATAGCTTCGGGCATCACGGCATGCTGCCCCAAATTTTGTGTAAAAGTGGTATGAGCGCGTACGTATTTACACGGCCCGCACCGCACGAAAAGGGCCTGCCCGGCGGCTTGTTCTGGTGGGAATCCGATGACGGCTCACGCGTACTGGCGTATCGTATTCCGTACGAATATCTGTCGTCAGGCAAGGATTTGGAGCCGTTCGTACGCCGCTGCATGGCTGAGATCAAAGCGCCGATCGCTGATTGGATGTGTTTTTATGGCGTTGGCAATCATGGTGGTGGCCCTACCAAGGAAAATATTGAAAGTATTCTCCAGCTTGATCGTGATCGCGACCTGCCGCACCTTGTGTTCAGCACACCCAATCAGTTCTTCGACACGGTGTTAAAGCAGGAGCTTCCAATCCCGGTCGTGCACGACGATCTCCAACATCATGCCAGCGGTACTTATGCGGCTCACTCCGGTGTCAAGCGCTGGAACCGCCGCGCCGAGAATTTGCTGCTGGTAGCCGAGAAATGGTCGAGCATCGCATACTGGCATACCGGACAGCCGTATCCGGGCGATCTCACGCAGGCGTGGAAGCAGGTGCTGTTTAATCAATTTCACGACATTTTTGCCGGCACCAGCATCGAGGCCGCATACGAAGATGCCCGCGACAATTACGGCGAAGCCTGTTCGATTGCGGCACGTGCACTCAACCATGCCACCCAATCGCTCGCTTGGCAGATCGGCATCCCGCTCGACGAAGGCATGAAACCGATCGTGGTCTTCAATCCGCACGCCTGGCAGAGCAAGGTCAACGTCGAGCTGGAGTATGGCCGGCTTCCCGCAGGAAGCGTTTTATTGGACGAGCACGATCAGCACGTTCCGCTGCAAACCGTGCAGTCCTGGGCTGCTGCACGGGGACGCAACCGGTTGAGCTTCGTCGCCGACCTGCCGCCGCTCGGCTACCGGGTGTACAAGGTAAAGGCGGCCCCTGCAACTGCCACTTCCACAAATGGAACAACACCTACACCAGTAATGCCCTTCGTTGCGAAACAAGACGCCGCCGGGCAGGATGCGGACTATCACGCGACTGATACGACCTTGGAGAACAAGTGGCATCGTCTCGAATTCGATCCTGAGACCGGCTATATCCGCAGTTTGATCGACAAAGCCCTCGGCGTCGAAATGTGTCGAGCACCATGGGCAAAGCCGGCCGTGATCGAGGACAGGAGCGACACCTGGGGCCACGAGGTAACGATCTTCAACAAAGTGATCGGCGCGTTTACGGCGCAGAGCGCCAAGTTGGTTGCGTACGGCCCAGTTAAGGCGGTGATTCGTGTCGTCAGCACGTACGGATCGTCTAAACTCGTGCAAGATTTCGCGATGTACCGCGAACTGCCGCAGATCGAAGTGAAGGTAATGGTTGATTGGAACGAAGAGTGGAAGATGTTAAAGCTTCAGTTTCCGCTCAATCTCAACTTCATCAAGGCAACGTACGAAATTCCGTACGGCTATATTGAACGTCCAACAAATGGCGAGGAAGAACCAGGTCAAAGCTGGGTTGATGCGTCCGGCGTCGTGCGCGACAGCCATCAACTGTACGGACTGGCGCTGCTCAACGACGGCAAGTATAGCTTTGATGTTGATCGCAAAGTGTTGAGCATGACGGTTCTGCGCTCTCCAATTTACGCTCACCACGACCCGTTCATGCCGCCCCCCGACTCGCAGCACGTGTTTATGGATCAGGGCGTGCAGCATTTTACGTACACGCTGCTTCCGCACGCTGACGGTTGGGAAGGATCGGGTGTGGTTAAGCGTGCAGCCGAACTTAATCAGCGCCCGATCACGGTGATCGAAACGTTCCACGAACATGGGCAGTTGCCCCAACATGACTCGTTCATCGAGGTTGATCAGGACAATGTGCTGGTGAGCGTAGTTAAGAAAGCTGAAGACAACGATGATGTGATTGTCCGCTGCTACGAAACCAATCGCGTGCAGACCAAAGCCATCATTCGGCTGCCACGCTGGGAGCGTACTATCGAAACGATCTTTGGGCCGTGCGAGATCAAAACGTTCCGTGTTCCGCACGACAAAATGCAGCCGATCGTTGAAACCAACATGTTGGAATGGAACGCGGAAGCAGCGAACAAAGGTAGCCATGATCGTCCAACGCGCGCGTCGGTCCCGGCGTAACATGGCGCTAGGTTATTAATTCTCGAAATCGAAGGGTGTAGCGACGATGCGTGTCTCGCTCAACGGCAGCGACTGGCGCTTCAAATACTGGATCGACGCGGCGTTTTTGCGTGACGATGCCGAAATTATTGATGGCCTCGCGAATGACAAACGTGGCTGGCATACTGGTACCGTGCCCGGCAGTGTGCACCACGATTTGTGGCAGTGTGGCGAGATCCCAGACCCGTACTACGAGCGCAACAGCCTGCTGAGTGAGTGGGTTCCAGATCGAACCTGGGTCTACACAAAAACGTTTGCGCTCGCTCGCAAATTGCACGGAAGACGCGCGCACTTGCACTTCGTGGGCGTCGATTATGAGGCACGCTTTTTCCTCAATGGCACAGCTTTGGGCAGGCATACGGGCATGTTTACGCCCGCAATCTTCGACGTCACCGATCTGCTCTCCTATGATGGGCCGAATGTGCTTGCAGTTGTTATTGCGCCTGCGCCGCACGAACAAGGGCAATTGGGGCGAACCAGCCTCGTACGTACGCATAAAACGCGCATGAATTACTGGTGGGATTTTTGCCCTCGAATCGTGCATGTTGGTGTTTGGGATGAGGTGTATCTCGAGTGGACAGGTGCCGTCAGCATCAAGGATGTGTGGGCACGGCCAACGCCCAACGCCGATCGAAGTCGTGCGACGGTGACGGTCAGCAGCGCAGTGACATCCGTGCAGTCAATCAAAGCCGTGATTGAAGCGAGCATTACATATGAGGGGCGTACGATTACGTGTCAGCGAACGGAACAGGATCTATCGGCTGGCGAGATCAGCATCGTCCTAGACTTCGAGATCGTCGCTCCCCGACTGTGGTGGCCGAATGGGTATGGAGAACAAGCGTTATACCAAGCAGTTGTTCGTGTTGAAGATCACGCGCAACCGCACGAAACGCTGGCGCAACGTACCGTCACCTTCGGCATTCGGCAGATCGAGCTTGTACCTAATGACACGCCGGATGTGACGGCGCCGCCCTACACCTTCGTGGTTAACGGCGTAAAACTCTACATCAACGGTTGGAACTGGGTGCCGATGGATGTGCTCTATGGTGTGGAGCAGCCCGCAAAGCTGGAACGTCTGCTCAAGCTGGCACAGCAGGCCCATGTCAATCTACTCCGGGTCAACGGCGTTGGGTTGATCGAAAAAGACAGCTTTTATGATCAGTGTAACCGCCTTGGCATGATGGTCTGGCAAGAGTTTATCTTGTCCAGCTCGGCGCTCGATCGCACGCCATCGAAAGATCCGGCATTCATCCAGATGATCGCAGACGACGCACGGGAGATTATTCCGCGCAAGCGCAATCATCCGTCCCTGGTCATTTGGGGCGGTGGCAACGAGTTGGAAAGTTTGGATAAATTGCCGCTCGACGACAACGAACCGGTCCTACGCGCACTGCGGGACGTTGTCACCCAACTCGACCCCGATCGTCACTGGCTGCCGACGTCGGCATTTGGTCGCAAGCCGTTCAATGGCCTTTCGTCAATCGCGCGCGACCCGTATGGCTTGCACGACGTCCATGGCCCATGGCTGCATGAAGGGTTAACCGAGCATTACAGTTTGTATAACGCGGGGACAGCGCTGTTCCATACGGAATTTGGGGCAGAAGGCTTGACTAATCTCGCTACGTTGAACGCGGTAATTTCACAAGATCAGAGATGGCCGGTAACGCTTGATAATGCGGTCTGGCGTCACTTGAGCGCCTGGTGGGTTCGTGTCGAGCAATGGCAAAAGATGTTCGGTTCTGTTGGCGATCTTGCCACACTTGTACAGGTAACGCAGTGGTTGCAGGCAGAAGGGGTGCGTTATGCCATTGAGGCGAATCGCCGCCGCATGTACCAGAACAGTGGCGCGTTGCCCTGGCAGCTTAACGAGCCGTACCCGATGGCCGCCTGCACCTCGGCCGTTGATTACTTCGCAGAGCCGAAGCCGCTGTACTACGCGGTACGTCGCGCCTTCGAGCCGCTGCAAGTAAGCGCTAAATATGCAACGCTGGTTTGGCCGGATCAGGCTGAGTTTGAGGCCGAAGTATGGCTCGTCAACGCATACGAGCAGAACTACACTGACGTGTTGCTGCAAGTCCGCATCGTAGGCGCGCGTGGCACGGAATACCAGGCGCAACGCCACACCATATTGTGCAATCCGAACCAAGCGACCAAAGGACCAACCATCCGGTGGCCACTAGCCGGGCTGCACGAACCTATTTTCTTACTTGATCTCCAGCTCATGCAGGGGAATGGGACGGTGCTGGCGACAAATCGGTATCCCTTCAGCCGAACACATAATCTTCAACCGCTCTTGCAAGCACCACGAACAACACTGGAAGTTTCGGACGAGGAAGCGCAGGCAGGCAGGACGTTGACGATCAAGAACACCGGGCAAGCGATCGCGCTGTTTGTGCAGCTAATGGATGAGCGTGAAGTTCGCTCAACAGCATATACCTATTTCAGCGACAACCATTTCTGCTTGTTTCCAGGTGAGAGCCGAGCTGTGATCGTTGAGCAGACGAACGATCGGAGCAATACTAGTCCGATCATGGTCATGGCATGGAACGCCGAGGGAGTAGAGGTGGCGTGATGCGAAAGGTCGAAAAGGAATGAGTGTGGACCGCGATGCCACTATTGCGCAGCTACAAGCCGCAGGCCGCTATATGATCGAGCACGATCTAACATGGGGCAACGCTGGAAACGTCAGTGCGCGCACCGCAGCCGATCGCTACGTGATTACCGCGAGCGGCACGCGTTTGGGAGAGCTTGCAGCCGACGATCTCGTTGAGTGTGCGCTGGGCCAAGCCGCAGCAACGGCGGGCCGCAAGCCGTCTAAAGAACGACCGATGCACGAAGCGATTTATGCCGAGCGACCTGAGATCAACGCTGTACTGCACGCATCGCCGTTTTACAGTACCTTGATCGCCTGCTCGGATGTGACGATCCCCGCTAACTGGTTCGTTGAGTCGATGTATTACCTTGAGCGCGTGGCGCGCGTGCCGTATTGCGATCCCGGCTCAACTGATCTTGGCACAGCCGTGCGCGCACAAGCGGCGCAAGCCAACGTGCTGCTGCTCAATAATCATGGCGTGCTGGTCTATGACACAAGCGTCAGCGAGGCACTGAACGCCCTGCATACGTTGGAAATGACCTGCCGCATGTGGCTTACGGCGCAGAGTGCAGGTGTGCAATTGCACGAACTTGACCATTCAATTGTGCAGCATTTCTTGACGCAAGCAGCGTACAAGCCCCGACGGGAGTGGCGATCATGAAGATCGGCGTGGTGGCCGATGACATCACCGGCGCGAACGACATCGGCAGCATGTTCGCGAACGGCGGGTACCGTGTGCATGTGTACACCGGGGACCATTTCGATCCATCGACACTGGATCGCGATCAGCCCGGCGTGTGCATCATCGACACGAACTCGCGCCTGGATGCTTCCGACGTCGCCTATCGCAAGGTGTGGGAGGCGACGAAACAGTTGCAAGCGGCGCACTGCCCGCGCTTTTTCAACAAAACCTGCTCGGTGTTTCGCGGCAACATTGGCGTCGAATTCGACGCCATGCTGGATGCGCTGCACGAAAATTTTGCGATTGTGGCGCTCGGCTTTCCAAAAAACGGGCGGCTCACGCTCGACGGCGTGCATTTTGTGCATGGTCTACGTTTGGAGCATTCTCCGTTTCGCAGTGATCCGATCCACCCAATGACGCAATCAAACTTGGTGGACATTTTGCAGGGGCAAACGCAGCGCCGCGTCGGACTGGTCGGTCAGCAGGCGCTCGCGCAAGGAGCCGATGCACTGCGCGAGCGGATTGGTCAGGTAAGCCGGGAGTGCAACTACATCATTCTTGACGTGCCCAATCAGGCGGCGTTACAAACGATCGCTCAGGCTGTCGCCGATACTCGCGTGTTGTGTGGTAGCTCGGCGTTGGCGGAAGAACTTCCCGATGTCTGGGGCCGCTCAGATGCTGCAGATGAACATGATGCTCTGCCCGCGCTAGACGGGAAAGGTGTGCTCGCTGTCGCGGGCAGCCTCACGCCACAAACAGCGGTACAGATTGACGACTTGCGAGCTAATGGAACACCGCTGGTGGAGGTTGATACGCGGCGGCTGATCGACGAGACTGAACAACAACGTGAGATCGAGCGCGCAGTTGAGCGACTCGTTCAGCCGATCATGCAGGGTGGTCATGCGCTGGTTTATGCGGCAAACGATCCACAGGTAGTCACTGCTACACGCGCGGCAGGTGTGCAGCGCGGGCGGAATTCAACCGACGTGGCGCGGCTCGTTACCGAATCACTGGCCGAGATAACGGCGCAAACAATCGATTGGACCGGCGCGCGACGGCTGGTGGTCGCAGGTGGCGAAACCTCGTCGGCAGTGTGTCGGCGTCTAGGCGTGAGCGGCATGCGGGTCTGGAAGGAAATTCAGCCGGGCTTGCCGTCGTGCGTAACGCTGACCGATCCATCGCTGCTGTTGGTGCTGAAATCGGGTAGTTTCGGTACCGCCGATTTTCTGCGACAAGCGATCGATCATCTGGTGGCACAGCATTAATCGATCGTACAAGGAGCCGATTTTCGTATAGACGTTGCTAAACCAGGCGTGTAGGGGAGCGAGTGAGCAATGAGCGCACAGCAGATCGTGGCAGGTGTTGATATTGGCGGTACGAAGTGCGGGGTCTGCCTGGGCATGCTCGGCGATGCTACGATCGAGCTGATCGGGATTGCACGTTTTTGAGGTCGTTGGCCGGCAGCTTGGACGCGGCCTCGCAATTCTGGTTGATCTGCTTAATCCCGAGAAAATTATCATTGGCAGTATTTATGGGCGCCAGCAGGGATTATTGGAGCCGGTTGCACACAAAGCACTAGCGGCAGAAGCGTTGTCGCAGGCGTTAGCCGTATGCGAGATTGTGCCAGCAGGGCTAGGTGAGCGTGTTGGAGACCTCGCAAGCCTGGCGGTTGCCCTGCATACGCTCGATCAAACGCAAGCACACTGACATCGTAGACACCACCGCGCGGAGATCGGAGAACGAGGATGTTTTTCACGGTCGAGAAGATTGATAAACAGTTGCAAGAGCTACGGCTCGCAGTCTATCGCGAAGTGGTTTCCATTCAGCACTGGAAGTTTTGCGAGGGCGAGCAGGTTGGCGTCCACCTCCCCGAATTTGATGATCGTGAATGGGTGAATTTCAGCCTTGGTGATGCCTGGGGTGGCTATGATGTGGTCGTGTGGTTTCGCGCCACCGTACCAATTCCGCCACATCTACGCGACAAAAAGCTCGCGCTGCATATGCGGGTTGGCCCCAAGGATAGCGGCAATTCTACCGCCGAATCGCTGTTGTACATCAACGGTCAGCCGTTACAGGCTATCGATACGTATCACCCCGAAGCCTGGTTGCCGCCAGAAGTCGTGCAGCGCGAGAAAATGCACATAGCACTGCGTGCCTGGAGTGGTGTGCTTGATATTCCGCCGCATCGGCACTTTCGCACCGCCGATCTCGTGTGGATCGACGAGCCAGCCGAGCGCTTCTTTTATCTTGCGAGTACGATCTCAAATGCAATCAAGGAACTCGGCCCCAATGATCTGCGGCGGGTCGAACTCGAACGGATTGCTGACGGAGCTATTCGGCGGATCATGTACACGAAGCACGATCCCGACACGTTTTACGGTTCAATTGCGGACGCCGAGTGCTGGCTGCAAGCACAGGTGCAGCAGTTACGCGGTCGCGACGAGATCATGCCAACAGCGCTTGCGGTCGGTCACTCGCATATTGATCTAGCCTGGCTATGGCGGATGGAGCATGCACGTCAAAAAGCTGGCCGCACGTTTGCTACTGTTCTGAATCTGATGCGCCAGTACCCAGACTATTGTTTTCTGCAATCTTCGCCACAGTTGTATAAGTTTGTCGAGCAGGACTATCCCGAAATTTATGCGCAGATCAAGGAGATGATCAACGCTGGTCGCTGGGAAGTCACTGGTGGAATGTGGGTCGAGCCCGACTGCAACCTCCCCAATGGCGAGTCGTTAGTTCGCCAGATTCTTTTGGGCAAGCTGTTTTTCAAGCAGGAGTTCGATGCGAACACCTCAATATTGTGGCTGCCGGATGTATTCGGTTTCCCATGGTCGCTACCGCAGCTGATGCGCCAAAGCGGCCTTAAGTATTTTATGACGACCAAACTAAGCTGGAATCAATTCAACCATTTCCCGTACGATACATTTACCTGGCGTGGTATCGACGGATCGGAAGTCCTGGCGCATTTTGTGACGACACCAGAAAAAGACGATGGATCCTGGCATTACACGTATAACGGCTTAATGACGCCCTTCGATGTCAAGGGGTTGTGGGACAACTACCGTCAGAAACGGATCAACGACGAAGTGCTGATGATCTACGGCTGGGGCGATGGTGGTGGTGGTCCGACCAAGGAAATGCTGGAATCCGCTCAGGTCCTGCAGCAGATCCCCGGCTTCCCCCGCGTGAAACTTGGCAAAGCAGAGCCATATTTCGCGCGCCTGGCAGAACGCCTTGCTGATCGCGCTGTGCCGACTTGGGACGGTGAATTATATCTGGAGCTACATCGCGGAACCTACACATCGCAGGCGTACAACAAACGTGCGAACCGTATAGCCGAAATGCTTTACCACGACGCGGAGTGGCTGGCCTCGATCGCAGATGTACTGCTCCAACAATCAGATTATCCTGCTGAAACGCTGCGGGAGGGCTGGGAGCTGCTGTTGTTCAACCAATTCCACGATATCTTAGCTGGCTCCTCCATCCGGCAAGTGTATGCAGATAGTTACGTGCAGTACCAGGAGATTGAGCGGATCGGTCGCGCTGCATTGGCGGAAGCACGTCGTTCAATCATTGGCCGGATCCAGTGCGAGCAGGAAAGCATTGTCGTCCTGAATTCACTGAGTTGGTCACGGCATGGCTTAATTGAATGTCCTTACACCGAGGTGTTTGAGAGCAAAACAATCATGCAGCCGGATGGGCGACCGGCTCACATGCAACTCGTCGAGCGGGACGGCATGCGCAGTATGTTGTTTCATGTCCACGACGTGCCCGCGCTTGGCTATCACACCTACCCTCTCATAGAAGTTGATCCGCCGCCGGAGGTCGAAACAATCGTGGTAGAGCCGACGTATCTGGAGAATCGGTACTACCGGATCACACTGAGTGGCACGGGCCAGATCACAGCGCTTTTCGATAAGGTAAACCAGCGAGATGTGCTTGCTGGCCCCGGCAATATGCTTCAGGGGTTTGAAGATAAGCCGATGCTTTTTGATGCGTGGGACATCGATATATTTTACGGTGACAAAGAGCAGGTCATTGAGCAGTTGGTCGACACAGTCGTGGAGGAAACCGGCCCGATTCGGGGTGTGCTTCGCTTGTGCTGGCGGTTCCGAAACTCAATAATCACTCAGCGCATCGTAATTTTTACACACTCTCCCCGTATCGATTTCGAAACGGAAGTCGATTGGCACGAGCAGCAACTGCTGCTCAAGGTAGCATTTCCGGTCACGATTCGTTCAATAAAAGCAACGTATGAGATTCAATGGGGCAACATTGAACGCCCGACCCATTGGAATACAAGCTGGGATTGGGCACGCTTCGAAAGCGTAGGTCAAAAATGGGTTGACCTGTCCGAAGGCAATTATGGCGTCGCACTGCTCAATGATTGCAAGTACGGCCATGATGTTAAGCACAACGTTCTGCGGTTGACGCTGATCAAATCGCCCATTCGCCCAGACCCGCAGGCTGACCAAGGCAGGCACCAGTTCACCTATAGTCTCTTACCACACGCTGGCGATTGGCGCGTCGGACATGTGGCGCGACACGCCTACGACCTGAATTATCCGCTCCACGTCGATTATGCTGCGCCGCAGGCGAACAGCGTTTTGCCGCCAACTTGTGTGTTTGCAGCACTTGATGCCGAGCATGTGATCATTGAAACGATCAAACAAGCCGAGGATAGCGACGGCTGGATCGTTCGGATGTACGAGTACCAACAGGTTCGCAACAACACCGTCACCATCACCTTCAGTCGGCCGCACGGAGCGGCCGTGGAGTGCAATTTAATGGAAGAGCCGACGGCGAAGGTTGCATTTGACAGGCAGCATATTATGTGTGCGATCAAACCATACGAGATCAAAACATTCAAAGTATGGTTTGATCTGTAGATGGGTTATTATCGAACGTTATTGTGTCACTGTCGCGCAGCAACGATCTCGGTTGGCACGGCACTTGCCACACCAAGTCTGTTCCTCTTTTGCAACTGATCGTTGTCCCGCGAACACCAGTGGAAAAGGAGGTGCTACCTCTTTACGTACAACTACGGAACCAGCGTTGACATGTAGTAGTGATACTCGCGGCCGATTGTGCGATAAGCGTCGCCAACATTCCGTTTCATTCATTCAATGTGTCACGCGGATGTTCCACGCCATGCTGTCACCAAATTCATAGCACATGAAAGGACACGACGATGAAGTCAAGAAGCCATGGAGCGTGGTTCAGAGTCCTCACATTGTTCGCGCTGATGAGCATGCTGCTCGCCGCCTGCGGAGGTGGGAGCAACGCAACCAGCTCGCCGGCCGCTGTTGCATCGACAGGCCCGGTAACAGAAGCCTCTGCCCCTGCTTCGGTGGCCGCAGAGCCATCGGAAGCCGCCTCCATAGCGGCATCGCCAGCGGGTGAAACGACGACTGGCGTCCCCGAAGCGGAAACAACCGCTGTTGCGGCGCAGGCGGCGCAGGCAGGCGACGGCCCGCAATTAAACACAGAGGTATCAGGCAACGTCGAAATGTGGCACTTCTGGGCTAGCCCGCTGCGCCGCACGGCGATCCGGCGGGTTATCAGCCTGTGCCAGTCGAAGCTGCCCAACATCACTGTGAATGAGACGCCAAAACCGTTTGGTGATATCTGGACTGCCAACATCGCCGCTGTGGCAGCAGGCTCGGGCATGCCGGATGTGATCGTCGAAGACCGCCCGCAGCTCGTGCAGCGCGCCAAGGATAACATTGCAACGAACCTCGGTGAAATGGCGCGACGTGACGGGATCAATGGGTCGCAGTTCTGGGACTTCACCTGGGAAGAAGCAACCGTCGATGGCGATCCTTATGGGATCCCATTCGAGACCGACGTTCGCGTGCTGTACTGGAACAAGCAGGCGTTCGAGGAAGCGGGCCTCGATCCTGAGAAGCCACCGACGACGTGGGACGAGCTGTGGGAATATGCCGACAAGCTCGATAAGAAGAATGAGGATGGTACGTATTCACGGATTGCCTTCCATCCCGACTTAGGCAATGCCGGCTGGAACGTATGGTCGCGCACCAACGGGGCCGAATTGGTCAAGGATGGCAAGCCGTCGGTCAACGATCCGAAGGTCGTCGAGACGTTTGAATGGATCAAGCAGTGGTACGACCGATATGGTGGCTACGACGCAATGCAGCAGTTCCGCAGCACCTTTGGCGCGCCACCGAACGACGCCTTCATGTCCGGTAAGGTCGCGATGCTTCTGGACATCAATGGCTACTCGTCGGTGCTCAACTTCTACGATCCGCGCCTTGAGATCACGAAGCCCGACGGCACTACCGAACGCCAGCGCATCAACGTCGGTCTTGGCGATCCCCCGTATAGTGCCAGCTACGGTAAGCCCGCTTCGTGGAGTGGCGGTTTTGCCCTGTCAATCCCGCGAGGGGCGCCGAATCAAGAAGCTGCCTGGGAGTTCATCAAGTGTGCTACCGGCCCGGATGGCGCAGCCTCTTGGTCGCGTGATACCTCGGCGATGTCGGCTAACGTGCTGGCGGCGCAAGACCCCGCGTTGGTTGGCGATCCGCGCTGGCAGTTCTTCCTGGAAGCGATGAACTACAGCCAGGGTACGGAGGTCGTGCCCGAGTATTCGAACTGGGGCACCGAGATTGACCAGCGCCGCGAGCAAGTTCTTCAGGGTGCGGTGCCGGTGCAACAAGCGTTGGACGAGGCCCAGCAGGCCATCGACGCTCAGATGGCGAAGTAAGCGGAAGTCGATGGGCAGGAGGCAGACCGCCATGCGCGGCTGTCTGCCTTCTGCGTTTCCATTTTCGGGAAAGGAGCCTACCATGTCGGTTGCTGCCGACCGTTCAAAGGCTGCACAACCCCGCCCTTTCTTACGTCCGGCCGTGAGGGCGGAACTTGCCGGGTGGCTCTTCGCCAGCCCTTGGATCATTGGTTTCATCGTATTTACTGCCGCGCCGATGCTCTTCTCGGTGTATGCCAGTTTCACCGAGTACAACATTACGACGTCGCCGCGATGGATCGGCTTAGGGAACTACCGCGCGCTGTTGCAAGACCCCTTCTTTTACGCCGGGCTGAAGAATACGTTGTGGATGGTCGTCTTTAAGACCCCGCTTGTGATTGTCATCTCGATCTCCTTCGCGCTCCTGTTAGCGATGAATGTCCCCGGTGGTGCGTTTTTCCGCTCCATTTTCTACCTGCCGAACGTCCTGGCTGGCGTGGCTGCGGTCTATCTGTGGAAATGGATCCTGGCACCGGACGGCCTCCTCAACCAGGCGCTGAGCTTCGTCGGCATCAGTGGCCCTGCCTGGTTCACGAATCCGGCATGGACGAAGTGGGGTTTGGTGCTCATGGGGATGTGGTGGATCGGCGGGAATGTCCTGATCTATCTCGCCGGCCTTAAGGGTATCCCGGCCGAACTCTATGAAGCTGGATCGATCGACGGTGCTGTAGGCTGGTCTAAGTTCCGCTATATCACCCTGCCGATGTTGTCGCCCACAATCTTCTTCCAGGTGGTGACTGGTATCATCGGTACCTTCCAAATCTTCACCACTGCGTTCATTATCTCCACCGGCGATCCGTTTTATGCCAGCCAATCACTTCTCTTTTATGTGCTGTACCTGTACTACCGCGCTTTCGGCAAGCTCGGGCCCGCCGGTTTCCAGATGGGGTATGCCTCCGCAATGGCCTGGATCCTGTTTGTGATTATCATGGCGATCACGCTGGTGCAACTCTGGCTGTCGAAGCGCTGGGTGTATTACGAGAGCGAAGGTCACTAGTCGCTCATGCGCGCCTTGGGTTGGCAGCAAGGCGCCGTTGTTCTGATTCAGGCGGCAAACGACCAACCTCATCGCTACCGGTGTCTGCCCGAGGAGGCTTCTATGGCAACAATAGCAAAACCTGAGCGAGTGCAGCCGACGCGGCGATTTAGGTTGCCGCGCCTATCGACCGGCCAGATCGTCGCTTTCATTGTTCTATCCCTTGTCAGTGTCACCTGGATTATTCCATTTTTGTGGATGCTGGCAACATCCCTTAAGGCGCCATGGGAACTGGTTGGTTCAAACTTCTGGCCAGAGGAGCCGACGTTTGAGGCCTACTATACAGCCTTTTTCGCGTTTGATCGGTTTCCGCAATGGATTCGTTGGACATGGAACACGCTGCTGATCACGCTGATCGCTGTGTTCGGCAAAGTTCTTTCGACGGCTCTGGTGGCGTATGCCTTTGCACGCTTACGCTGGCGGGGTCGCGATCTCCTTTTCTCCCTGGTGTTGGCAACCATGATGATCCCGAGCGTTGTCACCATGATCCCCTCCTTCATTGTGTTCGCCAAGTTGCCGGCCTTTGGCTTCCAAGGCTCGCAGAACTGGATCAACACCTTTTTGCCGCTCACCGTGCCAGCCTTCACCGGCGATGCGTTTTTTATCTTTCTGATGCGCCAGCAAATGCGCGGCATTCCAATGGAGCTGTCGGAGGCGGCGACCATCGATGGCGCGTCTGAATTCCGGATCTGGTGGGAAATTATTGTGCCTCTGGTGAAGCCGGTTATGGCTGTGATCGCGATCTTCACCTTTCAAGCGGCCTGGGAAGATTTCATGGGTCCGCTGCTCTACCTACAGAGCGAAAATAAGTACACGCTCCAGCTCGGTCTGCGCCAGTTTGAGGCAGCTGCGGGCGGCCTGCCGGCTTGGAATGAATTGATGGCGGCGAGCTTGGTCGTTATGTTGCCCGTCATCATCATCTTTCTCATGTTTCAACGCTACTTTATTGAAGGCATTCAGATTTCCGGTAGTCTGAAGGGATAGTCAAGCCGCATCTGCTTGCTAAGAGCTGGGGCAATTCAGGGAACGGGCAGCATTAGTCTATGCAGTCGCTATAGAGCACCAGCCGTAAAGGAGTGTAACCCATGAGCGATACGCCGCTCTTCCAGAACGCCGATGAGCAGGAAGAAATTTATGCGCCGCAACAACTTCCTCAACATGACCACTCTACTACGGGTGTAGCTGTGGTCCCAACAACCGCCGGAGCATTCAACCCGGCAGATGTTGCACCGGGCACTGCTACCGAGACTAGCCCTGTTATTGGCGCCGCAGCACTAGCTGAAGAAACGGAGAAGGATAACCAGGAAGAACGCGAGCCGTAATTTTCAAGGGCACCTGCTCGCAGCGCGGGTGCCCTTGACACACACCAGCCGTTAGCTCGGTCGATTCCGGTCCGTGCAAACACGCAGGTAGCCGTCCGTTTCGCCGTGAATTCAGCTCGTCAGATCGATCCTTTGCGGAACTTCGTGCAGCCGCTTGCGATACCAGGGCAGATACTCTGACAAATGACCGTTTGATTTGGTGCTGTAGTAGCCGAAACACCGCAGCACGTCGATGCGTACTTTCTCCGTTTGCACGAATGATGGATGCGCTTCAAACATTTCCAGCATATGCGGCGGCATATCCTCGCTGCGCCAGCACACCTGAATGAACCACGTTTGATGATTGATACCCACTGCGATCACATCGACGTCGCGTCGATCAACGGTTTCATGCGGGCAAATCAGGTTATTTTTCCTGGCCCACAGCTGGATGCACTCCGCGATCTGTCGGCGTGCGCCTTGCACACCGTGACACAGCCCGAGCGTGCGTATGCCGCCATATGTATTGCAGGCCCAAGTATTCATCGCCATCGGGTTCGAGTAGATGATGAACAGTGCCCCTGGCCCTTTCTGTAATGCGCCTGGCAGAGCGCTAGCCGAGCGTTTGCCACGCGCAAAGCGCACTGACCTAGTACAATCTACGTATGCTGTTGCGCCACACATTGTCGGGCGCAACGGATCATGTTGGCACGATTGCAGGAGAGAGTATGAGCGTTCAATCAACTACCACGACGAACTATGAGCAGCGGGCGCGTGATCAGTTCGCGCGGCACGCGGCCCTTGTGCAGCAGGTGATGGACGAGCAGATGCCGGTGCTTGCACGCATGGCGGAGCGATTAGTCGCGTGCTACCGGCGCGGCAACAAAGTGATCTTTTGCGGCAACGGTGGGAGCGCTGCCGACGCCCAGCATCTGGCAGCCGAACTCGTGGGCCGCTATCTAATCGATCGTCCGGCGCTGCCCGCCCTGGCGCTGCATACCGACACCTCGATCATTACCGCGATCGCCAATGATTACGCCTATGAGGACATTTTCGCGCGCCAGGCAGCGGCCCATCTGCAAACGGGTGACGTGCTGATGGTGTTAACGACCAGCGGAACATCGCCGAACATTGTGAAAGCGGCGGAAGTCGCCCGGCAAAAAGGATGCCCGGTGTTGGGTCTGCTTGGGCGCGATGGCGGGACGGTATTGCCGTTATGCGACCTGGCCCTGGTCGTCCCGGCGCAGCAGTCCTTCTTGATCCAGGAAGTCTATATGATCGCCGGACACTGGCTGTGTGATATGATCGAACAAGAACTGTTCGGAGTAGGTCGTTGACGTGCGCGGAAGCGCTCGTTAGCGGAGCGCAGCAGTGAATCCGCAAGCCTGCCCGCTAAACCGGCGGCTTCATCGCACGACAGTATCTATGGAGCTCGTAGTACGACGGTACATCAGGGGATTGCTTGCGGCTGTTAGCGTGTCCTGCCGAGGTTTGCCTTCAGAATAAAGACCTATGCTACTTGTTCCTGCTCCTGCACAGAAATTGTTTCAGCACTCGGCAGCAACAGGAACTCTGGGTGGGGAACGCCGGCAATGACACGCAGTGCGAGGCGGATCGCATCGCTATCACTCGATATACCAAAGCGATCCTTGATCGCCTGGATCGCCCTACGATCGGCGTCTCCCAAGAAAATAGTCGTGCGTTTCATAGCAACTTCCTTATTCTATCCTGGTACAACGCGTACCAGATCATTAAAAACGAGGCACGAGCACACAAAGCCCATACCTCCTCCAGATTGTACCGTCGGTGGAAGGAAAAGCATTGTGCAATCGAACACTGTAGATTGTATTACAAGGGCCAATAATTGTGCAGATGCACAATTACGTGCTTTTGCCAAACTCGCGTAGAAGCGGGGCGAGGCGAATTTGCACAGCAGCGTCGAACCGGCGAGGGTCCAAGCCAGTAAGCGGAGTAATGTTATCCAGCCTATGACTCAAGGTATTGCGATGCATCGAAAGTTGCCGCGCAGTCACAGATGGTAGGCAGTTTCGGGCAAAGAATACTTCCAAGGGTTCAAGCAGCTCGGGAGCATGGCTAAGTGGACTCAGCAGGTGAGTCGCAAGCTCGATCTTTGTCTGTTCATCGGCGACCCCGACAAACGCCGCGAGTCCCAGTTCATCCAAACAATGGACGTTGCTATGCCCGTGAATGCGCCGGCCGAGTGAAAGGGCTACTCGTGCATCCTGGTATGACCGTGCGAGGCCATGCAAGCCTGCGTGGTAACGGCCTAAACCCACGCTCATTGCTGCCCCGATATCGTTTTGCAAGCGCACAAGAACGAATGCACGAAGCTATGTAGGTGACTGAATAGTCGTGAAGGAAACTGCGTATGCCCGATGCACTCAACGTCATTCTGATCCAGATCGACTCGCTCAACCGCCATTTTTTGCCCATGTACGGCAGCACTACGTCTTATGCTCCAAATTTGGCAGCCTTTGCCCGGCAAGCCACGGTGTTCAAGCAGCACTATACGGGGTCGTTGCCGTGCATGCCCGCTCGGCGCGAGATTTGGACCGGAACTGAAGAACTGTGGTGGCGTGGGTGGGGACCACTGGAACCATGGGATCAAACAATTGCCTACCTCGCCGGTCGAAATGGCATCACAACCAACCTCATCACTGATCACTACCATCTCTTTGAATGGGGCAGCCATAGTTACCCCTACGACTATGCCGGTTACACCTTCATCCGGGGGCACGAATACGATAACTGGCGTACCGATCCGGTGGCTGTGATACCCGATTGGGCGCACCAGATGGTTGCTCGCATGGGCGATGCGGCGCACATCTATCTCCGCAACGCACAGGGGATGGTCGAGGAAGCTGAGTTCTTCGGGCCACGCGTCATGCAGGCTACAAGCGATTGGCTTGATCGCAACTGGAACCAGCCGCAGTTTTTCCTCCACGTCGACTGCTTCGATGTACATGAGCCGTTTCATATTCCTGAGCCGTATCGCTCGCTGTACACGGACGACGACTATCGCCGGTACAGCCCGTGGCCGCGCTATGGCCGTGTCGATGAAGGCGCCGCAGCAATTTCGGCAGACGAGCTAGCGTGGGTGCAGGCGCAATTCGCCGGTAAGCTCACGATGGTGGATACATGGCTGGCGCGCGTCTTCGATCGCCTTGACAAATACCGACTGTGGGAGCGAACCTGCGTCATTATGACCACCGACCATGGACACTATCTCGGTGAACACGGGTGGATCGGCAAGCCGGATGCGCCGCTCTATCACACGCTGTGCCATATTCCGCTGCTGGTCTGGCACCCATATGCCCGACCGCACGGTGATGACACGGACGCCTTAACGCAAACGGTGGACTTATATGCAACTGTTTTGGATCTGCTGGGCGTACCCTTACCTGAAACGCGCAATATCCACAGCCGAAGCTTTGTACCTGTGTTGCTGGGGGAGCGTCACACACACCGTGACCATGTGCTGTACGGCTATAACAATCAGTCGATCGGCATCACGGCGGGCGATTGGACGCTCCTCCGCGATCATGACGGGCATGCCGCACAACCCTATGCATACACTCATCAGGTTGATCAAGTGTTGGGTCGCAGCTTGTGGATGCGCGCGGAACGTCCATCCCGCTATCCAAAGCTGGAAGCCGGGTATTTTCTACCAGGAGTCGACATGCAAGTGTGGAAGACGCCTACATCTGTGAACCAGCCCCGCGTCCCACGTACGCCACGCCCCGATCTGCTTTTTAACAATTCTGAGGATTCCGGGCAGGAGCATAATGTTGCGACGGAGCGCGCCGACCTTGTAGCACGACTGACTATGATAGTACGCGAGCATATGGAGGCTGTCGGCGCGCCAGTTGAGCAACGTCTCCGTCTCAGAATTGAAGAATAGGGCACATAGTCCAACGACTATGGCCTTGTTCCGGCATTCAGCCTATTTTCGTGTAGCGCTGGGTTGTCTGCCCCGAATGATACGATAAGCCGCGGCCAGGATACGCTACCCATACGATCGCCTGCACCAAATCCTCTAGTCCATCGAGGGCAATGGGACTGCCACCCGTCAGCACCAGCACGATCCGGTTGCTGCGCTCCGCGAGTTGCTTTAGGTAGTCAACTTGCACCGCAGGTAGCGTAATATCCGATCTGTCGCCGTTTTCGGGGCTGAGAATCGCGCTGCCTTCCTCGCCTTCCATCTGCGGCGACAAACCCATACATGCGATCGTAACATCAGCGCTACGTGCCTCGCCGAACGACCAGTCTTTCGAGTTGAGGTTCGGATAGACCAGGTGGCAGCCCGGTAGATAGTTGATTCGCACGCCTTCGGGAGCCGAGCCGACGATCCCCTCGATAAACGTGGTCATGGTATCGTTCAGGCCGTAGTAATTACCCAGCAGGACGTCAATTGAGATACGGATCTTCACCCCAGGTTTCCTGACCCCGTCCCCAGCGGGGGTCACGGAAGATATTGACATTGGGCGACCAAAAGGTTAGCCCTTGATTGTAGTCGGTGTGCCCGCTTCGACGTAACGCAGCATGGTATTTGGCGCGGCCCTCGCTGCTAATAGCGGACGCCACCCGTTCGATGAGCTCAGCATCCCAGGTGGCTGCCAAACCGATCGCCTGTGGAAACACTGTAGCTCGACCGCTGCGCGCAACCCGTGCAGCGCCTCGCTCCAGTAGGTGTAGGCCGGAATGCCCATGCGCGGCACACCGGGCGTTTTATCGCCCATCAACTGAATTTTTTCTTCCAACGTAAGACGCGCCAGGAGATCGTGTACCCGCTCGCTCATCGGCCGCGTATGATCCAGATGCACAGGATGATCAGCCGAAGCGGGGCGAGATGTATCGTTGGGCATTATGGTTCACTCCAATCAAGGCAGTGTACGGGTGCAGATCGTCAGCAGTACCCGCAAAACAGACTGTGGTCCCGATGCCAGTGCGCGCGCACAGCTAGGTAGTGTACCGGTACGCTCCTCGCTGTTTCGCTCCCCTCAGGCTCATCTGCCCTACCGACCTGCGTCCTGCAACTCATGCCGTTACCGCTACGACAGGGACGTCAGCGTACATACTGCTTCGTCGCATCAAAGTATGGAAAATAATCCCAGTGCGTATTGTTTTCGTGCAGCGCTTGCCGAATCACCATGCGCTTACGAACGCTTGCTGCTCCGTCAGCGGCAATCCGGTCAGGATCGAAACGTGACATGATCAGTTCGTGCAGCTCTTGCTCAGCCTGCTGCATTTCTGATTGACCGGCTAAATTATTCCACTCACCTGGGTCGGCTTCCAGGTCAAACAATTGATTGCCATGCCCATGAATATAGATGTATTTGTAACGGCCTTTCCGCACCATAAAACATGGTGCGCGAACCTTTTCGACATGATATTCGCTAAAAATCGTGCGCTCAGGTTGCGCTGCGCCTTCAATCAGTGCATTCGCGCTCGCGCCATCCGTAGGCAACCTGTGCTCCACGCGAACCTGCGCCCAATCGAGTATGGTTGGAACAAGATCGAGCAGCGACACAGGTTCTGGTACTTTGCGCTGGGCAGCGCGATCGTCTGGAAATCGGACGATCAGTGGGATGCGGGCCGACCATTCGTAGAAGCTGCGCTTCTGGACCATGCGCTTCTCGGCTAGCATGTCGCCGTGATCGCTGGTGAAGACGATGATCGTGTTGTCAAGTTGGCCGGTCTGAGCAAGCGCCGCCACTAACTCGCCCACGTTCCGGTCGATGTAGCTCACCAGTCCATAATAGGAGCGGCGGAGTTGGTAAAGATTGTCCGGGTCATCCAGGGCGACTTTATCTGTTTCATGAACTTCGTTAACCCAGCGATCCATTGCCGAATATGTCTCCACCAGGTGCGCGGGAAAGCTAGGGACCGCGATCTCCTTGCCTTCATACAGATCCCACAGCTCCTGGGTGACCTGGAACGGATCGTGCGGATGGTGGTATGACGCGACGAGAAAGAACGGCTGGGTCGGTGTTGTTCGTCCACGCTCGCGGATATATTCCAATGCGCGGAAGTGGGTTTCCTCATCATAGGACAGAAACTTGGTCCACGGACGGACGCCAACATTTGGCGCAACATACAGGCGCGCATGTCCGCCCGCAGGAAACCTGCCAAGTTCGTCAGTGGCTGGCACCCAGTCGATATTCGCAGGATACACATCGGTTGTGAGCCGGTGGCGAAAACCGTGCAACTGATCGGGACCGATGAAATGCATTTTCCCACTCAGCGCTGTGTCGTATCCAGCATTTGTTAGATAATGCGCGATCGTCGGCTCGTCTGCATGCAGCACAGCCGCGTTATCGTAGCAGCCGAGATCGGAGGCATACCTGCCTGTCATAAAGGCTGCGCGTGCAGGAGCACAAAGCGGGTAGGGTGTGTACGCGGCATCGAAGCGGACGCCGTGCTCCACGAGCCAGTTCAAGTTCGGCGTTGCGACGACCGGGTGGTCATACGCTCCAGTCAAGAAGGGGACAAGCTGATCAGCCATGATCAGCAGCAGGTTAGGTAGCCGTGCCATATGCGCCTTTCTTGCTAGTGAGCTAGCTGCCCGGCGATTGTAATACCGCAGTCACTATCTCGCAATTGACTATTGATGGATCTGCCACCTGAATCCTGGCTCTTCCGCAGGTAGATATTCGTGGCGAATGTAATAAAAGCCACGCTGTCATATGGTGGCCTTCCAACCGCGCTAATAGAGCTAACAGATAGACCTCGGATAAACGCTGTAAAAACCTCGATGCGTGAGAAACGACGATGGAAACGATGTGTGTTTCAAATGGTGCTCGAAGTGTTCACCCAATGCAGGCAGCTCACTGAGCGCACGGTTGTGACTACTCCGTTCCGTAAACGAAACG
>JADDQE010000263.1 GCA_016781525.1 bacterium | reverse complement strand
AACTCTGATATATTCGGCACAGCACTTAAACGTTTCAACTGTTATGGCGACGATTAAAGAGGTAGCCCAGCGCGCGAACGTGTCGATCGCGACCGTATCGTACGTTTTGAACGGGACAGGCTCCGTCTCGGCCAATAAGCGCCGCGCGGTGTTGGAGGCGGTTGAGGCGCTCAATTATCGGCCCTCGTACCGGGGTCGGGCGCTCCAATCACAGCGCAGCATGTCGCTTGGCCTTGTGTTGCCGGCAGCGCAGCGCGCCGCCGATCCATCGTTCGGCGCTTTGCTTGCGGGTCTGACGGAAGGCGCCGCAGCAGATGGTTACCACATCCTGCTGGCGGCTACCAACCCGGAGCAGGCCGAGGCAGGGCTCTACGGCTCGCTGTATCGGTCGGGCCGCGTCGATGGGCTGGTGCTCCTCGATGTCCAAGTGGAAGACGAGCGGATCGCGGCTGCGGAGGTGCTCGGGGTACCGGTCATCAGCTCTGGACGCTCTTCGAACGGCAGGGCGTTTGTGGCCCTGGACGGCGTGGCAGGGATGATCGAGGCAATGGCACATCTGATCGTTCGCGGCCATGAGCGGATCGCGCTGCTGCAGGTGCCGTTGGAGCAGGCGCTAGCGACGGAGCAAGAGGCCGGCTATCGCGAAGCGCTGGACGAGGCTGGAATTGCCTTCGATCCGGCGTTAGTGGTCGAAGGCGGTGCAACTGAGGCCGATGGCTACGCCGCAACCGAAGAGCTGGTGGCACAGCCGGAAGCCCCTTCGGCAATCATTGCCGGCTCAGCTGCACTTGCGTTTGGCGCGATTCACGCAATCCACGACAGTGGCAGGCGCGTCGGGCATGAGATTGCACTGATCAGCTTCGAAGATACGCCGGCGGCGGGGCACACAGGGCCGCCGCTAACAGCACTGCGGCAGCCGCTACGGGCCTGGGGCCGGGCACTGGCCGAGGGCCTGATCGAGATGATCGCGGGCGGAGCGAAGCCGCAGCTAATCGTGCAGCCACAGTTGATTGTACGTCGATCGTGCGGAGAGTGATTCGGGAACAAAGGATAAGGAACAGCGGCTAACGAGCCGGCACAGCTGTTCAATGGTCTGTGTTTGTTGTTCCGACAAAGCAAAGGAGCTGGAACCATGGCGGGTATCAAGTTCGAACACGTTGACAAGTACTTCGGCAACGTCCACATTCTGAAGGACCTGAACATCGATATTCCCGACAAGGAATTTCTGGTGTTGGTCGGGCCTTCTGGCTGCGGCAAATCGACAGCGCTGCGGTGTCTCGCCGGGCTAGAAGAGATCACATCGGGCAGGATCGTGATCGGCGAGCGCGTCGTCAACGACGTCGCGCCCAAGGATCGTGACATCGCCATGGTTTTCCAAAGCTACGCGCTGTATCCGCACATGTCGATCTACGACAACATGGCCTTCGGTTTGAAGCTGCGCAAGACGCCGAAAACCGAGATCGACAAGCGTGTCAAGGAAGCGGCCGAGTTGCTGGGCATCGCCCACCTGCTTGAGCGCAAGCCCAAGGCGCTCTCGGGCGGACAGCGCCAGCGTGTCGCGCTTGGCCGCGCGATCGTGCGTGACCCAGCCGTCTTCTTGATGGACGAGCCGCTCTCCAACCTCGACGCGAAGCTCCGGGTTCAGACGCGCGCCGAGATCTCGAAGCTGCACCAGCGCCTCGGCACCACGTTTATCTACGTTACCCATGATCAGGTCGAGGCTATGACGATGGGTACGCGCATCGCGGTCATGCGCGACGGCATCTTGCAACAGCTCGAAGCCCCGCAGGTGCTCTACCGCAAGCCGGTCAACATGTTTGTCGCTGGCTTTATCGGCTCGCCCGCGATGAACTTCTTCGAGGCGACGCTGCGACGCGGCGACGGCGGGCTGACCCTTGACACAGGCTCGTTTGCCGCGGCAGTGCCACGCAACCTCCAGGAGAACCTCGGCCGGTATATCGACCGACCGGTCTACTTCGGTATCCGCCCCGAGGATATCCACGACGCGGAGTTTGTGCCGCCGGGAACAACAGCAGCCGCGCCGCTGGATGCAACGGTAACCGTGACCGAGAACATGGGCTCCGAGGTATTTGCCTACCTCCAGGCTGGCCAGAAGGAGTTTGTCGGCAAGCTCGACCCACGCACGTCTGCGCACTCGGGTCAGCCGATCCGGCTAGCGCTCGACATGGGCAACATGCACCTCTTCGACCGCGAAACTGAGACAGCACTGGTCTAATCGCGGCGTCCACATGAGCTACGTAGGGGTTGGGCGGCGAGCCCAGCCCCTATCGCCGTTTTGTAGCCAGCAAACAGCACATTTGCTTTATTACTACGAACTGTGGGACTAGCCCGGCTAGCCGATCTGCGGTATAATAAGCACTGTAAAGCTTTTCGCGCCTCAGGAAAAAGGACCCTGTGAATGCCGCCATTTCGAGTTAATGCCCCGTATCAACCTACCGGCGATCAGCCGGCGGCGCTCCAGAAACTCGTTGAAGGACTGAACAGCGGGCTGAAACAGCAAACCTTGGTCGGCGCGACCGGCACCGGCAAGACAGCCGTTATGGCCTGGATCGTGGAGCAAGTGCAGCGGCCGACACTGGTAATGGCGCATAACAAAACTCTCGCGGCCCAGCTCTACGCCGAGTTCAAAGAATTTTTTCCTGACAACGCCGTCTCCTACTTCGTCTCCTATTACGACATGTACACCCCGGAGGCGTACGTACCCTCCAAGGACTTGTACATCGAGAAGGAGGCGCAAATTAACGAAGAGATCGACCGTCTACGGCACGAGGCCACCCAAGCACTGCTGTCGCGGAAAGACGTATTGATCGTGGCATCAGTTTCAGCAATATACGGCTTGGGCTCCCCGGTAGATTATGGCCAAGTCGCGCTGCCACTGCGGGTCGGCGAGGTACGCAACCGCGATAAGATTTTACGGCAGCTGATTGACCTACAGTTCGAGCGTAATGACATCGACTTCCACCGGGGGACTTTCCGGGTGCGTGGTGACACGCTGGAAATTTTTCCTGCCAACGCCGAGACTGCTTACCGTGTCGAGTTCTGGGGCGACGAGATTGAGCGGATGGTCGAGGTCGATCCGTTGACCGGTGAGCTGCTCGTTGAAAAGAAAGCCATCGACATCTTTCCGGCCAAACACTTTATTACGACCGGTGAAAAATTGCAGTTGGCGATTCGCGACATTCAAGCCGAGCTCGACGAGCGGATCAAGGGCCTGGAAGCCGATGGCAAGCTCCTCGAAGCACAACGCTTAAAGCAGCGTACGATGTACGATCTCGAGATGTTGGCTGAGATGGGTTACTGCTCGGGCATCGAGAACTACAGCCGGCACATGGACCGGCGCGAGCCAGGGCAAACGCCATGGACGCTGCTCGACTACTTCCCGGACGATTTTCTTATGTTCGTGGACGAGTCGCATATCTCGGTGCCCCAGGTTCGCGGCATGTTTAACGGCGACCGCAGCCGAAAGCAAACCCTCGTCGACTTTGGCTTCCGGCTACCGAGCGCGCTCGACAACCGTCCGCTGACCTTCGACGAATGGGCCCAGCATCTCCATCAGGTCGTCTACGTCTCGGCCACTCCAGGACCCTATGAGCTGGAGCACTCGGAGCAAATGGTGGAGCAGATCATTCGGCCCACTGGATTGCTTGATCCGGTAGTCGAGGTGCGGGCAACTCGCGGGCAGATCGACGATTTGCTCGGCGAGATCAAGAAGCGAGTCGAGGCCCAACAGCGCGCGTTGGTGACAACGCTGACGAAGCGCATGGCTGAAGATTTGGCGGACTACCTCAAGGAAATGGGCATTCGAACGCAGTATCTGCATGCCGACATCGATACGATTGAGCGGGTCGAGATCTTGCGCGATCTGCGGCTCGGCGTTTATGATGTGGTTGTGGGCATCAACCTGCTACGCGAAGGGCTGGACCTGCCCGAAGTGTCGCTCGTTGCGATCCTAGACGCCGACAAAGAAGGCTACCTCCGCTCTGCCTCGTCGCTGATTCAGACCATCGGGCGTGCTGCGCGGCATATCGACGGCACCGTTGTGATGTACGCCGATACGATGACGCGCTCGATGGATATTGCGATCAAAGAGACACAGCGCCGCCGCGATATTCAAATGGCCTACAACCGACGTCACGGCATCGAGCCGCGAGGTATCATTAAGCAGATTCGTGATCTGACCAGCCAGCTCCAACGAGTTGCCGAGGAAAAAGCGCCGTACATTGTGGGTGCGGCCGGTGAGGTGCCGATTCCAAAGGACGAGCTGCTCAAGATGATTAAAGAGCTTGAGAAGCAGATGAAGGAGGCCGCCAAGAACCTTGAGTTCGAGAAAGCTGCGCTGCTGCGTGATCAAGTCGTGGAGTTTCGACGTACCTTAGCGCTCGAGGACACAACGGCACTGCTGGAAAGCGTACAAGAGCGCCAGGGTGGTGGTCAGGCGAGCAGTGTCGCTGCAGCAACAGGTCCCGCAACAGCGAGGGGTAACGGTCGGGGTAAAGCCGCGGCCAGGGGAGCATCAGCTAGCGCAAGCGCGCGTGGTAGCCGCCGGCGGTGACGAGGGCGCGTCGCAGGATTGATGGTGCATGAAAAGTCGGGTACCGAAGCATCCGTGTAGGAGTTTACCCCCACTCCACGACAACGTCTTTGGAGAAGATTGTGGCCGTCCAAGTCTGGATCGGCGAAAAGCCGGACAATCCAAACGAGCGTAAAGCGATCATTGCCCTTGCGAACGGCCTCGACCGTTTGGAAGGGCTCTATGTCATGATCGCCAATTTTAGCGTGGGCGGCAGGGCAATTGACCTGGTCATCCTCAAGTCAGACGCGATCTTTATCCTTGAGCTGAAACACGTCGACGGAATGGTCTTCGGCTCCGTCAATGGCAAGTGGAAAGTCACTAGCAAGAACGGTTCGACCAAGGAGCTTAATCCTGGCCGGAAAAACCCGTACGGCCAAGTCGTCAACTACTTCTACAACTTTACGAATTTTCTTAACGACAATAAACACCAGATTGTCTCGGCGCAAAAGGCGAACGCCATCGATTTTCGTGCCGCGAAGCGTGTGATTGTACTGGTTCCAACGCTCGAGCCCGGCTCACAAATTGAGCTTGACTGGAAGGTGCAGGTTAAAGGACTTGACGAGCTTCCCACGTATTTGCTAACGGAGCGCTCGAATGGGATTGAGCTGACGGACGAAGAGCTCGTCCGCATTCCCAAGCTTTTGCACTGCGAGCCGTGGCAGGAGCTCAACGATCTCCTTGCCGGCGTGATGCCGCCATGGGCCAGCACGCCAACCGAACCGCAGCTTCCTGCGTCGTCGCCAGTTCCGCCGGAAGTCCCGCTCGCTGAAGCAGCGGCACCCATGCCATGGTGGCGGGAGACGCTATGCCGCATCAACAGCTGGCCGGGTGGTGTGCTTACCGTTTTTGCCCTGCTGGCGCTGGTTTGGACACTCGCGACCATTCCGCCCGCAATCAATAACTCTTCGGAACCCGCGCCTCCAGTCACGGTTGTTCCCGTCCCAACGATTCCGGAACAGGGGTTAGGTATTGATGTCGCGAATGGTATTGCCAGTGTTCATCAGCGGGTTGGACGACGTTGGGATCGCGAGCGGAGCGAATGGGTTGGCGCCGACGAGGATAACGCCGACGTCCTAGTTACGTTGGAGACAGTCGACTTCAACAACGGACAGATCATGCTTGAGTGGACCGTCGAGAATCGGCGTGGAACACCAGCAAAGATGGCGCTCGTGCCCGAAAATATCGTCATTGCCGACAACCAGGTGCGCTACCTGATCGACTCAGCCCGCTCACGGCCGCGCGGCGTGCTGGAAGTCCGGCGCGGTGAGAAGCGAACCGCGACTATCATCGTGCCGCAGAATGTTCGGCCCAATGCGATCACCCTAAAGATTGCACTCGTGAGCCAGCCCTTTGGGGAGGCGAGCTGGATTGTTAACGTTCCGCAGTAGACGGTCGAACCCTGTCCGCTTTCGTACCAGAACAAGTCCCACGCTTGGCGCCCATCAACCTCCTCCATAATCCGGACTCTCAACGCGTTTTACGTCCAACGGCTCTACATCCCGCTGCTACCTTCAATGGGATTAGCATTGGAGACGCTCTCCATTCGCGCGTCTTTAACCCCCGACGCGATACTCTTAAAGCTGTAGTACCCGGATTAGGCTGCATCAGAACATCCAGCTGGTCCACCGCGACCTGCTTGTGGTCTTGTTCTGGATACGCACCAAACGAGCGCGAGGACATTCGTCCCAAGTTACCGTTCGGTAACAGGCATGGTGTTGGGGAGCATGGGAGATGCAGAGCTCATCTGGGGGCAGGCCTCCGTCGAACACGTTACAATACCAAGCAGAGCGGGCGGAATGTCCGAAGGATGAAAGGGAACCGCGTGGACTCGTTCCAGCACCAGGATACACGTCCGATAGCACTCGAGGTCCAGTCACCGCAAACGCCGGTGGCTTGGTATGCGCTACCGCGGCTGCTTGTTAGCAGCCGGTGGCGATGGGCAACCTTAGCAGTAATTCTGATTGCCGCCGGAATGCTGCGACTTGGCATTTGGCAACTTGATCGGCTATCGGAGCGGCGAGCCCATAATGCCCTATTAGAAACACGGCTCGCGGCGCCGGCACTAGAGCTTAACAGTGCTACAGTCAGCGAAGCGCCCGACGAATACCGTCGGGTCAGGGTGCGCGGCACATTCGATACGGCGAACGAAATTGTTCTGCGCAGTCGTGCGTACCAGGGAACGCCCGGCGTGGATATTGTCACGCCGCTGCGCATCGCCGGCAGCGATCAACATGTTCTCGTTAATCGGGGCTGGGTTCCACTACTCGGTTATGACGCGGCGGTGCTGCAGCAGTTCAGGGTACCTGATGAGGTCCAGATCGAAGGCGTGATCCGTAAACCTTCGTCAACGACATCGTCCTTTGGTCCACGTGACCAGCAACCAGCAGACGATCCGCTGAAGGCATGGTTTCGGCTCGACCCCGAGCGGATTGCGCAGCAACTGCCCTATCCCTTGCTTTCATTTTATGTCGAGCAACTTCCAGCTCCCGAGGCGCAAGGACTACCGCGACCACACCCCGACATCGAGCTGAGCGAAGGATCGCATCTAAGTTACGCGCTCCAGTGGTTTTCGTTTGCTACGATCGGGCTATGCGGTTTCGCAGCGTTTGTCATCCACAGTGAGCGTGACAAACCGAGGCCTTAGGCGCAAGATAAAGCTCAAGGCGCCTGATCATTGCCTTTTCGGGGCATAGGGGAGCAAATCCCTAACACGATCGGCCTTGCGGCGGTAGGTGTTGCGCTTTCCAGCGTCCGTCACGAACGTAGAGCCCCCATACCATGCACTCTGCGAGGTGATTGCCGCGATAATCCTTGGCCGGCAGCACAACCTCGTCGTGAGTCAGCGTGCGTAGCAACTCGGTCAGGGGTGCGGCATGAGAAAAGAGCGCGACGACCCGCGCGTCGGACTGTGCCAGAGTAGCGCGGAGCATACGAACCATCACGTCGGCCGTCGCCTCGCCCGGCTGCGACTCGCGGACGTCCTCGTCGATCCGAATATCCAACCCAAGCGCCGCCGCAAGGGGTTCTGCGGTCATGATGCACCGCCTCAAAGGCGAGCTTACAATCCGGTCAATTCCTGCACCTCGAAGCATCGGAACAAGTGCAGCAGCTTGCTCCAGCCCACGCTCTGTCAGCTCAGGACCGGGCGGAACATGGTATGGGACCGGGGCATTATAGTGTGGTTGGGCGTGACGAATCAGGTACAAGAACATGAGCATCCAGCTTCAATGCGATCGCGAGCAACGGAGCCACTGCCTGTGGGCAGCTTCAACCCTGCTCCTCGCCGCCGATATCCAGCTCCGAGGCTCGTAGTATAACCCCGACAAGCGACTACGGGATCAGCACTTCGGGCTGTCACCCACTATTCCTTTGACGAGGTAGACACACATACCGTGCTGGATTTGGACGGGCTCTGAAAGGATTTGGAGACCGTCGTTGGACGGTTGCACCACCAAAATACGTCGCGTAAGGTACCCGGCCACGTATCCCTGACGCCCTAGGCTTTTCTATCAGGAGCGAGTAAATAGACGCAGACGCCCGCAACCACCAGCAGAGCGAAGATGGAGGCGGGATCGCTCATCAGGATTGCACTACTCACGTACAGGAGCGGGAAAGCTACGATCAGGACAAGCAACGACACTGTCGTCTTCATGGTCTCACCACTGCGCTCACCAGCAGAATCTGTACGCCAATCGAGAGCACACACAGCAAGCCATAGGGCAAGGCTTGGCGCATCACCTCGCCCTCCCGCACATCCTTACCGACCACCGACACGCCGATCAGCGCTTTGTCGGGAGCCACACCCGAGCCAATCGAGCCGCCGAGGGTCTGTGCAGCAGCGACCAGAACCGTGCTCAACGCGAGGGCTTGCGAGGCATAGAGCTGCAAGGGACCGAACATGACGTTTGAGTTTGTGTTGCTGCCTGTCACAAAGGCGCCGAGCAGCCCAATGAATGGCGAGGTTACCAGGTAGATTTCGCGCCCTAAGGCCTCGGCACCCTGCGCAAGCACCGCGGCCATGCCTGAATCTGCTACGACGAGCGCCATCATCACCATGAGCGACACCGCAACGGTTGTTCCCGTCGTTTGGCGCACGGTAGCTCGCCAAGCGCGGACCGCCGCACCCGCCTTCCAGGTACCCCGGCTGCTGTAGACACCGTAGGTAATCAGGGCGCTAAGGATCAACAAAGGGGCGGGATGCCCTACGAGCTGGATCGGTGCATACGCAGACGAGGCCTTGACTACAAAGTCCTGTGCGGTGGCCTGCTCCGGAAAGCGAAGCGCAAAGCGAAGCGGAGCAGCATTCGTTTTTACAGCGGGAACGTTTGCGAGAACTGAAAAAATAGTTAGCAGCGCGTAGGGCAGAAAAGCCCAACGAAATGAAAGGCCAGACGGGCTGCGTGCTTCGGTCTCCGCGCTCGCTTGATGATAGAACGCGGTCCGACCGGCTCCCCAGAGGATGAGCGTGCCCAAGAGCCCAGGCAACATGCTGGAGACAGGCGCTGCGCCCAAGACATTCAGCGCCCACATCGCAAGGTCCATCGCTATCGCAGCCACCACAACCACGGGCGCAGCCCTCCGGACACCCGCCCAGCCGCCGGCGATATGCGCGACGCTCAGCCCCGTTACCAGGATTGGCACAAAAAATAGCAGGGCAAGCATCGGCCCGAGGGCGGTTCCCTCTACACCCATGACCAACCCGATTGTGAAGAAGGACGAGCCCATCGAGCCGAACGTGATCGCCCACGAATGCCCAATCATCGCGGCGGCAATTGCGCGAACGGGAGGAAAGCCGGCAAGTACCATGAGGGGAGCGACGACGGCGACCGGAACTCCAAAGCCCGCGATGCCCTGCATGAAACCGGAAAAGGTCCAAGACAGGAGCAGCGCCAGCAACAGTGGGTCGCGGGTACTGCTCATGATCTTGCTGGCGATCACGCGCACGGCGCCCAGGTCGTCGGCGAGGCTGTAGAGAAACACAGCCGCCCAAACGATCAGCATCACGAGGAGGGCGAGGCTCAGTCCCTTTGCGCTTGCGGATGCAAGCAGGGCGGGTCCTGCGCCAAAAAGCACGGCGGCACCGGCGACGGCAACAAGCCATGCCAGAGCGGCAGCCCGAAAAGCACGCCACTTGAGCCAGAGGATCCCGCCCAGAAGTGCTAAGACCGGCAACGCCGCTACGGTGAAGCGTACGAAAAACACTCTAATCCTCCCTCCGCGCGGCATTCTACCATAGGTACTGGCACCGTTCGTTTCACCCTAACTATGGGCTGACACGGAACTAGACCACAACATATAGCGACGACCGCCGGGTCCTGGGGCCAGTGCTGGGGTTGAGAAACACTTATGGCACGATCTATGCAACATCGGGTGTGGTCATCGGGATTCGTGAACCAGTGACGCGGAGAATAGCTCACCCCCTATGAGCCTTGACACGGCAACAATATCCCGTATACTCATCTCTTAACTTTTTCTAAACACTTCCCTTCAGGCCCTCTTCGTCTCAATGTTTTAGAAGAGTTTTGCGGCGTAGTTCTGGTCCGAAATAAGGAGAAGGCCATGTCAACAACGAGACGGCCAATCAGCATCTCGGGAGCAATGCTGATTATCGTGGCACTGCTTCTAAGCGCGTGCGGGGGTGGTGGTGGCAGCGACGCGACGACAGGCGCGGGCGGAAACACCGGCAGCGCCGGAACGACCGCCTCTAGCGCGCCAGGGGCTGCTAGCGGCGCGGCTGGCAATGCTTCCACGGCTGCCGGCAGTGCTGCCGACGCGACGGGCGCGCAAGGCAACGCAGAGATTAGCATTAGCTTAAACGCCGACCCGCCCAAACTGGATCCGGCGCTGTCAACTGCATTCGTCGACCGCCAGGTCCTCAATAGCATTATGGATAAGCTGGTCGACCTTGATGCCGAAGGCAACATCGTGCCGATGCTGGCCACTGAGTGGAACGTATCCGAGGACGGGCTGACCTATACGCTCAAGCTCCGGGAAGGCGTCAAGTTCCATGATGGAACCGACTTTAACGCCGAGGCGGTCCGGTTCAATATGGAGCGCGGAATGGCTGAAACGTCGCCACGCCGAACCGAGCTCTCTGCCGTGCAGTCGATCGAGGCTGTCGATCCACAGACAGTGAGGATCACGCTTAAGGAGCCCTTCGCACCGTTCCTCTCGATCTTAACGGATCGTGCCGGAATGATGGCCTCTCCTACGGCCGTACAGGAGCTTGGCGACCAATTTCTCACCAAGCCCGTCGGTAGTGGCCCCTTTAAGTTCCAGGATCGTGTCAAGGACACGAGCATAACGCTTGTCCGCAACGAAGACTATTGGCAGGAAGGGCTGCCGAAAGCAAGCAGAATCGTCTACAAGATCTTTACCGACGCGCCTACGGCGCTCGTCAATCTTCGCTCGGGTCAGGTCGATATAACCGACACCCTCCCCCCGAAAGAGGTGCCGGGTCTCCAGCAGGACCAGAACTTCCAGGTTATAAACGAACCTGCTCTGGGTTATCAAGGCTTTTACTTGAATACGACGCGGCCGCCTTTCGACAAAAAGGAAGTACGACAGGCATTGGACCTGCTGATCAACCGCGACGCTCTTGTCAAAGTTATATTTGGCGAGACCGCTACGCCCGCCCACTCGCCCTTCACAAAAACGAATCTTGCCTTCGGTGAGAGCAACGAGTACGAGCAGCCGAACGTGGAACAAGCGAAGCAGTTGCTGGCACAGGCGGGCGTCCCTAACCCCTCGTTTACCTTCAAGACGGGAACCTCGCCTGCGAACGCCCAGTTCGCGCAGCTAGTGCAGAACTTCCTACAGCCGGCCGGCTTCAGCATGCAGATCGAAAAGGTTGAGTTCGGTACGTTGCTCGACCAGCTAGAGCAGGGTAATTTCGAGGCAGGCGCCGTGGGTTGGTCAGGCCGTCCCGACCCGGACCAGAACATCTACGACGTCTTTGTGACGGGGGCTCCTCGCAACGACAGCCGGTACTCGAATCCACAGGTTGATGAGCTGCTGAATCAAGCACGTCGTGAAAGCGATGAAGCGAAGCGCAAAGAGCTCTACAATCAGGTCATGCAGATCGTTCATGAGGACGTACCGTACGTCTTCGTCTACCAGCCAAACAACGTCTTCGGCATGCGGGCAAACATCACTGGATTTACCTACGTGCCGGACGGGATCATCCGGACAGCAAACTTGAACGAGCAATAACTGGTACAACCTAGTAAGAGTAGATTCAGCTGAAAGGGGAGCGGATCATGGCATTCATCCTGCGGCGGTTGGTTCTGAGCATCCCAATTTTGCTGTTGGTGTCGATCATGGTCTTCTCCCTGATCCACTTGATTCCGGGTGACCCCGTAACCGTGATCCTTGGGCTTGAGGCGACGCCAGAAGCAGAACAGGCGCTCCGAAGAGAACTGGGCCTCGATCGACCTCTTGTAATACAGTATTTGGCATGGTTAGGCAATGTTCTTCAGGGCGACTTAGGCCGCTCGCTCGTCGATCGATCCCCGGTAGTCGATGAGATTTTCCGCCGGCTCCCGGTCACGATTGAGCTGGCGCTTGGCTCGTTCTTTGTGGCGCTCCTCATCGCGGTCCCTACTGGGCTTCTTTCGGCAACTCGCCGCGGGAGCGTCGTCGACTATGGCAGCACGATGCTGGCATTAGGCGGGATGAGTCTTCCGTCCTTTTGGTTGGCGATGATGTTTATCATCGTCTTCGCTGTAAAGCTGCAGTGGCTTCCCGCTTCAGGCTACGTTCCCTTCTCAGAGGATCCCCGCGCAAACCTCACGGCAATGTTGATGCCGATGGTAGCGACAGGAATCCGAGAATCGGCCGTGTTGATGCGCATGCTGCGCTCGAGCATGCTTGAGGTTCTGCACTCTGATTACGTCCGCACGGCACACGGAAAGGGGCTGACGGAGTGGGTGGTTATTACGCGCCATGCGCTACGCAACGCGTTAGTGCCAGTCGTGACTTCATCAGGGCTCCTACTAGCCGGGCTGCTTGGTGGACTCGCCATCACGGAAACCATCTTTACAATTCCTGGTTTCGGTCGTTTGATTGTTGAAGCGATCTTCGAGCGAGACTTCGTCATGGTACAGGGGGCCATTCTTGTCTCAGCACTCCTCGTGGTTTTGGTCAACCTTGTTGTGGATATCCTTCTCGCGCTGATTGATCCTCGCATCAAGGCAGGGAAAGGCGCCTAAGCATGAGCACATCAGCCACACCGCAAGTCCGAGCCGGACGGCAAATCGAGACGGTGGCCCGCCATGAAACACCCCTGGCTGGCTTCCTCCGCCGTTTCAAGCGAAATAAGCTCGCCGTCGGAGGCGCGTTCATTCTCGCGACGATGATCGTCTTGGCCGTGTTCGCGCCGCTCGTCGTGCCGTACGACCCACTTTATCAGGATCTTGAACACGTGCTTGAGTCGGAGAGCGCCGAACATCTGATGGGGACCGACGATTTGGGCCGTGATATGTTATCCCGAATTATTTACGGTACCCAGCTCTCGCTTCAGGCAGCGATTTACGCGGTGGGCGTGGCGTTTCTGATTGGGGTTCCAGTCGGCTTAGTTTCCGGGTATTATCGGGGGTTCTGGGACGAGTGGGTCGTGATGCGCATCGTTGACGCTATGCAGGCCTTCCCGTTTCTGATCCTGGCGTTGGCTCTCGCCGCAACTCTGGGACCCGGATTTGGGAACGCGATGATTGCGATCGGTATCGGCTTTTCGCCCGCGTTTATCCGAATTGTTCGGGCGCAGGTGATGACCGTTGCCAACCAAGAGTACGTGCAGGCTGCACGCTCAGTCGGCGTACGCGATTGGCAAATTCTGCTCCGACATGTGCTCCCGAACTCGTTAGCCCCCTTGCTGGTTCAAACAACCTTGGCCATGGCCTCGGCAATCCTCGCGGAAGCTGGCTTATCCTTCCTGGGACTTGGCGCACAGCCGCCTCGCCCATCATGGGGGCAAATGCTGGCTACTGCTCAAGGGTACATCTCGCTTGCGCCCTGGCTCGCCTATTGGCCGGGTTTTGCCATCTTTCTTGCGGTCCTCGGCTTCAACTTGGTCGGCGACGGCGTGCGGGAAGCGCTTGATCCACGATTGAGAAAGTAAGGCGGGGTGGCGCGAACGCGGCTTGACCAGCTCTGTGACACGTGACGGTCCGCATCGCAGGAGGCATTATGCAGCTTGATCTTAGCCGCTTACCTTACGCCAGTACTCGGCAACCCTTATTTGCCGAACGGGGCGTCGTGGCCACAAGCCAGCCACTCGCAGCACAGGCAGGCTTGGCGATTCTGCGGCAGGGAGGCAACGCAGTCGACGCGGCAATCGCCGCTGCTGTCGCCCTGACTGTGGTTGAGCCCACCTCTAACGGGATTGGCGGCGATCTGTTTGCGCTCGTATGGGATGGCACCAAGCTCCACGGCCTCAACGCCTCTGGTCGAGCACCCGCAGGCCTTGACCGTAACTTAGTCGAGCAGCACGGCCACACCAAGATGCCAACACGAGGGTGGCTGACGGTAACAGTGCCCGGCGCACCAGCGGGATGGCGTGATCTCCACGAGCGCTTTGGATCACTACGATTCCCAGCGCTATTCGAGCCCGCGATCTCGTATGCCGAGCAAGGTTACCCGGTATCACCTGTGCTCTCATACTACTGGAACCGGGCGGCAGCAAGCAATCGGGAAGCAACCGGATCCGAGTTTCGAGGCTGGGCCGAGACCTTTACGCCGCAGGGAGCGGCCCCGGCTCCAGGTACACGCTGGGCAAGCCCTGGACACGCGCGTACCCTCAGTCGCATTGCGGAGACGAGCGCGGAGGACTTTTACCGCGGCGAGATCGCCCGTACCATCGCCGAATTTGCGGTGCAGACAGGCGGCTTCATCACGGAGCGCGATTTGGCCCAGCATACGAGCACGTGGGTCGATCCGATCAGTGCTCGGTACCGCGGCTATGATGTGTGGGAGATTCCGCCAAATGGCCAGGGCCTTACAGCGCTTATTGCGCTGAATATCCTTGACGGTATTGCCCTCAACGAGTACCCGCGTGATTCGGCGCACAGCTACCACCTCCAAATTGAGGCGATTAAGCTCGCCTTCGCGGATGCACAGCGCTACATTGCCGACCCCGAGCAGGTATCGGTACCCACAGCTGAGCTCCTGAGCCCGCACTACGCCGCCGAGCGCCGCGCGATGATCAGCGAGCAAGCGCTCGAGCCGGAGCCGGGTAATCCGCAGCGCGGCGGTACTGTCTACCTGTGTACCGCTGATGGTGATGGTATGATGGTTAGCTTAATTCAGTCGAACTATATGGGCTTCGGCTCCGGGATCGTGGTGCCGAATACCGGCATTGCCCTGCAGAACCGTGCCGCTGGCTTCGTGTTGAACCCGGACCATCCTAACTGCCTCGAACCGGGTAAGCGCCCGTTCCACACCATCATCCCAGGGTTTTTAACGCGTGATGGCGAAGCGACTGGACCATTCGGCGTGATGGGTGGTCACATGCAACCGCAGGGTCACGTACAGATGATTGTCAATACGCTCGACTATGGGCTTAACCCGCAGGCTAGCCTTGACGCACCGCGCTGGCACTGGGACCAGGCACGACGGATCCAGCTCGAGCCGGATACATCGCAGGCAATCGTCGATGAGCTGCGGCGGCGTGGTCATGAGGTCATCGTGGCGGAGGAGCGTGGTACCTTTGGCCGTGGGCAGATCATCTGGCGCCTGCCCTCCGGCAGCTACGTCGCCGGCAGTGATGGTCGAACCGACGGCTATGCGGTCGGCTACTAAGGTATTTGACCAACTCCGAATGCTGCTCCACGCCCAATATAACATTAGGCTTCGACGCAAGAAACACAAGAGGGATGCACTGCTGCATCCCTCTTGGCCATCTAGATTCTGACCAATTCTAGTTCGAAGTAATCCACCCACTTGAAGGGGCGCGACGCAGGTTAACCATCCGCACGGTAGTCCGCCAGATGTCGGGGCGCCGTACCCGAGGAGCTGGTGCCCGCCGCGTGCGGGCAGGCTGGGTCTCCGTGCCATAGCCGAGCGCAGTCATGATTTGCGAAAGACTTTGCTCTTCGACTACACGCGTCACGAGCTGGTCGCCCTCCTGCTCGATGATCACACGCTTCATTTCTGGGTTGAGGCAGTGATGTGCACCGCCCTTACCCCCGAGCATCGCCTGGTAGGCGCCCACGCCAAACACCGCGATGATCAACCCGCCGTCGCTCTTGGGCAGCAGCAACGGCTCCTGGCCAGGGCGGGGATACTGGTCATCCGAGTCACACGTTCGACGACCGCCAAGGCGAACTTCCTGGGCCTGCTGATCCCAGTCCGTGAGCGGCAGTACGATGAACTGCTGATCGTCGACGATGAGCGTGTCGGGCGCGCTCACCATCAGCGAGCCATTCAGCAGGTACCACGGCGCCTCGCCGTTGCGACCTTGCTTAACCTTGCCAACATCGAAGAGGTACATGCTGTGCGATGCCACGGTATAGCGGCCAAACTCGCCGACCACATCGGGCACCGGCACACCGTAGCGCGCGCAGGTCGCGGCGATCCGTGCGAAAAGCTGCTCAAGAAAGCCGGCGTAGTCGAACTCGAAGCCAAGATCGTACGCCGACGTGGGCATTCCACCACCAAAGTTGAACATCCGCAGCGTCGGTACCTGGCGCCGCAGCAGGCAGTAGGCCTCGACAGCGCCTTCAAGCTTAGCCAGCCAAGCGTCCTGGTCCTCAAGCTGGGAGCCGACCATGGCGTGGTATAGCACCAGCTGGTGCGGTGTTCCAGACAGCGAAGCCACGACCTCGTCAATCTCGTCGGGCAGCAGGCCAAAGCGATCGCCGCCCGAGCACTTGGCGTACTCGCGCGCGCGAACACCAAGCTGCAGCCCAGCCGGGCACGCCTGGTAGGCGCCCCACTCGTCCAGATCGTCGAGCACCGGCACGACACTGGCATTGCCGGCAACGCGAAGCTTCAGCACCGCCGCGATGTAGTCAGCCTCTTTGGATCCGTTGCAGAAGATATAGCGCTCGGCCGGCACAATGCCGCGCCGCCACAGGTCCATAGCGATACGTGCGTCGGCGACCGATGAGGTCTCATAGTGTGCGCCCGCCTTTAGCGCCGTCCGCACAACCTCCTCGCTAAAGTTCGCCTTTGTCGCGTAGGCGTAGATGAAAGCACCTGCATACGCCGCCTCAGCGCGTGCACGTCCGGCAGCCTCCTGCATCCGGTCAATTTGTTCCGTGATGAGCGGACAATATGCAACCTCTAGTGGCGCACCATGCTCTGCCACCAGAGCCTCCAAATCCACCTTGGCGAACATCAGCTTGCCATCACGCCGGCTGATGAAATCATTCAGCGACCCGTTGTCACCAACACCATAGCGGGCACGAAGGTAATCACGATATGTCTGCTCCAATTCGAATAGGTCCTCCCATGCAAAGAATCTTAAAACGACGCAAAAGGCCATTGAAAGAACCGCTCTGCACGGAGACGCTCTACATTTTGGGCAGCAAAAAACCCCGAGGCCGGGCGGCGCGGGGCAGAAGACACATCAGTGTGTCGTCGAGGCTAACGCAGGCGCGTCACCCCAGGCGCTCGTCCCCGGCGCTGGCGAATCTGTAGAACGCTCATTGTTGCAAAGCGGTTCGTTGTACAGCAAACGTCCATAACACCTAGGGGAACGCCCGACTCGGATTGGACCAGACCGCGGTTGTGCGGTGCTCCATTAAAAGAACTGGTCATCACGGGCAAGCGCCGCTGTGTGAGACCATCCCACACTCACGACCGCTGCGCCGAACGGGCTCGGATAACGGTGCGATTTCACAATCGCAATATGGGATTGTACCGCGTTTTAGTCGATTGTCAAGCGGCAAATACAGCTCTGAGGCTATGCCAGACGGGCAGAATTACCAGGGGAAACTAGGACTTGTTTAATGAAAGAAACGGCAAACGCCCTTAAACGCTGCTACAACCACTACCTTCGGGGAAAGCCAGGCCCGGCTCGCGGTTGTAAGCGAGGAAACGCACGACGAGCGTCGACCTAGAGGCCCCAAATCCGCTTGCCGAACGCCGAAAGCGCGAGCTGCACGGCAAGCTCACCCGTCATATTGGTTCGGTCCAGAATGGGGTTAACCTCGACCAGATCCACGCCGACGAGGCGCTTTGTTTCGGCCACCAGCTCAACCGCAAGATGCGCCTCCCGGAATGTCAACCCTCCAGAAACAGGAGTTCCAACCCCAGGTGCAAACATTGGGTCAATGCCATCGAGGTCAAGACTCAAATAGATTCCGTCGGTGCCGCGACACGCCGTCTCGATTGCGCGGTGCACCACCTCGTTGATACCAAGCCGGTCGATCGCTTCCATCGAGTACACCGCTACGCCTGAAGCTCGCAGCAGCCGTCGCTCGGCAGGGTCGATGTCGCGCGCCCCGATGATCGCAACGTTGTGCGGGTCGAGCTTTGCGCCCGGGGGGAGTGCGCCTCCGAGGGTTACAAGTGGCGACGCGCCGTGTCCGCAAATCGCAGCCAGTGGCATGCCGTGAATATTGCCCGACGGCGAGGTCTCATGCGTATTAAAGTCACCGTGTGCGTCCAGCCAGATGAGGCCGAGCTTACGACCGCGCGTGGCGCCCATAACAGAGCCAAGCGCGAGGCTATGGTCACCGCCGAGCACAAGCGGCAGCCGCTGCTCGGCCATTGTAGTGGCAACGCGCTCGGCCAGCCGCTGGGCTACGCCAACAATCGGCTCCATATATTTAAGCTTTGGGTCCCCCACCTCGCAGGTCTCAGCAAGCGGCACCATGATATTGCCGTAATCGGTCACTTGGTGGCCGAGCTCTTCCAGCCCCTGGCGTAGACCGGCATACCGGATAGCGCTCGGCCCCATGTCCACACCACGCCGTCCCGCTCCGAAATCGAGCGGAACCCCAATCAGATCGATTTGCATGTGCTCCTCCTTGAGCATGTATCGCACAGAGCTACAGCCCGTTCGGGACAACGGGCCACGCTGACATCATTCGGGAAAGATCTGTATGATACCTGGGCCGGTGTCGTTTTACCAGGCGCAGCGTGATGCCGCCCACGAGTGCATCGACTCAGACGGTAAGCGGAGATGTTGCCACGCGGACGCCTGGGGAGTCGAAGCGATGGTGCGCCGAAAGGGCCGCTGTACCTTTAGCTAAAGTAGACAGCGGCGTCCATAACAGCGTGCTTAACCTTTAGTTCTGGGCTTCCGCCGCGTGGCTGAACCATCCTTGCCAAGGACCGCGCGCGTCACCTCGCGGGCACCCTCCTCCTGTTGGGTACGCCACTCTTGCCCTTGTGCGGACTTAACGATCAGGTCCCGCACCTCGGTGGGGGAGTCGGTAACGATGAGCAGATCAAGATCCGCTGCTGAGATTTTGCCCTCGCTTAGCATCGTCGCACGTAGCCAGTCGATCAGGCCACGCCAGTAATTTGAGTCGAAGAGGATAACGGGAAAGTTTTGTACCTTGCCTGTCTGGATCAGAGTCAACGCCTCAAAGAGCTCGTCCATGGTACCAAAGCCGCCCGGAAAGATTACAAATGCTTGGGCGTACTTCGTAAACATGGTTTTTCGCACAAAGAAGTAACGAAAGTTAATCCCGACTTCCACGAACCGATTCACGCCCTGCTCGAACGGCAGCTCAATATTAAGCCCGATCGAGGTAACGCCAGCTTCCTGCGCGCCTTTGTTGCCGGCCTCCATGATCCCAGGACCGCCTCCGGTAATGATCGAAAAGCCAGCCTCACCCAGCAGGCGCGCAACTTCAACGGCATCCAGGTATTGACGTTCGTCCGGCTTCACACGTGCCGAGCCAAAGATGGTAACCGCTGGCCCGAGCTCGGCTAGCTCATCGAATCCTTCGACAAACTCACCCATGATTCGCATAACGCGCCAGGGATCAGTATTCGTAAAAAGTTCGGTTTCGCGGGTCGGACCTGCCAGCAGCTGCTCGTCTTCCGTCGGACGGCCGGTTCGCGCCGAACGGTTGAGCGCGGTCACGTCCGACGTCTGTTCTGAAGGTGGGTTACGTTCTGACATATGCTTTCTCTTTCTTGGCGGTGACGGCGGGCGCCGCAGCATTCTGATGCGGCTAGCCAGCGGCACACGACGAATGGGAACGCGGCTCCTTAGATGTGGTGCAGAAGCTATGCCACCAGCACTACCTGCCACACGTTCGGCTCGGCGTAGGGCTAAGCTTGGCATGGCGCCGAAGCTACAACCCCGGCCAACACGCAGCTCAGCACGCTATGCTATTCGGATTGCACCGCATGACGCGGAGCACCGCGGAATAAATGCGGTCCTTTCCAAGCCACTTGAGCAGCAGGTATTGTTGGATGAGATCCAGCATGCACTTGAACGCAGCCAAGCGGCGATGGTGGAGCGCCCATAGCCTTGCACGCGTGATTGACTCGCCCCGGTGAGCCGGCCCGACATTCTCCGGAAAACCATGTACTATACCTGCAGGACGTGCAAAAGGAACACACGGTAGGTTAAGTACACTATGACTGGTAGTTTTGTCGACTATGATATTCAGCCAGCGCTGGTCGGGCTGATCGCCGCGTCGGACATTCGACGTACTGAGAGCGGCACGATCATCGTGCGCGGTCGGCTGCTTACCCCGGCTGACCAGGTCTATGCCCCGCTGCGTGAGCGCTTTGAGCGGCTTGGCTACACACCTTTCCTCAGGCCGCAGGGCGCCGACGTCGAGGTTGTTGCCTCGCCGGGCGTCGTCAAGCGCCGCCCGCTGCGCTGGGGCGTCAGCGTCGGTTTGTTTCTCACAACGGTAGTGACGGTGCTGATGACCGGCGCGATCAATGAGCTTCAGACGCCGGATTTTGGTGTCTTTCTTCGCGATCCAGCACAGCTGCGCTTCGGTCTTCCCTTCGCCCTTACGCTGCTAGGGATTCTCTTCACTCACGAGATGGGCCACTTCGTCGTCAGCCGCTTGCGTGGCGCTCCGGCGAGCTTGCCCTACTTCATCCCGATGTTCCCGGGGATTTCGATCACCGGCACCTTGGGCGCCGTGATCGTGCAGCGCGAGCCCTTCGAGAACCGCCGAACACTGCTTGAGGTTGCGATCGCGGGTCCACTGGCGGGCTTCGTCGTCGCGATTCCGCTCCTGCTCTATGGGCTGGCTACCTCAACGGTGGCTCCGCCTCCGGCTACCGGGTATCTGCAGGAAGGAAATTCTGTCTTGTACGCGTTGGCCAAGTTCGTCGTCTTTGGCCAGTGGCTGCCAGGGAACGGAGTGGATGTCCAGCTCAACTCGGTCGCCTGGGGCGCGTGGATCGGGTTGCTCGTCACGATGTTCAATCTGTTGCCGGTTGGGCAGCTTGACGGGGGCCACATCGCCTATGCCCTATTTGGACGCGACGCCGACTTGATTGCGTACACGATGCTCGGAGTCTGCTTCGTGCTTGGCATTTTCGTGTCGCAGTCGTGGCTGGTCTGGCTTGCGCTGATCTGGCTCATGGGACCGCGTCACCCGGCGCCGTTCAACGATGTTCTACGACTAAAGCCGTCACAGGTCGCGCTCGGTGTGAGCGGTCTCCTGCTCTTTCTGCTCCTATTTACGCCGAGCCCACTCGTTCCCGTATTCCCCTAGTGCCGTGACCAACCGAAGCCCGTGCCGAATGCCTCGGCACGGGCTTTGTAGGCAGGTGAGGGTATGACTATGCAGCTGGCTGTTGCACAGTCTGCGGTGCCTCCACAGCCTCATCCGCTTGGGTCGCTTGCGCACGTGAAGGCCCCAACATAAAGAGCAGGTTGAGCAAGATGCCGACGGCCGCCGCGGTCGCAATCGCCGGCAGTCGATAGGCTCCCACCGGGATCGAGCCATCGGCATAAGCGCTACCGCCAATGCCAACTACCAGAATTGTGGCGCCGACAGCGAGCTGACGCGGATTGAAGAGGTCAACCTTTTCGGCCTGCATAAGTGCAACACCTTGCAGCCCAATCACGCCGAACAAGTAGATCGCGAGCCCGCCCACAACTGCCGTCGGGATTGTACCGACCAATGCTGCCAGCTTGCCGACGAAGCCCAGCATCATCGCAATCACAGCGGCGGTCATCAAGACTGGCGCAGAGTAGTTCCGCGTAATCGCCATGAGCGAGTTGTTTTCGCCGTAGTTGGTTCCAGCACACCCACCCAGCATTCCATTGACAAAATCGCCGATGCCGTCGAGCACCAAGTTGAGGCCGATCAGCCGCTTGATTTTAAGAGCCGGCCGCCCCAGCTCATCCGCAAGTCGATCGACGTACAGGCTAATCTGGTACAGGTGCGCCGTCGACTCGGGAATCGTGGCGATCGCAATCGGTGCAATCGCGAGGAGGGCGGTCAGCGCATTGGGATCGGTGAAAGCCGGGAAGCTGAAGCGCGGCATCGCAAACCAGGGCGCGGTCGCAACATTGGTGAAATCTACCAAGCCAAAGCCGAGCGCAACCGTATAGCCGCCAAGTGCTCCAATCAGCACCGGCAGCATACCCAGCAGGCCACGGCCTTGGAGGTACACAGATGCGCAGACGGTAATTAGCATGGTCGTGACCGCCACGGCAAACCACGAAAGGCCTTGAGCAGCAACCTGATCGCCGAGGCAGCAGACGCCCGTCGCCATATCAAGGGCTGCCTTCGCCAGCGCGATGCCAATCACGATCGCCATCGAGCCGGTGACGATTGGCGGCAGCACCCGGTCGAGCACTGGCTTGCCAACCTGCCGGATCAGGAGACCGGCCAGGATCGAGACAAAGGCGGTGCCCACGATACCCGCCTGTGCGACAGGCACGCCATAGACTCTGGCAATCGCAACGACCGGGACGATATACGCGAAGCTCGAGCCATAGTAGAGCGGAATTCGGCCTTTGGACAGAAGCAGCGCCAGCAAGGTCGCGAGACCACTTGCAAACAGTGTCACTCCCACATCGAAGCCGGTCAAAATTGCAACGAGCACGGTCGCCGGAAACATGGTCAGAACATGCTGCAACCCAAGGCTAATCATCGCCGGAGTTGCGGGCCGATCTTGCGGCAGGTAGCCGCGCACGGGCGCGGTGAGGGCAGATTGGGCCATTACCATCCTCCTGGGTAGGGCATAAAAAAAGCTCCCCGCTTGGGGAAGCTATGGAGCGAACTTAACGATGACACCGAAGGGACGATCGCGACGGCCATCTAAGCCGCTCGCCCAATCCAGAATATCTCGATGCCATCGCACGCCTCGCCTCTTATTTCCACACGAAACCCCCCGGCGCTGCGGAGGGTTGCTATAGTCTAGAAAACTATAGCATCTCGCCTACCGGCTGTCAACGAAAGAATCTCGCTTTGCATCCGCAACAAGATAGTGCCACACCGCCTGTTGCCGAAAGCGAAAAATCCGATTCAGCTGCAGCCGGACCAGCGGATGAAACAGCTCCCCCAGCGGCGCCACCGGCAGCCGATACCACACATTGTCTTCGATGATCGTCCCCTGCTCGTGCACTCGAAAGCGATGCGTATGGATCCATTCAACATACGGCCCGTGCAGCTGTTCATCCACAAACTCGTACGGCGGACGCCAACGCGAAATGCGCGTGCGCCACCGTAGCGGTATGCCAAAGAGCCGCAGGCCATACTCGATCAGCGTGCCCTCGTGCATCTCGATCGGCTGGGGCGTCAGAATATTGAACCGCAGCTGGGGCGGCGTGATGCGCTCGAGATTGGCGGCATCGGCAAAGAACTCGAACACCGCATCCCGGGGCAAGGGCAGCTTGATCTCGGCAACCAGCAGATGCAGCATCAGGCGGTGCTCCGAGCTCGATCGATCTGCCAAGCCGTCATGCCTACGCCCCCGGTAGCGCGGATACGACGATGCCGCGGCACTCGCCAAACCCAATCCGCACGGCTCCCGCTCGCTCGCAATAGCCGCGCAATATCACTTCATCGCCATCCTCCAAGAAGCGGCGACTTTCGCCCGTCGGAAGTATGAGCGGTTCGTCACCGCGCGTCGTGAGCTCGAGGAGGCAGCCGCGCGAGTCTTTGACCGGGCCGGAGACCGTGCCACTCGCCAGGAGGTCGCCGGGTCGCAGATTACAGCCATTGCTGGCATGGTGTGTCAGGAGCTGCGCGATCGTCCAGTACATATCGGCGAAGCTCCCCCGACTTACAGGTACAGGCTCCAGGCCCTCGGCCCGCATCTGCTCCGTCAGCAGCGCCACCTCTAGCGTCAGATCGAGGCCTCCAAGGAGCTGGTCCGCGGACGAAAATAGGTAGGGCAGCGGCGCGGGATCGCCCTCTGGACGGGTAAAGGCCGCGCGCCGAAAGGGAGCAAGTGCTTCCAGCGTCACCACCCATGGACTTAAGGTAGTAGCAAAGCTCTTTGCCAGGAACGGCCCCAGCGGCTGATATTCCCAGCTCTGTATATCGCGAGCCGACCAGTCATTGAGCAGACAGAGACCAAAGATATGGGTTGAGGCAGCATCGATAGCGATGGGCTGACCCAGTTCGTTGCCAGGACCAACAAATACCCCAACCTCAAGCTCATAGTCCAGCAAGTGGGACCGCGCAAAAACTGGTATATCCGCCTGAGGATCCTTGATCTGCCCCCGCGGCCGTCGTATCGGCGTACCGCTCACGACGATCGAGGAGGCGCGGCCATGGTAGCCGATCGGCACGTACTTGTAGTTGGGCAGTAGCGGATTATCAGGCCGGAAGAGCCGCCCGACGTTGGTCGCGTGATACACGGACGCGTAGAAATCAGTGTAATCGCCGATCGTCGCCGGCAGGCACATCTCGACATCGGAGATCGGCGTTAGCAGCCGCAGTCCAAGCTGCGGATCGCTCCGATACCATGTGGCGTCGGCTGCAAGTTGCGCGCTCAATGCGGCACGCAGCGCTGATTGGTGCGCGGCGCTGAGCGCCATAAGCGCGTTGAGCGTGCCCCCGGAACAGGCTGCTCCCGCCTCGGCGGCAAGGCCGTGAAACAAGCCTAGGCTACTAGATTTCTCGACGTCAAGGATTTGATTGCCGATCGCGACACCTACGCGGCAATCGGCCTCCGCCCGTCGCCGAAAAACACCGAAGGGCAGATTTTGAATCGGGAAATCGGTTCCGGGCGCGTTTGCCGACGAGACCCATGACCGGAGCGCCGGATCATGTGTCGCATTGAGCATTGATGTCACAGCAGGTGCATCGCTTTCAGATCGTCGATTGGCTCGGTAAAGGAGCACGAGCCGAAGGAACGGACGATTTCGCGGCGGGCTCGTGTCACGGCCGGCAGCTCCAGTTGATACGAGCGCCAGTAGATGTGCTCGCAATCAAAGCGCAACGTCGTCGGATCTGCCTCTTCGAGCAGCGCCGCAGCGTCCTCCCGACGGAGCCCAGCGCGGAGAAATGCAGCCGTTAGCAAGAGATTGAGAAAGCCAAACATCAGAGCTGTCGGGCTCCCGGACTCATACGTTAGACGATAGTGCGAGCGTAGGGGATGATGCAGGCCCGCGGTAGCTTTGAATGGCACAGACGCTTCCACGCAAGTGGCCACGAAGCGCAGCAGGTCCCCAGGCGTGGGGAAAGCGTCGGGCGTGGTGCCGCCGGTGCGTACCTTCGCATACCCCCCCACTGAGCGTAGCGCAGCAATCAGATCAGCCGGGTCTGAGTCGATCGGGATTTCGAAAAAGGTCTGAATATCCTGTGGCAGCACCGCCATCGCGTCGGCAATCTCGGCCGGCGTTTGCGCCTTGAGCTCAACGGCCTTGATGCGCACAGCTGGCGGGGTAGCAGCGCCGCTCCGCCGCTCTTGGAACGCGGTGATCACCTCGACGTCGCGGCGTAGCTCCCCGCTCAGTAAGATACTGAGGCACCAAGTCGAGGGGCCTGTCCCGGCTTCAAGGTCCTCAAGGGCTCGCTCAAACGGGTCGAGGCGTCCTACAGGCAGAATAAAACGACCAAGTGCCCAGGCTGTCTCGCCCGCACTGTAAGCCGCGTAGTTACGGACCGCGGTCTCCAGTGGGAGACCTGCCGGGGGATAGAGCCCGGCGTAGTCGATGCTCCCCTCAAGCAGTGTACGGATTACGCTCATATTGAGTGCTCATCGTCGATAGCGCTGTGGACCCCAGCGTCCACATCCCGCTAGATTATACATGCAGATTCGCGACCAACGTCAGCCCCTGTTAGGTTGGCGCAAGAACCAACCAGGAATTGCTACTTGAAGCCCCGACCGATATAAACGTGCATCGTCTGAATCAGCGCATCCCCCTGTGTGTGGGCATCGATTACCTCCGCGACATCACCGCGTATCGCGTCGACAAGTGCCCCACGCGATGCAGGGTCCATTTGGGCAAACGAGGGAACCGCCGCCGCTGCGCCCATAACGCTCAGCGTAATAAATCGATCGGGCAGCGGAAAGCGTACGGTGAATGTTTCAGGCACGATTTCGATGCGAGGGAGGCCGCCGGCAGTCAACAAAGACCGGAGCCGATTGGGGTCGCCAAGGGAAAAGGGTGCAGCAAATGCTCCAGTCCCAATATGCTGCTTAATTGCGTCGTTCAACGTGTGGTACACGGGGTGCCGATCAAGCGCCTGCATCACCACCAGGACGACCCGGCCAGCCGGCGCTAGGACGCGTCGCATCTCTTGGAGGGCAAGCACGGGATCGGGAAAGAACTGGAGCCCCTGCTGACAGAAGATCACACTGAAGGCCGCGTCTGGAAACGGCAAGGCCAAGGCACTCCCTTCATGCCAGCTAATTGCGGCTCCCTCTGGTACCGGGACCGAACGGGCAACATGAACCATCGCTGGGTTGAGATCGAGCGCCGCAACGGTGCCTCGCGTGCCAACCGCGGTCGCGGCCAGGCGTGCTACAACGCCCGTCCCACAAGCCACGTCCAAGACATGCTCGCCCGACGCGAGGGCTGCCCGCTCGACGAGCAGGTGCGCCATCGGCTCGAACAGCGCCGGAACAAGATACTGCTGGTAGGTCTGGGCTGCTTGGAGTGCCGCCTCACTCGATTGGCTCATGCTACCCACCTCCGGCTAAGAACGCTCACACCGACAGACGTTACCCCGCCATAAACGCCCGCGCGGCAGGATATGCTCCGCATCATAAGGCCCTGCTTCATTCTGGGCGCCAGATGACGTTGTGCGCGCCAAGCTCAAGACACCGGATCGCCTGGGCGCCAGTACCGTGCACCGTCGTTTGTCCGGTGGAGCAAGTGCTCCTCAAAGAGCTCGCGGCGCAATGTGACAAAGTCGATAGGACCTTCCACGCCTCGTATGGGTGCGCCGCTTTTGCGGCGCTTTGCAATCCGCTCGTCGAGCAGCCTGTTGACCGCCTTCTCGCTGTACTGCCGCCCAGGCTCGAATTGCTCCGCCAAATACTGCAGAATCAGAACCTGATCTTTGCGCCTGGCCGGCCAGTCCACAATCTTGCCCTCGACGTCGAGGAAACGGCGCAGCTCCGGCGGTTGCGTGTTCTGCTCGATCCGAGCTTCTGATGAGGCGCCTGAGAGCAGCTGCCGGAGCGACAGGTAGGTCCAATCGATGCGGGCCTCGTTGAGCCGATACAGCTTGTTGGCGCCCTCGCCGCGTCGCTCGAGCAGAAAGCCCGCCGAGATTAGCTGCTTGAGGTGGCGCGAGACGCTGGACTGGCTTAGCCCAAGCCGCGCAATAATTTCTTGTGCAAGGAGCTCACCCTGCGCGAGCAGCTCCAGAATTTGGAGCCGCGTCTCGTCGGCAAGAGCACTGAACGGCCCCACCAGCTCAACCCGCTTGATCGGTGTTTGTCGCAGCGGCAAGTCGAGCGTTGGCCGCTGCGTGGGATCGTCGCGTTGCGAGCGTCCGCGGACAAAGAGCCAAAGCGTGTTATCGCTGCCGAACCGTGACGCATACGGCCCAACATGCGGCGAGATCGAGAAGACGATATGCTCAACGCCGTCGAGCTGTGCGTTGATGGCCGGCGGAACATCACGGCCGATAAAAGCACGGATTGCCTCGGTGGCGGTCGCGGGCCACTCCCGGTCGCGGAGCGCCGCCACGATCGACATCAAAAAGGGCAGACGTCGCTGCCACTCGTCAGCGAGGTAGCTCACCCACATCCCCCGTAGATGCGAGACAAGCACGTCGTGGAGGGCTGGGGGGTCAGTTAGGAGCGCATGGACCTCAGCGTACAAGACTTCGTCCAGCGGCTCTGCGGGATACAGCCGTTCGAGCTGTTGAAGAAACGTCTGCCGCTCGGTCAGCAGATCTTTGGGCGATGGGCTACCGTTATCGGCTGCGCGCTCGCGAGTGCTCGACGCCGGTCGTGCAAGTCGTGCGATCAATTGGTCGCGTACGGACTGCGGTGACAGCGACGCGAGGTGCTCGACAAAGGCCGGGAAATCGGGCCACTCCTCGTCGGTGATCAGCGCCTCGCCCAAGCCTTCAAAAACTAACCGATTCGCGTGCCTTTGGTCGGGTGTGAGCCGGGCAGCCGTTTCATGGACCCATACGTCGACGTCTTGCACCTGCTCGGCGGCGTTCAACAACGCCAAGCTCGTGAGTGCGTTATACACTGGCACAAGCGCGACCCGTGTTGACACGCGCCTGGGCGCAGGTACTCGAAATGGAGCAATTACCATAGCTATTAATCCTCCAACCCGAAACGCACGAAGCTGCTACATCATAGTGTGCGGCCGGCCCAAGCAAATCCCGATACGTTCGCGCAAGGCTTCCCACCACACCTATGCCGTCAACGCGCAGCACCGATGTCCCTTGCCGCGGCTACCTCGCGGACGCCGGTAGCCCTGCAAGGAAGTCTGATACAACCTGATTAAACTCATCCGGACGTTCCATGTTAGGAAAGTGGGCGGTCCCCGGGATGACTGCCCGACTGGCACCAGGGATCGTCGACGCCAGCTGATCAACCGCTGCAAGAATATTTGGTTCGTCGAGATCCCCGACCACCAGCAGTGTTGGCGCCGAGATTTCCGCTAGACGCCCTAGAGCTGGAGGATCAAGTGGCTCCGGCTCGCCTAGCTCGGCAAGCGCTGACCCCAGCGCGATGATATTCATCTCACGCACGCGGTCCCGCACACTTGGTTCAACCTGATCGGGAGTGCGCTGCCGGCCGTCGACCCAAATTTGTACCTCCAGCTCCGCCGCTTCACGCAGATTGCCGGCTTTCAATGCTGCGTCCAAGGCCGGCAGCTGCAGCGGCGGCTCGCCAACGAAGCCGTAGCCGCTGGGTGCGCTACCGACTATGATAAGCGCCGCGGCCATGTCAGGATACTCGAGCGCACAGTCGAGCACCGTGGACCCTCCAAGCGAGCAGCCCAACAGGTAGGCCCGGCTGATGTCAAGAGCAACCAGGAGCGCATGAAGGTCGCGCCAATGTGCAAATGGACCGGCGACCATTGGTGTCTGGCCGTACCCGCGCATGTCGTAGCGGATTACCCGATAATGTTGGGCGAAAATATCAAACTGCTCGTCCCACATCTGGCGGTCGGCTATGCCCGCATGCACAAGAATAAGTGGATGACCGGCCCCTGCAACCTCGTAAGCGATGGAGGCCCCATTCACCTCGACCACGCCGACGTATGTACCTTGCTGATGCGCCACTGTCATTCTCCTTCGGGCGTCTGCCCTATCGTTCATCGACCCGACTCAGGCTGACCGTCGGCTCGGGAGCGACGTCCAGCGCTTTCGGCGGGGAACGCCGTTGTCGTCTACCAAAAATAGTGCACAGCGAACGCTCGGATGACCACATCCTAAAGCAACCCGGAATCGCAAGGTAATTCACCTCCATCGAGGACACAGTTTGTGTCTGGTCGGCGCACGGCATTACTTCACATTATGCGTATATTTGCATAAATCGTATAACAGACCAAGATGTTTGTCAAGAGGGTGTTACACAGCGGCCCGAAACACCGGGTAGCGGCAGCGACAGGGCTAGACGTCAGGAGCTTACCGAGAAGTCGGGGAGGCCGCGAACACCAGAGCACCGATTCATGCTACCTTACCATCTCAGACGATGCCTTCTACTGGCGTCTCCGCCCAATCCTCCCACCAAACTCATAGCGAGGGCCTCATGTCGCGCTTGCGCGGCTTGCTAAAGTAGGGCAGTAGCAGTTGTCGTCGCGGCCTACTACCGCGATCGACGAGCATGGCGGCGCAGGGCGCTATGAACTAGCGGACGCTTGCCCGGGTTCTGTAGCTGCGCGACACGCCGCTCGGTCATCGCATACCGGTACGCGCCAAGGACGAAAGGCGCCATAGCACCAGAAGGAGCAGACGATGGAGTTGTCGGGCAAAGTTGCATTGGTGACGGGCGCAGGCAGTGGCATTGGACGTGCCATAGCCGAAGCCTTGGCAGAAGTGGGAGCGACGGTCCTTGTGCACGATGTGACGCCGACAGCACAGGAAGTCGCGAATGCGATTGGCGGCCACTTTGTTCAAGCCGATCTTGCTGATCAAGCCGCGGTCCGCGAGCTAGCGCAGGCCAGCCTCCAAGTGCAGGGTCGGGTCGATATCCTCGTCAACAACGCCGGCTTTCAGAATATTGCGCCTGTCGACGAATTTCCCGAGGAGACGTGGAGCAAAATGATCCAAGTGATGCTTACGGCGCCCTTTCAGCTGATCAAGTACCTGGTCCCGGGGATGAAACGCAGGGAATGGGGACGCATCATCAATGTCGCAAGTGTGCATGGCCTAGTGGCCAGCCCCTATAAATCAGCGTACATTAGCGCAAAGCACGGAGTCCTCGGGCTAACCAAAACGGTCGCCCTCGAAGTTGGCGGGCACGGGATAACCGTTAACGCGATCTGTCCGGCATATGTCCGCACGCCGTTGGTCGAGCGGCAAATCGCGGACCAGGCGCAAACGCGTGGCATTCCGGAAGATGAGGTTATCGAGCGGGTAATGCTGGAGCCAGCCGCGATCAAGCGCCTGATCGAGCCGCGTGAAGTTGCGGACTTTGCCCTGTATCTCGCCTCGGACCGTGCCGCAGTAATTACGGGAGCAGTTCATACGATCGACTTGGGCTGGACCGCACGTTAGATGTTGCGCCAAACGACGACCGAAGGGCAAATGCAGGCGGAACGTGCGCTCCTCGAAATGATTGGGCGCATGGTCGAGCTGTGTGGACACGACCGTGTGGCCACTCTTGCACAATTGGAGCAGGCGCTGGGCGAACCGCTGACCGATGATCACTTGGAGCTCGTCGCTGAATTTAGCGCGGGACTTCAGCAGCCCGAGAGGACGCCGATCGACGACGCCGGCGGGCAACAGAGACAATAGCCTAAGTTATCGATCGTCGTGCTGTGCGCTGGGCCGGAGCTTTTCTGGCCGATACTACGACCGCGGCAGAGCTACAACGACATCACGTCGAGGCACCGCGGAACCAGGGCCCGGCTAGCTCGACCTCGAACATGGCCGAGGGCTCGTCCTTATCGTCATCGACCACAAAGAATGCACGCTGCCGATCGCCGAAGCCAACGCTAAGCCCCTCGATCTTCTCCTTAAAATCGCTGTGGTCCTCGGTGATGAGGCGCGTCCAGCGTGCGCCTTGGGAGTCGATGACGCCCAAGACGGAGCCGCCGATAGCACCGTCTTGTCCGCTGCCGTGCGACTCTTCGGCTGACGCCGAGTACAACACGACACCGTCGACGGCCTCGGCATCCGAAAAGTTAAGGGGCTGGTCGTCGAGCTTTCCCAGCTGGTACTGCACGATATTGTCTACGGTGGGAGGTGGCTGCGTCGGGTTCTGGAGATGCTTCCACAAGGCCGACCACGAAATGTCACCCGTGGCATCGACAGGCTGCAAGCCATCGTGCGGCTGCCCATTGCCGCGCTCAAACAGCCGGATTTGGTCATCGCCGAGGTAAATTGCACCCTCGACATTGAGCTCACTCCCCGAGAAATCGTGGACCGATCGGAGCACGGCGTAGAATGGCGATGCGTCGAATAGCTTTGCTTCAGGATCGCCGTGATCAGGCCAGCGAATCACGACGATTCGCTCGCGTTCTGGTTGCGAGCCGGAACCGAAGACGACGAGGAAATCTTCACCCTCAGCCGGCACAACGACGCAGGCCTCGAGATCAAACTTTCGCTCTATGTTACCGTGGTCCTTGTCGAAGACGCGGTCGCCTTCCGGCCCTGCGGGCAGCGCCAGCGACCGCGCCCGTCCGGTATCAAGCGTAATCAGCGCTGCATAGTTTGCATTATCCTGAATGACAACAATGTAATCATGAAAGTATGTCAAGCTTGAGCCAGCGCGGACGTATGGTGGACGCTCCATCTCAGGATTGGGCTCGTCGTCATAGAGCAAAGGAATCCGTCGTACAATGCGAGCCTTCAGCTCAGGATCGGGCCGCGATACAATTTGTGGGGGCATCGCATTCTCCTTACTTTTCACCAGCGGGATATGGGCATTGCGTAGCACAACCTGCTCCACGAGGGTGATGTAGGGTCGATGGACGGTGACTCACTTGTCGGAGGCCGGATCGTCGATCGGTTGTGTTAACGTTCGGCTTCTATAACAGAGGAATACGATGAGCGCTATCACATACATACCGCACACTACATACCGCCGATGTTGAACCCCTCCAGGCGGTCGCGCTAACGGCCTGGCACTGGACCTACGGCCGCATCTTTGACGCAACCTTTATCGACCAGTTCGTACAGTTCAACTACGCACCCGATCGACTTTCGGTGGAGATTGCCAAGGTTGAGCCGGGCCAAACCTTTTTTGAGGTCGCGCTCGACGGTAGGCAAATCGTCGGGTTTTCCCAGATAGCCCTCACGCCGCAGGGAGCGCGACTGATGCGGATTTATCTGCTGCCAGCCTACATAGGGCGAGGCGTCGGGCGAACACTGCTGCAGCATGGCGAGGCGTGGCTCAAAGCGCAGGGCATTGCCGAATACGGCTGCTATGTGCACGCGGCGAAGGAGACCGGCAAGCGTTTTTACGAGCGGCAGCAGTTCGTGCACCAGCCCGAACACGACCAACCCGACGAATGGTATATGTACAAAAAACTCGAGCCGTAGGCGCAGTGCATCAGATACAACGATGAGAGCAGCCTAGCCACGCGGTCGCTCAAGACCCACAGCTGAGCTTACCCTGCATCAACACTACGCAGGAAGGGTTCAGAACCAGGCCTGCTTATCGACCACGTTCCGCAGCGACTCTCCGCGCACAAAGCGCTGCGCATTATCAAGCAGGACCGCCATGCGCCGCTCGTCCAGATACGGGCCGTAACCGGCGACGTGTGGCGTCAACAGCACATTTGGCGCCGACCAAAGCGGATGTTCGGCGGGCAATGGCTCGACTTCAAAAACGTCAAGGCCCGCCCCGGCGATCACGCCCTGCCGCAGCGCTGCATCTAAGTCGGCCAGCTTTACGGTCATGCCGCGGCCGATATTAATCAGAAACGCCGAGGATTTCATCCGGCGAAACCGCTGCGCGTGTAGCAGCCCCTCCGTCGCGGGCGTATGCGGCACTGTCATGATGACCCAGTCGGCGTGAGGCAGGAGCTCATCCAGCGCATGCGGCGGGTAAAGCGCCTGGACATACGGTATCGGCCCGGTCTCGCGTGCGTCGATGCCTAGGACGCGAACGCCGAAAGCCGCAAGCAACCGAGCTGCTTCACTGCCGATGCCGCCTACTCCAATCACCAGTGCAGTCGACTCGGGTAGATGGATCACACCAGAATTTGGCGGCCCCGGTTCCCATGCTCCACGGAGCTGCTGAGGAACATAGCGGTGCAGTCCACGCGCGAAGGCCAACACGAACGCCATGATGTGGGCGGCAATGTGGTCGTTATAAATCCCCCGAAAGTTCGTCACGATGAGCGGATGCTCCACCAGCTCGGGATAGTAGTAGCCGGCGAGCGGGGCGGCGGCCGGAGCTTGAAGCCAGCGGAGCCGCTCGGCCCGCTTAAGCACATTGGCGGGCAAGCTACCATAGGCCGCATCGGCTGCAACAATTTCGCGCTCCGCGTCAACCTCAGTCTCAGCGACGACCACCGACAGCTCCGGAACAGAAGCCGCCAGCTGGCCGGCCCAGGTATGAATAACCTCGCTGGCTGGCGGTAGAAAGACGAACTTAAGCATGATCCCACCCTCTCGCAACACTATATCAGGACGCAGTGCGATGAACACGGCGGTATCATACAACGACTGAAGCAACCAACGCGAAGTACGCTAGAACGCTGGTCATGTCGCCAACAAGGGCTTGGGCAATTTGCCGAGGTTGTGAAACAACCCGATAATAGAGCTCCTATAAGGGTAAGGAAGCAGCACGACACGAGCGAGTCCGTATGTGAACGACGTCGATCAAACAATCCGTAGGGGCGCACGAGTCCGTGGGCTGGTTCGCCCATGGCCACTACGCGTCATTATCGTGCTGCTGATCGTCGAAGGTGTCGCCTTGCTCGGGCTGAGCCTCGGGTCCAGCGGATGGTTCAGCGGGGCGCAGCTCATCAGTAATCAGGGCGTATTCCCGCGGGCCACCGATCTGCTTTATTTGAGCGGCGTGTTCGGACCGATTGGCCTTGCAGCGCTCATGGCAGCCCTCGGGCTGCTGATTCGGCTTCGCTTCGCCTGGCTGCTAGCGATGCTCGTCCAAGCTAGCATACTACTGACGTGCCTCCAGTTGTACGCGCAGCAGCGCCCGCAATATATCTACCCGCTGATGCTCTGCTCCATCATCACGGTCCTATATCTCAATTCCTTGGAGGTTCGCGTTGCATTTCAGGCCGCACCATTCTCCAGGGCCGAAAGAAGCTTGGAGGCTCTGGATGAATCGTGAGCAGCAGGTCCAGCTCCTGCGCCGCTTCGAGCCGGTGATGCGCTTTACTCAGGGGGAGCAGTTTTTTCCGATCGCTGTCGAACACTATGTTGCCGCCTCTAGCCTGTGGACTTGGTCACCGGGTGGTCATCCAAGCTGCCTTGTTCCGGAAGGGCAATTATCGCTCGACCGCTTGCAGGCGACTGCAAATCAGTCACCTGGCGCGCGTTTCTTCCTCAAGTTTACCGATCCATTAACCGCCGGACAACTCGCATTGTACGCGTTGCAGAAGCATCAGCGGCGAGGTGATACCTTTCGCGCCGGGCGCGGTCGCCTCGCACGGGTTGGCTACGTTTCGCGCATCGTCGACGCCATCTTCTCGATCACGCTGCTAGCCCGCGGCCGAGTGCCGGGCGATCGGGCAGCCGCCGCCGCCATCGCCTATCGTCGCATCGTCGAGGAGCACCCTGGCTATCAGTACTACGGCCGGGTCGTGCGCGAAAACGGCTGGATCGTGTTGCAGTACTGGTTCTTGTATGCGTTCAATAATTGGCGCTCGGGATTTTTCGGCGCGAACGATCACGAGGCCGATTGGGAGATGATTTGTGTGTACTTGTCGGAGGCGCAATCAGGTGAGGTACAGCCCGAGTGGGTCGCTTACGCCGCCCACGACTACGCCGGGGACAATCTGCGACGGCGCTGGGACGATCCCGAGGTAGAGAAGGTCGGCAACCACCCGGTGATCTACGTGGCAGCGGGCTCACATGCCAGCTACTTCGCACGCGGCGAATACTTAACCGAGCTAGAGATTCGGTTTTTGATGCCGATCGCCCGCATCACCGATAGAATGCAATCCTTTTGGCACCAACAGCTGCGGCAATACCGGACCGAGCCGCGCTCGGCTGTTCGGGAGCGGGCCTCTAGCATCTTCCGCATTCCCTTTGTCGACTATGCCCGCGGCGATGGCTACATGATCGGTACGGGCCAGAAGAACGAGTGGGCCAGATGTGTCCTGCTCGAGCCGCCGCTGCCATGGTTAACAGATTTCCGTGGACTATGGGGCTTGTACACCCGCGACCCGTTCGCGGGAGAAGATGCACCGGCCGGCCCGATGTACAACCGCAACGGTACCGTTCGCCGCTCCTGGTACGACCCCGTCGGCTGGTCAGGCTTGGACAAGGTTGCCCCAAAGCCATACGCCCTACCGCTACTGGCGGCACAGCAAGCGGAGGTAATGCAGCGGCAGTCCGAAGTGCAGCAGCAGATCGAGACCAAGCACCGTGAGCTGCAAGCCTTGGGCCTGGAAGCCGCGGCGATGCGCGGGCAATATCACCTAAACACGCTCTTCCGGAGCCACCAGACGCGCATCAGTCAGCTCGCACGCGAGCTGGCGCAGCTCCGAGCACAGGCGTCCTCTGACCAAGCGCTAGCCGAAGCGCTGCAGCGCTATGGCAAATGCCTCGAGACGGGATCGTCGGTTCAAGCCCGCGACCATCTCCAACGTCCACGTCAACCTGCCCCGCATACGCACCTGCGCCTGAGCCGTGTCGCGGAAACTTGGGCGGCACTCAGCGTGGGGGTGATGCTGCTTGGCTTCGTAGGCTTGATGCTCTTCGCCAGACAGTACGTTCTGTGGGGCTTAATCGCGAGCTTCAGCTTGCTCGTGTTCCTTGAGGCCGGCTTTCGCGGGAGGCTCATCCAGCTCGTCACCCGCGTCACAATCGGCCTGACTCTGGTCTCGACGATTGTGCTGCTCTACGAGTTTTTCTGGCCGCTGGTCATCCTGGCCGTGCTCATTTCCGGCGCGTATATCTTGTGGGACAACCTGCGCGAGCTGGGGACCTGAGCCGCTTACTTCGAAGGCACCCGCTGATGGCGCCGCAACGCTTCCGCAATGCGCGGCTCTGGTGTCTCGCGCTGTACGAACCCTTTTCCACGACTGCCTACTCCTGTTCAGCTACATCCGTTGGCCCTTCGGTCACTGTGGGCGGCGCTGTCGGCTCTTCCTCGGTTGGCCGCGGTGCAGGCGTGCTTGTCGGCCGCGGCGTACTTGTCGGCGGCACACGGGTACTCGTTGGTTGAAGAGTAGCGATAGGCTCTGTAGTACTCGTTGCGGCTTCTGTAGCGGTTGCTGCGGGTGGAACTGTCGGTACAGTGGTACTGATTGGCGGCGCGGTGCTGGTGGAGGTCGGCGGTGCGCTGGTTGGTACTGGCGTGCTCATAGGCACAGTCGGCGTGCTGGTATGTGATACGGGCGTGGGTCGACCAGCTCGACCCGGCGCGGGTGTCGGCCCACTTGGTTGGCTTGGCTGCGGATCGCTGGTGGGCAGTATTGGCGCCGTGCTCGGTCCAGGCGCGGGTAGCTGAACGGCTGGGACAGGAAGCTCGACGACCCGCGTCGGGATAGCAATTGTTGAATCGGATGGGACCGGCGCTCCAACGGCCGTTGGAGCGCCGACGCCTGGCTCGCTGTGAGGCGGATCGGATGGCGTAGGCTTGGGATGTGCCATAGCAGTGGGCGTCATGGTTGAGGCTATGGCACGCTCGCCGCCAACAGTCGGCTCGTGGGCCGGCCGAGTGTCTGCGCCAGGGTCCGGCTTCACGCGCACGCGGGACTGGTCACTGGGTACTGCTGGAACACGTGGCTGCTCGGTATCGGGCGCCGATGCAGCCGGCAGGGGCGTAAGCGTAGGTAGGATAATTCCCCGTGTGGCTTCGGCCTTGATATACACCGTTGTGGCCGTAGCTTTCAGCTCGAGCACGCTGAGAGTGGCAGTTGGATCGAGCTGCGCCGCCGAGCTTCGGCTGATCCCAAGATACTGGTTGGCCTCCCTTGCCTGCACGGGCGCAAGCGTATTCAACGTACCCAGCAGAAGCATCACTCCCGCGGCGGCGGCTACCCCTGCGGCGATACGCAGGTACAGCCCAATGGGCCGGGGCGGAGCGCCATTTCGAATAATGACAACCGTGATGTTATCGTGGCCGGCACGACGGTTGGCCAGCCGAATCAGCTGTCTGGCAGCGATACGGGCGGGGCTGCGACGTACAATCCGACTGATCTCATTCGGCCGTACAAGATCGTGAAGGCCATCCGTGCACAGCACGACGACGTCGTCGCGCGCAAGCGGCAGCTCGCGCACCGCAATATCTAGCCGACGGTCGCCCATTGCCTGCGTAAGCTGGTTGCCGTTTTCAACGTGGTCGACGCTCAGTTGCTCGATCTGGCCGGAGGCCCGAATCAAGTATGCACGGCTGTCGCCCACATTCGCTACGATTAGCCGATCGCCGTCGAGCAAGGCGGCAACCAGTGTCGCGGCCATATTATTTTGAAAGTTGTCGATTTGGGCCGCAAGTTCGCGGCTTGACTCGACGATAGCGCGTTCCAAGCGGTGCTGCCCTGCCAGGTTGGCTGAATACGGCGCATTATAAAAACGCGCCATTACCTGCTCAACCGCCTCCCGGCTCGCAATGTCGCCGTCCTCGTTGCCGCCGACACCGTCCGAGACGAGGTAGAGCCGGCCAAGCTCGCCGATGTGCGCGGAGGACGCAGCCGCAGAATCTTCCGCTCGACCCCAAAAATCCTCGTTTCGACGACGCTGACGCCCACGATCTGACAGGCCTCCGATGTCTAATCTTGCCAGTGGTCGACCGAGCTGTGCCATAGCGTACTGCTGCTCCTTGGATTTTGCCCGACGAGGTGGTTACGGGTTGGGCTGAACGTCAAAGACATCAGGATGGATGACCGAGGGATCTGTTGTCACAGCGGGTTGCGGCGTGACAGACTCATCTGGCGCGCGAATACCCAAAATAACGATGCTGGCCGAGCTAAGCGGCGTGCCGGGCTCGGGCATCGAGCTGACCACCGCATACGCTGGAACCTGATCGAAGAGCGGGCCTAGATGCACGCGACTCTGGTACTGCACCTCGATCTGAGCCGACTGAATACCCAAGCCATCAAGGACCACTTTGGCCTGATTTTCGCCATACCCCCGCAGATCCGGCATCTGTCGACTGACCACCGGTGCAGGAGTCGTAGTCGGCGAGGCAGTCTGCGGCGGTGGGGTAGCCGCCTGTTGCGTCGGCACTGCCGTCCCCGGACGGGCAGTAGGCGATCGCGATGGCGATGGTGATGGTGATGGTGATCGTGATGGTGATGGCGATGGCGATGGTGATGGTGATCGTGATGGTGATGGTGATCGTGATGGTGATGGTAATGGTGATGAGGCCGCTACTCGGGGCTTTGTCGTTGGCAACCCTGTTGCCAAGGCCGTCGGCACCAAGGAGGGAGCCGTGGTCGGTGTCTCGCGCTCAATTGGAATGACCATGGCATCGAGGGTTGCCGTCGGAACGAGCCCTGCTTGTGATGAGGGCGGCGGCTGCGCAATCGGCTCTCGCGTCGCGATTGTCGCCGTCGGCTGAAGCATAGGAACAGCCAGGGATAGCTCAGCGCCGACGTCAGTGGGTAATAGGGGACGGCCGCCGATCAACAGCCCTGCCGCGGCTAAGCCGACAACGCCAGCGAGTGCCCAGGACTGGCGCGCACTGCCACGCCGCTTGCGATGTAGCTGGCGCTCGACGTGTGCGGTTAGCGCCTCAGGATCCACATTACCCAGCTGTTGGTCGTCACGGAGCGCACGCTCGAGTTGAGCGGCGAACGCGCTACACGTAGGGAAGCGGGCGTCGGACGAGCGGTTCAGCGCCCGTAGCAGCACCTCCACGGTATGCCGCAGATGACGTGGGCAGCGGGCGGCAATTACCCGGCAATCCGCATCAGCATCGCCGCGGCTGCGCCGCAGCCTTGATCCCGTCAGGAGCTCGAAGGCGATCACGGCAAGTGCGAACTGATCACTGGCGATTGTCGGCTGGTGCTGCAGCTGCTCGGGCGCGCAGTAACCGGGCGAAAGCAGGCTTGCGTTGTCGGCGGGCGCAAAAAAACTGGTACGCGCGCTACTAAGGTCAAGCAGCACGACGGCGCCCTGGTCGTCGACAACGATGTTCCGTGGCGCGACGTCGCAATGGATGATAGGATGATCGGGGTGGCCCTGATGGAGATAATCGAGGGCGGAGGCCGCCTGCTCGACAATCCGCACAACGGCGGCCGGAGCCATGGCTGCCCCTAGCAGCTGATCGAGGCGCATCCCCTCGGCGTAGCGCGTAGCAAGATACGCGTGGCGCGACTCCGAGCCTCCGTCCAGGTAGCGCACCAGATTGGGATGGTTGGCTTTGCGCAGCAAGCGCTGCTCGTTGAAAAACAGGTCACGCACCAGTGCGTCAGCATCGGCGTGCAGGAGCTTGAGCGCAGCCAACGTCGGGTCATCGCCTCGGCGAGCAAGATAGACCTTGCCGGTCACGCCGCTGCCCAGCTCCCCCAACACAACATAGTCGCGAAACGTAAACGCTTTGATCTTGCGGTAGACTGCCATTGCCGTTCAACAATCCAAGCTACGGCGCAAACGAGATGGCGCCGCATAACGGGGTTTAGGTTCGCGTACTGGAGCTTCTGAGCGTGGCTGCATCGCCAAGGCCCCGGCCTAGACGGCGGCTCTCTGCGCGTGTGCTGCGCTGCCATAGTGCGACGCCGAGCGTGAGCAGGCCACTGAGGAGCATCGCCGCGGGCACCGCACGCCACAGGTAGTCGGTGAGAATGGAGCTCAGCGGCCGAAGCTGCTGCGACGGCAACAGCGCTTGAAAGAGCAGGCGCTGGCTCTGCGCTTCCCGCCCATCGACGTTTGCCAGCACCTGCCAGCTGTGAACCTCCTCATCTGCCGGCAGGGTGGATACAAAGCTGAGGCGGTACGTGCTGCGGGGCGTGACCTGAGCGAGCCGTGCATACGTAGCGCCGACCAGTGCCGGAGCAGGGGCGTCGAGGAACTGGCCTTGTGTCTCTTCGGCCAAGCGTCGTAAGCGTTCGATCCCGGCCTCGCCACCTTTCGCCGAACCGTAGCGCACCGTCAACATACGGACATTGCTTTGACGCGCCGAGGACAACGCTGTCTCGAACTCGGCAGCGCTGAGCGTATCCCGACCATCGCTGAAAACCGCGATATAAGCTGGAGTTCCGCGCTCACGCGCCTTCTTGCTCACTGCTGCAATCGCTTCACGTACAACCGCGTAGAGCCTCGTCGTGCCTGGCTGAAGCTCCAGCCGCGTATTGAGATAGTTGACGACGGCATTGTGGTCGTGCGTAAAGCCGGCGAAATCGGCAACATGGCTGGGCTGGTCTAGCTTACCGGAAGGGACGAAGAGGCTTACATACTGTGGGTCATTCGGGGCGGTGTCAAGCCGCGTTTGCAGCAGTGCCACCGCGGCGGCTCGTGCGACTTCCACTTCGGATGAGCCGAGAAGCTTGCTCGCATCCAGCACCACGGCCAGGGCTGGTCCCTGTTTTGCAACTGAGATCTCGTTGACGTCGATGGCATCAGGTGTCACCGGTTTGCCATCTTGGAGAATCGTGAAGTGCTCACGGCGCAGGCCCGTCACAGGACCGCCATTTGCGTCGACGACCTCGACGAGCGCGGCGGGCTCCGGGAAGGCGGCGTGGCTTTCCAAAACCTTGACCGTCAGGCTGGACTGCGCCGAGGCACTTGTCGCGAGCACAGCGAGCAATCCAACCGAACCGACGATATTCCTCAACCAGCGTAGCCGATGGCCGGTCCATTCTGTACTCATGGTGGTCCTCCTCTCCCCAAGCAAGTCATCGTCACTCTTGGATTAGAAGCGGTCGCGATCAAAGCGCAGCTTCACCGCGTGTTCGCCATCATCCGGATGGTCTGGATCGCCCAGAGCGATTGTGTCGCCCGATTGCAGCGTAAACGGTTGCCCATTTAACACTCCAAGATCGTGCCTTTCATCCACCCCGGCAACAGTCAGGCGGTACACGAACAAGCCGTTTGCGCTCCCTTGATCGGCGATCGTGGTTTGCCCGTGCTCGTCGACGTCAAGCTGCGCGTGCTGTTTGGAAACGATGACGTTGCTCAAGACAATGTCACACTCTTTGCGGCCGATCGTGTTACGCGGGCGTACGGCGAACTGCGTGCCCGTATGGGGAGCCGTCAACACCGTGAGCCGTCCGTATGGCGTGCTCAAGAGGCTGCTTACCGCCGCTTGATCGGTTCCGTTGGCATTGCGTCGGAAGCGCTGGGTTTTGTCACGCACGACCTGGGTGATTTGCCGCGCGGCACCGCTGAGGCCTGGGACATTACTCGCCGAGGCGCTCACGGACAAGCTTCCTAACCCAAACATGAGCCCAACGATCGCGCCCGTAATGCCCAACTGGGCTAGGGTCCCGAGATAGATAGTTAGGCTTTGCGTAGCCTGACGTGGTAGCTGGTTGGGGGCAGACGGCCAGGGTAGACCCGCGTAGGCCATTGCGTAACGGGGCTCGAGCGCGACATAGAACGACGGCACGATCAACAAGGGCGGAACGCAGGCTACGCAACAGAGCAGAAAGAGACTCATTTTACGTTCGACCTGCCGGCCGGCCCAAACCATCAGAAGCAGTGCGCCAATCGACACAAACAGGGCAGGCGTTACGACCGCGTTATACCACCAGCCGTGCTGCAGACCGCCAAGCGTATTCAACTGGTGCCAAAGTGCTTGCTCGCTCATATTTCTCCGAGTAATGATTGATGTTTGGGAGCTGCAAGAGCACCCAAATCCGGCTCCAACTTATCCGAGTCGCCAGGTAGCGGACACCCCCAACGCGCTTGCACAGCTGCGCCTGCCTGTTAAGCCGACACACGCAACGCTGCCGGGCAACGGGCCACGATGGAACAGCGACTGAGACATGGTATGGAGAAAAGGTCTGCGCAGGGGGGTCAGAGCAGGAAAAAAAACAGCTTAGGGCACACTCCGTAGCCGGATTACCAGCGACCGGCAGCCGATTGAAGCGTGCAGGCGAGCAGGTGGGCTACCCCGGACTGGGCGCTTAAGCAAGGACCTAAGTTCCACCAACATAGCTGTAGGCACCTACGACATTCAAATACTCCTGACGGTCTCTCGTTAAGCGGTGCTGGTGCTTGGGTTGTGTGAACAAGCGGAAACAGTCGTGAGCCCGGAGTACGTTTGCATGAGGGTCTTGGTCGAAGCAATGCCGCTGGTGCAGGTGCCGCGCCTTGTTCATCACACCACATACAGGTCTCTGTAGTAGATATATCACAGTTAAAGAATTTTGGAACAAGTGCGTTGGTCGTACGGCAACAGCCATCACGTGGGTATGAACTGCTAGGACTATTGGGCTGGAGCTACGAGAACGAAGTATGGGTCTGTTGGCAGTACCGCAGGTTATCAGCGAGCCGGGCCCGGAAATCCCGATCGTGGCGCAATTCGAAGGTAGGTCTGCACGCCTCGATCACCTCCCCGAGAACGAGGTGCGGCCCAGGGGTCTCGCGTGCATGGCGGCTGACCACGGCGAGTGTATGCGGGCGTCCTGATATTTGGAATACCAGGACGGAGCTGTGCCGGACCGGCGCTGCGTTATTGGCATAGGGCTTGCTCACGCGCTCGATCCAGGCTCGCAATCGCACAAGCGTCTTTAGGAGGGTCCCATGGCAATGGAACGCATCGGCGACATCGAGCTCAGCCAGGATCTCGACTATCAACGCCGTTCATGGATAGCACAGAGAGTCGGCTGGATATTCTTCGGGTTGCTGATGGTTGCCGCATTCGCCGGGTTTTTAGGTGCGGGTCCATTCAGTGCCGCCACAGCGGGTGAAGGCACACCACTACAAGTTCAGTATGGACGCTTTGTTCGCCATCGGGCGCCAGTGGAGATGAAGATCGCGGTACAGCCGGGGGCTGTTCAGGGGGAAGAGGCGCGCATCTCCGTGAATCGCGAGTACCTGGAGCAGGTGGAGATCCAGAATGTTGTCCCTGAGCCAGACAGTGTTGAGACCGCGGGCGACCGGCTGACCTATGTCTTTAAGGTAGCTAATGCCGGCGAGGTCAATAAGCTTACGTTCAACTTTATGCCGATCACGATCGGCCAACACGAGGTCCGCGTCGGCCTCGAAGGCGGGCCGGAGCACACATTCAAGCAAATGATTTACCCCTAGCCGGCGGAGCTTATGAAGCCAACCTTGGGATGCGCTACGCTCCGCTTGAACCACGTCGGCTAGCCACTCAATCATTGTAGGGTGCAAGATCACCAGGAGTCTCGACATGGATTCAATTTTACGAGGCCTCGCTACCTACTTCTTCTTGTTGCTGATCTTTCGCATTAGCGGCAAGCGGGCATTAGCGGAGATAACGACCTTTGATGCGGTTCTGCTCCTCATCATCTCCGAATCGATCCAGCAGGCGCTCATCGACGGCGACGAGTCGATGACCAATTCCTTCCTCCTGGTGTTGACTCTGATCGGGGTTAATGTGCTCATGCAGTTCCTCGGCACCCGCTCGACGAAGGTCGACAAGTTCCTCAACGACGTGCCGCTGCTGCTGATTGAAGATGGTCACATCCATCAGGATCGACTAAAGCGGGTGCGCGTGACCGAGGACGATATCCTAGAGCAAGCGCGGGCACAGTTTGGCGTTGAGCGTCTGGATCAGATCAAGTACGCTGTTTTGGAGCGCAGCGGCGGTATTAGCGCGATTCCGAAGTATGTCTCTTGGGCCAATCCTGAGGTGTCTAACAAAGTAGCAGAATCCCCAAGCTAGCCACAAACAGATTGCCACAAGCGCGAGCTGGGGCATGTCGCTCCGGTTGAGCTTGAGGGAGTGTCCGCCCTGACAATCGCCCTATTAGATGCTTGAGGGGCATGCGCGTACCTCGGCAAGCGCTACCTTCACAATCATATGCCCAACAAACAACCACAATCCAAGCTCTCGCCGCCCAGGATGCCCGATATCATCTGGGCGCCGGTCCTCACGGCCGCCCTGGTCTTGTTACTCGGTCTCACCGGGTTGGTCGTTGATCGGCCCTGGCTCTTTGCCAGCCTGGCCTCCACTGCCTTCTTGCAGGTCGAGACACCCGAGCACCCAAGCGCGCGCTTCTACAACGCGGTGGCGGGCAACCTGATCGGTCTTGGGGCAGCCTTCCTTGCCGTAGTGCTGCTGGGAGCGACAACCGCTCCATCCGTACTTAAGACCGGCGAGCTCACGCCGATCCGCGTCTGGGCCGGCGTGCTTGCCGTCGGGCTCACGATGGTCGGCACCCTGCTATTCCGTGCCCAGCACGCCCCCGCCGCCTCCACCACACTTTTGACCGCCCTAGGCGGATTTAAGCCGACGCTCGACGACACACTGACAGTGGTTGGCGGAGTGCTCATCGTGGCGAGCCTGGGCGAGCTGCTGCGGCGGCTGCGTTTGGGACAGGGAGTGTCAGTCCCAGGATCGCAGCCGCCAGGTGAACCGTGAGACGACCTGCGCACCAGTTGATCACGACCACACTACAAACAGTCCCGTAGGTCGCCCGCCGCCCATTACTCGGCTAGCGCCTGCTCAAGATCGGCAATCAAATCATCTGGGTGCTCCAGCCCGACTGAGACGCGCAGCAAGCTGGGCGGCGTCTTGCTTTCCGGCCCCTCGATCGAGGCGCGGTGCTCAATCAAGCTCTCGATACCCCCGAGACTGGTAGCGCGCGTAAAAATCTGGAGGCGGCCAGCGACCGCCATCGCGGCCCCCTCGCCGCCATGAACCTCGATCGATAGCATGCCGCCAAAGCCGCGCATCTGACGTGTGGCGACCGCGTGCCCAGGATGGGTTTCCAAACCCGGGTAGTGGACCCGCTCGATACGAGGGTGGCTAGCAAGGAAGCGCGCAACGCGCATTGCGTTCTCGGCGTGAGCGCGAACGCGGTAGGCGAGCGTTTGGATACCGCGCAGCAACAGCCAGCAGTCGAATGGGGAGGGGACCGCGCCGCCGTTTGCCTGGAGGAAGCGCACCTGCTCGAAGATTGGCGACAGCTCGCGCGTCACCACGGCACCGCCCAGTACATCACTATGGCCGCCCAAATACTTGGTTGTGGCGTGCAGCACCAGGTCGGCCCCAAGCTCCAAGGGTCGCTGCTGAACTGGCGTCGCCCAGGTGTTGTCGACCACACATAGCGCTCCCACATCATGGGCAATCCCCGCAATCGCTTCGATGTCGGCGACCTTGAGCCGAGGATTTGACGGAGTTTCGATCCAGATCAGACGCGTCTGCGGCTGGAGCGCGGCGCGCACTGCGCCGAGATCGGTCATGTCAACCGCGGTATAGGTCAAGCCCCAGCGCGCCATGATCTCACGCAGGAGGCGCGACACGCCGTGATAGGCGTCGTCAGGGGCGACCACATGATCACCGGGCCGGAGCGCCTGAAAGATACTCATCGTTGCCGCGAGACCCGAGCCGAAGGCCGCACACTCGACGCCATCTTCCAGCGCACTCAGGCAGCGCTCCAGTATTGTTCGGTTGGGATTGGCGTTGCGGGTGTACATGTAACTCTGGGGAAAAGTCCCGTCGGCGGCCCGCTCAAAGGTAGTCGACAGATAGATCGGCGGGATAACCGAGCCCGTAGCGGGGTCGATATCCTGGCCGGCATGAATGGCAAGCGTCTCGATGTTCAATCCAATGCTCCGTTTCTTTCCCAAGCGACACGCGCCGCAGAGTGGGCTAATGTTCGTCCAGATTGTATCGCCTTGCTTCCGGACCAACAAGCCGGCTGGTCACGATCGCGCTGCTCACGCTGACCATGCGGGTTGAGCCCTCCGCGCCATGGCTTGGACCACTGCCAGGACCTCGGATGGGCGTCGGGATCGGGCACTATTTGAGCGCGGCTAGCGCAGGCGATACCGAGGCTCAACTCCATCCTGGATCAAGGGCGTCGGTGTACGCCGGTATGCTACGCGTAGCGAGCTCAGCAGGATCACCAGGGACACGCCCGTCCACAGGGCTGCCCAAACGAGTGCAGGAATTCCGGTTGCATCGGCCATAATCTGAGCATCAGTCCGTGGGGCCGCCCTCAACGCCGAAAGAAACATCAGGTCAAATACGCTGTCGAGCGCGTCTAACATCATTTGGACCGCCAAAAACAGCAGAAGCGCATCTGCCCAGCTTTCGCGTAGTCGTCGCCCGGCTAGCATCAGGAGTGCAGCAAGCACAAGCCCGGAAACAATTCCAAAGACATTCCGCGCAAAGACGAGCGAAAGCACGCCAAGTGCCAGGCCGAGCCAAAGCAGGACGACGCGAGCGGGAACACGTGAGGCCGACAAGAAGGTAAGCAGCGCGCCAAACATTGCGCTGCCAAGGTAACCAGCACTCGTCACGATCCAGCTGACGCCGCCTGCGGCGGTAGCCGTGCCGGAAAGATCGGGATGGACCGCAAAGCGCCGGAAGGCCCCGCCAGTCAGTATCGCGGCTAGGCCGTGGCTCAGCTCATGCACGAACGTACCGTAGACCTGGAAAGGATAGAACAGCCAGCCCAGGATCGGCACGCGGCCCATAACAACTGTTACGACAGCCAGCACGAGGACAAGCAACACTTCGCGCCTCCGCCAGCTCGGCTCCACACTTATTCCGCTCATTGCTAACGCACCGTATCCTTGGCCTGTGATCGCCGTTCCTTGTAAAGGTACGACCAACTGTAAATTCTTGTTGCAGCCGGGGAGAACCAAGCATCCCTGCGACTTGGCGCCGCGGACCTTGCTGCCCCGGGCAGCTCTCGCACGACGAGCCCTACCCGCTATGGCGCGCAGTGGGATGATCCTCTATCATATGCCGGACCTCGGAAGCGAGGTAGTCTGATAAAAGGACGGGCCTGAGCGGGTTGTCCTTCAACACTGCACCCAGAGCGCAGTGCGACCGGAGATATGTTGTACCATGTAGGCTACGCCGGGCTGTGAAAGGGCCTAAACCGCCTGTTAGACAGCGCAGGGTCAAGGGAACCACCTACGATGCCTGCCAAGGGAGGGAGATTTCGTATGCCAGTCTCACAACGTGCCTTCGGCGATACTCCCGAGGGTGAGACCATCGAGTGCTACACATTGAGAAACGCCCAGGGCGTCGAAGCGGACATTTCGACGTACGGAGGGACGTTGGTGGCGCTGCGCGTTCCGGATCAAAACGGCACGATCGCTGACGTTCTGCTCGGCTTTGAAACGCTGCAGCCCTATCTGGGCGCGCACCCTTTTTTCGGCGTAGTGGTCGGACGCTATGCCAACCGGATCGCGGGGGGACGGTTTGAGCTGAATGGCATCACATATCAACTCGCCCGCAACAACGGCCCCAACCATCTCCACGGCGGTCCCACCGGTTTTCACCATCGGGTTTGGGAGGCTCGGGAGCGGGCAAGCGACGATGGTGCGAGCCTTGAGCTGCGTTACCTCAGCCGTGACGGCGAGGAGGGCTACCCCGGCAACTTGTCTGTCACCGTCGTGTACACGCTTACCGATCAGAATGAATTGCGCATCGACTACACGGCGACGACAGACGCCGACACGATCATCAATCTCACCAATCACGCCTATTTCAACTTGGCCGGTACCGGGACGATCCTCGATCACGAGATCCAGCTCTTTGCGTCACGCTTCACGCCGATCGACGCGACCAGCATTCCACTCGGCGAGCTTCGCCCGGTCGCGGGCACGCCAATGGATTTTATGGCGCCTACACAAATCGGGACACAGGTCGCCAGTGATGACGAGCAGATCAGGTACGGCCAGGGATACGACCACAACTGGGTGCTGGACCATGGTGGTGGCGAGCTGGGACTGGCCGCGCGACTGTACGAGCCAACAACCGGGCGCTTGATGGAGGTGCTGACCACGCAGCCCGGCGTTCAGTTCTACTCCGGCAACCAGCTTGACGGCAGTATCACTGGGAAGGGCGGCCAGACCTATGTCAAGTACGGCGGGCTGTGTCTGGAAACGCAGCACTTCCCGGACTCGCCCAATCAGCCGCAGTTTCCCTCGACCGTGCTACGTCCTGGCGAGGTGTACCAGCACACGACGGTTTACCGGTTCGTGACTGGTCCAGCAGCGGCCTGATCCACTCGGACGACCTAGGAGCTGTGTTGGTTCCGCCGCAAGCCCGTGCGAAGTACACGAACAGCGAAACCCTTCGCATCACCCAGTGCGCCGTGACGGCGCACTGTCGCCGCGACGTTATAATTTATGTCAATCAAAAGCATTCTCGTGATGGAGCAGGACCGCGCAAGCGGCGTTTAGGGCCCCAATGAACTTACTGCTGGAAGTTTTCAGTGAAGTGCTCTTGCCCATCGTGGTCATTGCCGGGATCGGCTACGCGCTAGAGGGAGCGTTCCCACTTGATCCGCGCACGCTCAACCGCGTCAGTCTCTACGGGCTCAGCCCTTGCTTACTCTTCGTTACACTGCTGCGGACCGAGGTAAACGGCGGTGAGGCGGTCCGCTTGGCCTTGCTTATGCTCCTGGTCGTCGTCAGCATGTGTCTCTGTGCCTACGTACTCGCGCAGGTAATGGGATTGAGCGTCAGGCAGCGTAGCGGCTTTATGCTGGCTGCGACTTTTATGAATTCGGGCAACTACGGCCTGCCGGCGACACGGTTCGCCTTTGGCGATGTCGGCTTTCAGTACGCCGTCATCGGCTATCTTGTGCAGGCATTTTTATCTCAAACATTGGCAGTGTATGTCGCGTCGAGCGGTGGAGGTAATCGGCGGGCCGCGCTCGCTCAAGTCTTGCGCATGCCCATGCTGTATGCCGCGCTGCTGGCGCTCCTCTTCCGGGTACTCGGCATCCGGCTCGACGAAAGTGACGGCTTTGTCGCCGCCGGCCTGTTTCGCGGGCTGCGCTTGCTGGCCGACGCAACGCTACCATTCCTTCTGCTCATTCTCGGGATGCAGCTGCGCCGGCACAAACCCGTAGGAACACTTGGTCCGCTCGGCGTCGCGAGCACCTTGCGACTGGTCGTTTCAGTGCCGATCGCTTTTGGCGCCGCCTATCTTCTGGGACTAAGCGATCTCCCACTCCGCGTCGGGATCATGCAGGCCGCTATGCCCACCGCGGTTAACACCACAATCCTGGCGCTGGAATTTGATGCGTGGCCGCACTTCGTGAGCAATGTCGTCGTGGCAACCACGCTCGGCAGCTTGCTGACGCTCAGCGTCCTACTCGTCGTTTTGCAATAAAGCCGCCCACCACTGGTTGAATGGGCTTGCGCTCCTGGCATAGATCCGGCTTACAAACCCGCTACATCGGACCCATCGGCAAGATGCCAGGAAGAAGGAGAAGGCGATGAGGGACGAAAGGGCGGCGCGGGAGAACGAGCGGCCACGCGACGAGATCGGCGAGGCGCGTGCACACCGGGATGCCATCCAGCAGCAGCTGGACGAGAAGGAGGAGCGTTACACCCGCTATCAACGTGAGCTCGATCAAAAGCGCCATATACTGGCCTATGCAACGCCTGAGGACGATGCACTCGAGATTGCAAAGGCCGCGGCGATGATCCCGGTGTATGAGCAGACGATCGCGCGGCTCAGGCCAGAAATTCAGGATGCGCAGCAGGAACTAATGATCGCCGAGCGCGTGCTTCGGCGCCTCAAGGAGTAGCGGCGTTGAAACGGGCCTAATCGCCACCTCAGAATCCCTTCCCCGATCATTACCCGGGCCGCAGGGGCGTGTCCCACACCAAATGCTTCGGATGCCAGCCTGTTCCTGGGCAGGCTTGACACCGCCACAGTTTAGTGCTAAACTGAAGTCATGACCAGGACGCCACGAAGAAGAGAGCATAGCTTGCGCCGGCCGGCCGTGTTGGCATGGCTGCGCATGGCCCGTGTGTTTCAAAAGATCGACACACGCTCAGAGCGCTTCTTCCGGGCTCACGGCTTAAACACGGCGCACTTTGATGTCCTGGCGAAGGTTGGGGCCGCCGAGGGTATGTCCCAGCAGGAGCTAGCGGCGGCGCTCTTGGTAACCAAAGGGAATATCTCGCAGCTGCTTGGCAAGCTCGAGCAGGAAGGGCTGATCACGCGGCGGCAGGAGGGCCGCACCAACTGCTTGTCGCTCACCGAGCGGGGCCGGGCGCTGTTTCACGAGCTGGTGCCGCGGCAGGAAGCGCTGATTGCCGATCTCTTGGCTCCACTCTCGGATGACGAGCAGCATGAGCTGCTGCGCCTGTTGCGCAAGCTCGACCATAGCCTCGTACCCTAAATTTTTTTACCGGCTCGGTTTAGCACTAAACACAGAAGCGGTCGGACATCGGCTTGTGAGGACTGCGATTGCATGAATCAATACCGGACGGCAGATAGCACGTACGCTGCCGTACCGACGGGCACGCAGCGTGCTGGTTCGGGAGAAATTGGGATGTTACTATCGCTAATTGGCGTCCACCATGTGAGCGCGCTTAGCGCGCACATTGAGCGGACCCACAACTTTTATACCGACGTGCTTGGCCTGCGCCCGGTCATCAAGACGGTGAACCAGGACGACCCCAGCATGTACCATCTCTTTTACGGTGACGCGGTCGGCAGCCCCGGCTCCGACATGACGGTGTTTGATATGCCGCGTGCCACACGCGAGCGTCGTGGTAACAACAGTATCTCGCGCACGACCTTTCGCGTCGGGGGCGCCGAGGTGCTAGAGTATTGGGCAACGCGGTTGCAAGAACATGGCATCGCGTCGAGTGGCATCATGACCCGGGATGGACGGCAGGTGCTCGACTTTGAGGATCCCGAGGGCACGCGGCTCTCGTTGGTTGACGACAGCGGCGCGGGTACGGCCCACCCATGGGCCGCAAGCCCGGTGCCGGCCTCGTATCAAATCCGCGGCCTGGGTTACATCGTGATTACGGTGCCTGTGCTTGAGCCCACAAACCGCTTCCTCACGCAGGCGCTGGGACTGCGCGCGGACCGTAGGTACGCCTTGGCTGAGGCGCCACAATTCCAGGTGCACGTTTACACGATGGGCGAGGGGGGCGCGCATGCCGAGGTGCACGTAGTTGTGCGCGATGATCTGCCACGCGCGCGCTACGGCGCGGGTGCAGTACACCATGTCGCCCTGCGTGTGCCCGAGAGCCAGCAGATCGACGACTGGGTCGAGCGCCTTGATACGCTTGACTATCGCAACACAGGTGTGGTCGATCGCCACTATTTCGCCTCGGTCTATGTTCGCGAGGCAAACGGAGTTCTCTTCGAGCTGGCAACTGACGGCCCCGGCGTTGACGTCGACCATCCAATTGACGGCGAGCGCCTCTCGCTACCACCCTTTCTAGAAGGACGTCGCGCCGACATCGCAGCACAGCTCAAACCACTTATAACGGCGTCGTTTGCCCAACCGGCGCGGTACGGGAGATAATTATGGACCTTAACCTTTCCGGTATTCATCACTTGACGGCGGTCTCGGCGCAGATTCGTGAGAATCACCGTTTCTACACACAGACGATTGGGATGCGGCTCGTGAAGCGGAGCGTGAATCAGGATGATGTGACGGCGTACCACCTATTCTACGCCGACGCCAAGGGCAGCCCGGGCACCGATCTTACCTTCTTCGACTGGCCGATGCCGCGCGAGCGGCGCGGCACCCACTCGATCACCCGGACGCACCTACGTGTCCCTGGACTCGAGGCACTCCAGTGGTGGGCCCAACATTTTCGGGAGGCCGGCGCAGCCGCAGGCGAGATCGCGGAGCGCGACGGGCGATTGATGCTCGATTTCGAAGATTCTGAGGGTCAACGGCTCACACTGATCGATGATGGGGGCGCCGGCGAGGCGTATCCGTGGGAGCGTAGTCCGGTGCCGGCGGCGTATCAGGTGCGCGGACTGGGACCGATCATGCTGAGCGTACCCGTGCTACGTCCGACCGACGCGGTGCTTCAGCAGGCACTTAATATGCGTCCGGTGCGTGAGTATGCACATCCAGAGCAGGCGAAGCATACGGTGCACGTGTACGAGATGGGCCCGGGCGGCCCTAGCGCTGAGCTACACGTTGCAGTCCAGCCTGATTTACCTCCCGCGCAGCTCGGCGCCGGTGGCGTCCATCATGTGGCCTTCCGCACGCCCACATTTGAAACGTACGACGGCTGGGCGGAGCGCCTGAATGAGCTGCGCATTCCGAACAGTGGCAAGGTGGACCGGTACTGGTTCCGCAGCCTCTACTTTCGTGAGCCAAATGGCATTTTGTTCGAGATTGCGTCGGATGGACCGGGCTTCGGGGTGGACGAGGACGAGGCGACACTCGGCGAGAAGGTGGTGCTCGCGCCATTCCTGGAGCCGCGCCGCGACGCGATTGTGGCGAATCTCAAGCCAATCGACTAATGATTGACATTTGTCCGTGAGTGCTACGCACGCGATACTCGCCCACACTCCTACTCACTACCGTGCCACCACGGACTGCTTCGAAGTCTCGTGATCGACGATCGTTCCAGGCGCCGTGTCCCGTACCAGCAGGACTCGGCGCCCTTATCTTTCACACCTACCGTGCAGTGCGATGACCAGCTAGCAGATAACCTCTGGCCGTAGGCCAGTATAGGCGCTCTCAAGAATCTGGCGGACACCGGCGCGATCGATCGGTCGTGGATTATCTTGTGGCGCCGCGGCAAGCACCAGGCCTGTGGCCTCGTCCAGATTTTCCCGACGCACACCCAGGTCTTTGAGCCCTGCCGGAGCACCACTGTGTCGCGCCAAGTCGTAGAGGCCGGCGGCAGCAGATACGCTGTTGAGCGCCCGTGCGATACGACCCATAACATCCGACAGTGCTGGCTGATTGAAGGCGGCCACATATGGCAGGATAACGGTGTGCAGCTCGGCGTGGGGCAAGTTGTAGGCGCCTCCCAAGACGTGGCAGATTTTGTGGTGGAGCCCGGCACCTGCCGCCGCGAGTACAGCGCCGGCGAGATAAGCGCCATACAACAGCTCGCTGCGCGCATCCAGATGATCGGGCTGTGCCAGTGCCGTCGGCAGCCCATGCGCAATCCGTCGGATTCCATCCTCAGCCAGCAGCGAGGTCACTGGGTTCGCACCGGGCGCATAGAGCGCTTCCACACAGTGGGCGAGCGCATTCATGGCGCTCGGGCCGGTAACGTTGCTCGGCAATGAGTACGTGAGCTCTGGGTCGTAGATAACAACCTTGGGCAGCACCTCGACCGCTCGCCCGGTCTGCTTGCGCTGGCCGGCGGTCAACCCCCAAATCGGCGTGACTTCCGAGCCCGCGTAGGTCGTCGGAACGGCGACGATCGGCAGCGGCATAGCCAGAGCGATCACTTTGGCAGTACCTGTTGTGGAGCCACCGCCGATGGGCAGCAAGCAGTCGGCCCCCACTGCTCGTGCGGCCGAGCGGGCAGCCTCGGCGATCTCGGCCGGCACGTGCAGTCGCACATCCGTAAACACTCCGACGACCCGGTCACCAAGCGGCACGGCCAGCTGCTCGGCGAGCTCCCTGCCACGGGCGCTGGTGAGCAGCAGGATACGCGCGACCCGCAGGCGCTCAATCTCGACGCTCAGCTCGGATCTACTGGTACCCACACCGAAGACAATCCGGCCGGGCAGTGCTTCGTAGACAAATCTATGCATCCACTTGTCGCCTTTCATCGCCAACTGCCCTGAGGCATGTAGGTCCCCACCATGCGCAGCTTTCCACGAAGCGCTGACTTCGACCGGCAGGGTCAGCATCTCCTTCCAGCCTGCGTGCGCGCCGATTGTAGCACGCATTCCTGTCAGTTTAGACCAGCCGAATTGTGCGGATGAGACCAGCTTTACGGGCGCGACAACTTTCGGTAAAGTAAGGCGGAGCGACCCTGACGGCCTGAGGCAGCGATACTTTCGGGATGGGTTGCGAGAGGAGGCTTGCCGACGATGCGCATCGACCTCAACTGCGACTGCGGTGAGAGCTTCGGCCACTGGCAGATCGGCGATGATCCGGCGCTGCTGCCGCACGTCACGTCGGCGAATATCGCCTGCGGCGGTCATGCCGGCGATCCAAGCGTTATGACCACAACAGTCCGCCTAGCGCGCCAGCACGGCGTCGTCGTCGGCGCGCACCCCGGCTATCCCGACCTAACGGGGTTTGGACGACGTGTTCTGCCGATGAGTGGAGCTGAGATCACTGCAACTGTCCTGGCGCAAATCGGCGCGCTGTATGCCGTTGCGCGGTCGGAGCAGGTGGAGCTGACGCACGTCAAGCCGCACGGTGCGCTGTATACCCACGCAGCCGCGACAGCAGACGTCGCCGAAGCTATTGTAAGGGCAATCGCAGCCTTTAGCCGCGACCTGATCCTAGTCGGCCTAGCCGGATCAGTGCTCGTTGAAGCCGGCCAAGCTGTGGGCTTAACGGTTGCACGCGAAGCATTCGCCGATCGAGCCTACGAAGCGAATGGGCTGCTTCGCGCCCGCGGCTTGCCAGGCGCGGTCATCGAGGATGACCAGCAGGCATTGATGCAGGCCCTCAAGATCGTCATGGCTGGGAACGTGGTGACGCCAGAAGGTGTGGAGGTCCCGATTGCCGCGGACACGCTCTGTGTGCATGGCGACACTCCTAACGCCGCGCGACGTGCCGCCTTTCTACGCTCAGGCCTGCAAGCCGCGGGAGTTGACGTCATCCCACTTGACCGGATCGTGCATGGAGCGTGATAGCACCACACCACCCGCCTGGCGCTTCCGCCCCATGGGCGAGGCGGCGGTGCTGCTTGAAGGGCAGCCGGCGCTGCTCGCGAATCGTTATGTCGTCGCGCTCACGGCTGCTCTGGAGGAGCGCGTTATTCCAGGCATTGAGGCGCTGGTTCCCGGCGTTTCCTCGCTGCTTGTTCGGTTCGACCCGCTGACCGTAGACGCCTCAGAGGTTGAGGTCGCATTGGGCAAGCTACTCGACCACATGGAGCCCCCAGCCCCAGCGCAGGCACGCGTCGTGACGATTCCGGTGCGGTATGGCGGCGCCTGTGGACCGGACCTGGAAGCGGTAGCTGAGCTGACGGGCTTGTCGGTGCGTGAGGTGGTGGCGGAACACTGCCGAGCAGTATACCACGTGCTTACAGTTGGCTTTGCGCCCGGCTTTCCCTACATCGGACCCCTTGGCACTGCGCTAACCATCCCCCGCCGCCAGACGCCGCGAGCTGCCGTTGCTCCGGGCTCGGTTGCCCTGGCCGCCGGCCTTACCGGCATTTATCCGGCGCAGCTTCCCGGAGGCTGGCATTTGATCGGCCGGACGCCTGTGCGCCTCTTCAACCCCGCCAACACGCCCCCGGCGTTCCTTATGCCCGGTGATAGAGTACGCTTCGAGCCCCTCGCGGATGGGATAACGCCGTGACGCTAGCTCTGCGTGTTCTACGTCCAGGTATGCTCACGACGGTCCAAGATCTGGGCCGACCCGAGGCGCAGCACTATGGTGTGCCGGTGGGTGGAGCAATGGACCGTTTTGCGTTGATTGCTGCCAATCGCCTCGTGAGTAATCCCATCGGAGCGGCCGCACTCGAGCTAACTGCCGGCGGCTGTGCTTTCGAGCTGCTGGCGGCGTTGATGGTGGCGATCACGGGTGCTGAACTCAACATCACCCTGGATGGCGAGCCGCTGCCGACCTGGACCACGATCTTTGCGCGCTCAGGGCAGAGTCTGGAGCTGACGGAGCGCTCACAGCCATGGGGAGCTCGCGCCTATTTGGCAATCGCTGGGGGTCTTGATGTGCCAGAGATGCTTGGTTCGCGCAGCACGAGCTTAGCGGGCACCTTTGGCGGCGTTGAGGGGCGACCGTTGCGAGCAGGCGATCTCCTGGCGGTCGACATGCCACGGGTTGACGTCCTTCGAGAGGCAGGCCGCACCTGGCCCGCCCAAGCTCGCCCGCCGTACTCGCAATTGCCGACGCTGCGCATCCTGCCCGGGCCACATAGCGATCTCTTCGACAGCGCAACTGTTGCCGCGCTTCTGGCACGCGCTTGGCAGATTAGCTCGCAGAGCAACCGCATGGGCTACCGGTTGGAGGGAGGCAGCTTGCCGAACCCGCCGACGTCGAGTATTCCATCACACGGCGTCGTGCCTGGCGCAATCCAGATTCCTCCCGACGGCGGGCCGATCCTCTTGACTGCCGATGCGCAAACGACGGGTGGCTACCCAATTATCGGGGTCGTGGTCGGAGCTGACCTCCCACTTGCCGCGCAGCTGCTGCCGGGCGATCAGCTGCGCTTCGATCTCACAACCGTCACCGAGGCGGTCGCCGCGTGGAAGGCACTAAAGGCTTGGGAGGCGACGCCGCTGGGCGACAACGGAATCGTGGGACTCCTAGCTTGGGCGGCCGCGCTTGATCTTCCACTTGTTGATTGATGCGGGTGCTTGAAAGCAGCTGCCGCACGCAGTCGGTGGAAAGACGCTTGCGCTTTAGAGCGGGCACGGGAAGGCATGTTCGCTGCTTGCGCTGGACACGGCAGCAGCCTGGACACCTCAGCAAAGGGACCGGACCTTTCGGTCCAGCCCCAAGCACCGCGCGTCTACGCATCCGTTCCCGGTGGGACCGGCGGTTCATCCCGGTCTGGGGAGGTGTCGGCGTCGGCTGGGCCGCCTGGCGCAAAGTATGGATCAGCGTGTTCAGCGCCGTCCACCTCGGTATTCCCAAGCCACTGACTGCCCACCGGCGGCGAGTCATATCCAACAGCGCCTTCGCCAGCGCCCGTCGCAAAGGACGCGTTGGTCGCGCTCGACGTCTGCTTGCCGCCAAACTCAGACTGATCAGTCGGCCGTAGCTCGGTTTCGGCTTGTGGCGTCGCGTTGATAAACGGAGCTTTATCCTGACGTTCGTCAATCGGCATTGCTGCCTCCTTTCCTCGGCGGCAGCTGGTGCAAGCTCTGTGCCGGGAGCAAGGGCTCATTTTCGCTAGCGCCGCGGCACGTGGAGATGTAACATTGTCTCTCTGCACCAGTTTTGCCGCTGCGAGCGCATCCGAGCCGCAGCGGCTCCATGTACTCGGCAACAGAGGCATCGGAGAAAGCTGCTCAATGGAACCGCACCTGTCACTCTGTCAAACACAGCCGCATTGGTCCCAGAATTTTGTCAGCGAGCGTGCGCGACTGCTCGCCAGCTTCGGAGCAGTGACCGAAGGCGGCAGCATCGAGGGTATTCAGCACATTGGTGGAACGAGTGTAGCGGGTCTCCCCGCCAAGCCGATCATCGACATTGGACTCGCCGTCTGGCCGTATCCGTTCGAGTCGGCTCAGCGCTCGACCTTGGAAAAGCATGCGGATGCATGGCACGCCACGACGCTGTCGTCGCGAAACCGCGGTACCGGAGTTGCTTAACAAACGGGAATCCTCGGCGAGGTAGCGGTGGTACTGCTTTCACAGCCGTGCGGGGATTGTTACGATGAGCTGACTGTACGAGAAGTGAAGGTTCGCATGACACGTATATTAGTGGTCGAGGATGAGATTTCAATCGCTGAGCTCGTGAGTGAGATCCTCACAGATGAAGGATATGAGACTGTCATCGTAGAACACGGAGCGGCTGCGCTTACATCACTATCCATGGTACGGCCCGATGTTGTCTTAAGCGATGTCATGATGCCGCTTGTGGATGGCCGCGAGCTGTGTAAACGTATACGTGCGGACCCGGAATATCAGCGAATTCCGGTCGTGCTCATGAGTGCAGCGTCGGCACCCGATCGGTCCGGTGAATGCGACTACTCGGCGTTTATTCCAAAGCCGTTCAGTTTTGGGACCCTGCTGACGACAATTTCACAAGTCGTCGCCACATCGGCATGAGGTGCAGCTGCTGCTCTTCAGCCAACCGGGCGATCACTCGCGTACTGGTAACGATGCAGCTCCTCAACCACGTTTGCAGCCGCAAGCCGACGTTTGGTAGCCACTCAGTTGGGCTTGTACCGACGCAACTGGCGATCTCCGTGGCTTCTGAGCGACTTGCCTGGTTTACAAAGTTCGGCCAACACAGAGCTACCGTTGTCTTCACCGAGTGACGCAGCGCTTATAGGAAACAGCCGCGCATGAGCACGATTCTGGTCGTAGACGACTCTCCTACAATTCGCCGGATGGTGATTGCAGCGCTTCGCCGCATTCCGGATGTGCGCTTTGTCGAGGCCGGCAATGGCTTGGAAGCGATCGAGCAGCTGGCGCTGGCACGGATCGATGCGCTGGTTCTGGACCTCAATATGCCCGAGATGCATGGCCTTGAGGTTGTACAGTTTGTACGCACGCATCAGACCTACCGCACGATTCCAATCGTGGTGCTGACGACGCGCGGCGACGATGCCAGCCGCGAGACGGTGCTGGGCGCCGGAGCGACGGGGTATCTCACCAAGCCCTTCGATCCGGCTGCGCTCGCGACCTGCATTGCCAACTTGTTGAGAAAGGTATAATACGTCTCGAATAGCCCGTACCCGTCGCATACCGGTCACGTCGTGTGCGCGGGCGACCTAACCTGATATGGCTCGAGCCAACCGAGACAACCGTGGTTAATGTTTCGCTGCCGCCCGACAACTCATTTTTCGACGAGTTCATTGACGATTTCTTCGCCGAGTGCGATGAACACTTAACTGCTGTTCGGCGCAACTTATTTGCGCTTGAACCCTTTGTCGAGCAAGCAGAGGTCGATCGAGCTCTGTTGGAAGAGCTCTTTCGAAGTTTCCACTCCCTCAAGGGCCTCGCCGGGATGGTCGGGGTAAGCGACGTCGAGCAGCTCGCACATCATACCGAGAGTTACTTCAGGGCGCTGCGTGATAAACAAGTGGTGCTTTCCGCACCGGTGCTCGATGCTCTCTTCGAGGCGACCCGGCTCATTGAGCAAGCTCTCGCGGCCTGGCAACGCAAAGAGCCAGGTCCGGTCATCGAGCCGGTTGTGGCAGCCTTGAACACGGCGATCGAGCCGCATCGGGTAGCGCATGCCGCCGCAGCGCCGGTTGCCACATCAAGCACGGAGGACGCACCCCTAGCTGCTCAGCCGGCTTCGACAGCAGGACACACTCAGAGATCCGTCCGCTTCGTCTTCGTGCCGACAACCGAGCTCGCCGAGCGGGGCATCAACGTCAATACCATTCGGGCGCGGCTGCAAGCGATCGGAGAGATTCAGCAGGCGATACCGCGGGTGCGACCTGAGGGTGGCGTTGCGTTTGAATTTATCGTCGCGACGGCTGCCCAGCCCGCGGCGTTCGAGCCATTGACCGAGGACGGAGTTGAGTGGCAGCTGGATGAGCCGAACGGGGTCACGCGGCCAGCCACCAATCCGGTTGTCGCAGCGAACAGTCCACTGTCGGTAGCGCCCGCGAACATCGTACGGGTCGATCTTGCACGCCTCGACGAGCTGATGCAGATGATCGGCGACCTGGTCATTACCCGCGCACGGCTAGCTGAGCAGCTAGCGCACCTTGAACAGCGGCTTGACGTTGGAGAATGGCGCGACCTGCAGGATACTAACCTGCTGCTGTGGCGCCAGCTGCGGGACCTGCGCGAGGGCGTTGTGCGGACGCGGATGGTGCCGATGGGCGATATTTTCGCCCGCATGCAGTTTGTCGTTCGGGATCTGGCACGGGACCTCAACAAACAGGTACGGCTTGAGATCAGCGGGCAGCATACCGAGATCGACAAGTACATCGTCGAGCGTTTATTTGATCCGCTCGTACACCTCGTCCGCAACGCGGTCGATCACGGCTTGGAGCCCCCAGCCGAGCGGGTCGCGCAGGGCAAGCCGGCTGAAGGCACACTTTCCTTATCGGCATCTGCGCGTGGCGATGTGGTCACAATCGAGCTTGCGGACGACGGGCGCGGCATCAACGCAGAGCGGCTGCGGGCCCGTGCGCGTGAGCTGGGTGTGCTGACAGATTCGGAGCCGCTGGATGACGCGCGGATCCTCGATGTGCTGTGTACGCCTGGCTTCTCTACCCGCGAGCAGGCAGATCACGTAAGCGGGCGGGGCGTCGGCATGGATGTCGTCCAACGGACGATCCACCAGCTGGGCGGCATCCTGTCGCTGACGACCGAGGTCGGCCGCGGCACCTGCTTCACCATGCAGGTAGCGCTGACGCTTACAATTGTGGACGCATTGATCGTCTCGACTACGGAGCAGATGTTTGCCATACCATTGCCCGCCGTACGCGAGGTGATTGAGATCGATGCGGATGCGATCACTGCATTGGAAAACAATGAGCTCGTGCGCTACCGTGAGCGTGTCCTGCCACTGATGCGGCTTCCGCGAGTCTTTAGCCTGCACGCACCGAGTAATGGCGCTGCCTACGGTCTCGTGCTGGGACAGGGCCCACACGCCCTGGTGCTCGGCGTGGATCGGGTGCTCGACAAGCGGGAGATTGTGGTACGACCGATCAGCGACCCGCTCGTTCAGGTCATGGGGATCGGCGGGGCGACCGAGCTGGGTGATGGGCGGGTCGTTCTGATTCTCGATCCGGTGGGTCTGGTCCAGCTGGCACGCGATCCACGCGCACGTCCAGCCGCGCCACCGCGGCGTGATACTGACGGAAAGTCGAGTTCGGCGATGCAAGCAACACCAACGGCAACTGAACCCTATATTCTATTTGAGCTGGCAGGCACGACCTACGGCGTACACAGTGGCGTAGTCCAACACATCGACATGCTGGAGCAGATCACACCCATACCGAACGCATCACCGATGGTCGAGGGCATTGTGCACGTGCGAGGACAGCTCGTTCCTGCCCTCAACCTGCGCGCACGGTTTGGATTGCCCAAAATACCGTACGATCTGCGTACCCGCCTGGTCGTAATCCAACACGACGAGCGGCGGGTAGGCCTGGTCGTCGACACGGCGCGTGAATTTGTACGTATGCCGGCAGATGCATTCCAACCGCCGCCGGAGGCGGTTAGCGGTCTTAGCGGCAACTATCTCGACCACATCGCGACGCTTGGCGACCGGCTCGTGCTAATTTTGAACCTATCCGAGGTTCTGAGCCTGCCGGAGACATCGCTTCCAACACTTGAAGATTCGTAAACGAGGAGCAAGGACGGTATGGGCCTCTTTCAACGCTCACGACGCAACGCAGAACCTGCCGAAGTCGAACAGATCATTGACCAGGCACGTCAGGTAACGGCGGCGGCCGCTGAGATCAGCTTGGTCACCGACCAGGTAGCCACGGGCGCTGACGCACAGGTCCGTTCCCTTGACCATACCCTGAGCGGGACGAATGAGATGGCCGCGTCGCTGCGCGATACGGCAACCCAGGCCGCGTCTGTCGCGACGTCGAGCGAGGAGCTGATGTCGTCGGTTAACGAAATGGTCGCGTCCATTGAACAGGTGACGGCGAGTACCGTAACCTTGTCGACCATGGTGACACAAACGGCGACGGCCGTTGAGCAATCCACGCGCTCGATCCAAGGCGTGTCGGCGACCGCGCAGGAGATGGCGACCGCGACATTGCAAGTGACCTCGGCAATGAACAATATAACCACGGCCATCGGGAGTGTAAGCGATGACACCGATGGGCTCTCGTCTGCGGTCAACCAGACGGGTGCCTCGCTCGAAGAGATGACGCGCTCGATCCAGGTCATGGCGGCAAACACCGACGAGGTGGCCACAGCGGCGGAACAAACCTCGTCGGCAATCAATGAAATGGCGGCGTCGATCGAGGAAGTGACGGCCATGAGCGAAAACATGGCGGCTTCGATCGAAGGCGTCTCGACTGCGATCGAGGAGCTGGCCCGCTCGATGCAGGGCGTCGCACAAAGCGCCGCCACCATTACCGAGGCGGCGACCGGCGCGGCCACTAGCGCCGAGGAGCTGGACCGTTCAATTCAAGCGGTAGCAGCGCTGGCGCGCCAGGCGAACGAGGTGGCGGGACGAGTCACACGCGAGGCACGGGAAGGCGGAGTCGCAATTCAGCGCTCGATCGAAGGAATGGGGCGCGTGCGAGAATCGGTTGCCCAGAGCGCGGGAGTGATGCGCGACATGGGTAAGCGCTCCAACGAAATCAGCACCATCGTCGATACGATTAATCTAATCGCGGAGCGGACCAATCTCTTGTCGTTGAATGCCTCGATTGAAGCAGCCCGTGCCGGAGATGCAGGACGAGGGTTTGCGGTTGTAGCTGAAGAAATCCGCAGCTTGGCGGATCGCTCGGCGCGGGCTACGGCCGACATCGCCGGGATTATCCGCAGCTTACAAGAGGTCGTCCAGGAGGCGATCGCAACCTCGAACGAGGGGTTGCGGGTTGCAGACGAATCGGGGAGGCAATCCACGGAAGGCGCGTCAGGGCTACGCAACATTCTTTCCGGCCTCGAAGAGATCGTGCAGCTCGTCGGGCAGATTGCGCGGGCAACGGACGAGCAGCTGCGTGCCGGGCAGCAGGTGATGACCGCCATCTCGACGACAAGTCAGCACGCGCGTCAGGTAGCCGCCGCAACCGCCGAGCAGGCGACAACAGCGCGAACAATCGTCAATACGACCGGGCAGATGCGGCGCACGGTGCAACAAGTCACGCAGGCGATGAATGAACAAGGGCAGGCGGCGCGCGACATTATCAAGGCGGCACAGCGAACCACAACACTCGCCGCACAGCTTCGTCGTGCTGCAGCAGAGCAGGCAAGTGCGGCGAGTGAGATCACCCAGGCAGTCGAGGCCATGCGCCGCGGTGCCACCTCAACCGCGCGCTCGGTGGCCGAGCAGGCCGCCTCTGCACAGCAAGTTTCGGTGGAGGCGGAACGGCTAAACCGGCTTGTCAACAATGTAAACCGCGCGATGGCCGAGCAGAGCGGCGCGGCAGGTGAGATTAGCGCGGCTGTGAATCAGATGCGGCGCGAAGCAGACCAAACCGCGCGGGCGATGGCCGAGCAGTCCCGGGCAATGCGGGAAATTCACACGGTCATACAAAGCATCGTGCAACAGATTGCACTGATTACCCGGGCCAACCACGAACACTCGGCCGCCGCGGGGGTGATCTTGAACGGGCTATCCGAGATCCGTATGATTACGGATCGGAATGCCGCGGGTGTCCACGCGACTCGCCAGGCGACGGCGGGCCTGCTCGAGCGAGCGCGTTCACTTGACGCGTCCGCAGAGCGGCTAAATGGAAACGGACGAACCGTCCATGCGCGCTGACGAGCTGCTGTCGGCGCCGGCTGGGGTGGGCGTCTTTACCACTGATCACGACCTGGTTGTCGTGTCGTGGGACAGCTGGATGGAACAGCATTCCGCCATATCCGCCGCTACGGCGATTGGCACACCCTTGACAGCGCTGGTGCCCGATCTCGCCACGCGTCGGCTCCTGGCACGCTTTGAACACGTGCTCGAGCAGGGCGTGGTCGAGGTACTTTCGCCGGCCTTTCATCGTTATCTTTTGCGCTGCTCACCATCGCTACCATCGGCCCACTTCCAGGATATGCAGCAGCGGGTGACGATTGCCCCGCTGCGCAGCGACGAGCAGATTACCGGCACGATTGTGACGATTGAAGATGTCACCGCTCGGCTGGATCGCGAGCGCGAGCTTGCATCACAGCTAAAGAGTTCCAATCCTGCTACCAGGCTCGAAGCCGCCGAAAACCTCGACGCCAATAACGAACACGATGCAGCGCTGTTAAAGCAGGCACTCCGCGACGACCAGTGGCGTGTGCGGCGGGCAGCCGCCGCAGGCGTAGCGGCGGGCGCGGGCCGGGACGTCATCGCCGATGTGCTCCGGTCCATGCGCGACCAACATCAGGATTTGGCGCTCTTAAACAGCGTGCTGCAGGTGCTGACGTTGACGGAGATCGACGTGGTAGGGCCGCTGGTTGAGTTCTTGGGAAGTCCCGACGACGACCTGCGCATCTACGCTGCGCTGGCGCTAGCAGACCAGCACGACCCACGCGTGGTTACCGCACTGATCGCGGCTTTGGACGATCCCGATCAAAACGTCCGCTTTCATGCGATCGAGGCGCTCGGTAAGCTACGCGCGCAAGATGCGGTCGAACCGTTGGTGGCGATCGCCGAGACGCGCGACTTTTTTCTGGCGTTTCCCGCGATCGACGCCATACGGCTAATTGGCGATCCCGACGTGGCGCCCCGGCTGGTCCCACTCCTCCGCGACGATCTGTTGCGAGGGGCTGTAGCCGATGCACTTGGTGCCCTCGGTGACGAGTCGGTCGTCGCACCGCTTGCGCACCTGCTGAATTCCTCGGCAGATCCCGCGCCTGTCGTCGCACACGCGCTCGACGCTGTGCATCGGCGCTACGAAAGCGCTTACGGCGAAGGTAGCTACATTGCCGACCTCGCCCGCCGGACATTCACGCCTGCGGCAACGCAGCATCTCCTCGATGCACTCGAAACCGCTCAGTGCGACGAGCTACGGTCAATGGTGGTGGTGCTGGGTTGGCTTCACGGCTCTGGGGTGCAGCGGGCATTGGCCCGCCTCCTGGACCAGGCCGCGGTTCGGCCGGAGGTTATTACGGCGCTGGTGCGCTTCGGCGGCGGGGTAACAAAGCTCTTGATCGAGCAGCTGGACGCGGCAGACGTCGAAACCCGCGTTGCGGCGGTGATAGCGCTGGGCAGGATTGGCGACACATCTGCCGTTCCAGCGCTGATCGAGCTTCTGGAGACCGACCCGGAGCTGCAGGTAGCTGTTGCCGACGCACTCGCGAAGCTTGGCGACCATCGAGCCTTTGACGCACTGCTCCAACGTATCGGCCACAGAGACGTTGCGGTTCGACAGGCCGCGATTGCAGCCCTCAACTCGCTAGGCCATCCGGATCTTGAAACCCAGGTTGCGGCCCGTTTGACTGACGCCGACCCACTGATCCGCGAGTCCGCCGTCAGGATTGCGGGATATTTCGGGTTCCCGTCGTGTGGTGATGCCATCTTGAGCTGCACGGACGATCGAGTGGATCGGGTGCGGCAGGCAGCGGTTGAGGTGCTGCCATATTTGGATGACCCACGCTGCCTGCCCCGCCTCCTTGACGTACTCGCCAACGACACGCCAGCTGTGCGCGCGGCTGCCGTCCGCGCGCTTGGGCAGATGGAGGCACCTGCGGCTCTCCCACACCTCATTCAGGCGTTGGAGGATATCCATCCATGGGTGCGCTACTTCGCAGCCTGCTCGCTCGGTCAGCAACGCAGCCCTGAATCGGCTGAAGTGTTGACACGCATTCTCCGAACGGACCCGGCGACACAGGTACGCATCGCCGCAGCCGAAGCGCTGGGACACATTGGAGGCGCGCAGGTCGTGGCGGCGCTCGTGCTAACTACGGCGGAGGCAGACATCGACCTGGCGACCAACGCAATCAAGGCGCTTGGGGCAACCCGTGACCCGCTGGTGCTACCGACGCTGCACGAGGCGTTGCGCGCCTCTGATTCGGCGCGGCGGCGAGCAACGATCGGGGCACTCGCGCGCCACGGCGATCCAAGCGTCGTGCAGTCAATCCAATGGGTCGCAGCGGCCGACGCCGACGTTGACATCCAGCAGACGGCCTGCGACGCGCTCGGTCGCATCGAGACACCAGAGGCGATTGCGGCATTGATTGAGCTGCTGCTTAACACCAATCAGCGAGAGGCTGTGATAAACGTCCTCACACGTGCGGCGCGACCGTTCCTGGCCGAGCTAGGTCGTGGACTATCGCATCCGCATGTTGTAGTCCGCGAAGCGGTTGTCCAAACGCTGGCGCGCATGCGCCGGCCGGCGGCTACCCAGATCATTGTCTCGGCGCTGGACGATCCTGAGCCTACGGTCCGCCTTGCAGCGGTACAGGCGCTGCGGCATCTTGGCGCTCGTGCGGTACAAGAGAAGCTTGCACAACGGGCGCTGGTGGACTCCGACTTACGAGTGCGCCGGGCGATCCGCCCGTTGCTCAACCAATAGCATATGCCGTTGTATTCAGAGACCCTGAGCTTACCGACAGGCGCATTTACGATTCTGCGTGACCTGATTCACGAGCGTATCGGCTTGTACTACGAAGAGTCGCAGCGCGATTTACTCGCGGATAAGCTCTCTCCACGCGTCATCGCGCTCGGCTTCGGATCGTTCCTCGATTATTATTACCTGCTCAAGTACGACGCTGCGACGGACGAGTGGCAGGCCGTCATGAACGCCTTGTCAGTCCAGGAAACCTTTTTTTGGCGCGAGCCAGATCAGATACGGGCGCTGGTCGACGTCTTGATCCCGCAGTTCGTTGCGAAAAATCCTGGTCGAGCGATACGCATTTGGAGTGCAGCATGTGCCACGGGTGAAGAGCCACTGACAATTGCGATGGCACTACAGGAGGCGGGCTGGTTCGCACGCGCCCCGATCTCGATTGTCGGGAGTGACGCGAGTCCTGCGGCGATCGAAAAGGCCCAACGTGGCCTTTACCGAGAGCGCTCGTTCCGCAGCTTGGCACCCGAGCTTCGCGAGCGCTATTTTAAGGCAGTGAGCACTGGTTGGCAGATCGTGCCGGAAATACACGCGCGCGTCCGCTGGAAAGTCGCAAATGTCACCCACGAGGATGACATCCAAGACCTCGGCGCGACACCATTTATCTTTTGTCGAAACGCATTTATTTATTTCTCAGAACAGTCGATCCGAAAAACTGTCGACTTATTTTGGAAGTATCAGCCAACGATTGGATATCTTTGTGTTGGAGCGTCAGAGTCATTGTTGCGTATTACCACCAAATACGAGCTACGTGAAATCGGTGGTGCATTTATGTATGTTAAAGGTCTAGACTGATGGCTATACCCGTGGTTAGGCATGCTGTGGACTGGGACACGCAGCCGCGGCAGGAGAGAATACAAGAATGAACCGAGTGCTGCGTGTTCTGGTTGTAGACGATTCAGCATATATTCGTAAAGTCGTCAAGCAAATGTTGTCGCGGAGTCCGTTCATCGAGGTAGTTGGAGCAGCACGGGACGGTGCGGAAGCCCTGGAGCTGGTCGAGCAGCTTAAGCCTGATGTTGTGACGTTGGACTTAATGATGGCAGGCATGGATGGGCTGGCGTTTTTGCGCGAGCAAATGGCACGTCGGCCAATACCAGTCGTCGTGGTCAGCATCGCAAACGAGGGCAGCGAAGCCGTGCTCGAGGCTCTGGATGCCGGGGCAATCGATTTCGTACAGAAGCCCACGGCGCTCGCGACTGAGAAGGTTTTCCAGATTGGCGACGAGCTGGTCGAGAAGGTGAAAGCCGCGGCTTCCGCCTCCCTAACCTACAAGCAGGTCCCCGCAGTCGAAGCCACTCCGCGGCCGGTACCGGCGGAGCTGTCCAGACCTGTCGATATCGTCGTGATCGGTATTTCCACCGGCGGTCCCCAGGCGTTGAAGCAGGTTATACCTCAGCTGCCGGCAGATTTCCCCGTACCGGTTGCAGTTGTCATCCATATGCCTGTAGGCTACACTCAGTTATTCGCAGAAAAACTTGACGAGATATCACCTTTAAAGGTTAGCGAGGCGCAGGAAGGAGCGCCAGTTACTCCGGGTAATGTTCTGATTGCGCAGGCGGGCCGGCATCTGACCTTCCAGCGCCAGCCGAGCGGAGTGGTTACAGTGCATCTCGATGTTCGACCGATCGATACACTTCACCGTCCAGCGGTAGATGTCATGTTTCGCTCGGCGGCCGAAGTGTTTGGCGAGCGGGTACTCGGCGTCGTCATGACGGGCATGGGGACGGATGGGCAACAGGGCGCCGCATGGATTAAGGCACAGGGCGGCCATGTATGGACCGAATCTGAGTCGAGCTGCCTCGTATATGGTATGCCACGTGCTGTGGATGAAGCCCATCTAAGTGACCAGAGTGTACCGCTTGACCAACTGGCCGGCGGTTTGGTAAAGGGAGTATCATGGCAAAAATCTTGATCGTCGACGACTCGAGCTTTTCCCGTCGCACCTTGCGCAGGCTATTAGAGCCGGCGGGGCATGATGTGGTCGAGGCCGAAGACGGCATGGCGGCGATCGAGCGGTATTTCCTCGATCATCCGGATGTTGTGTTGCTCGATATGAATATGCGTGGTATGCACGGCCTTGACGTGTTGGGCAAGCTTCGCGAGCTAGATCCGCAGGTGAGTGTGGTTGTCGCCACTGCCGACGTTCAAAGCTCCACCCGGATACTAGCAGCCGACGCCGGCGCCAAAGCATTTCTGGCGAAACCCTTTGCGTCTGACAATGTACTCGCTACGATCGACGGGGTTCTTGGGGGAGAGGGTCGATGATTTTAACTAGGGAGCAGCAAGATGGGCTGAGCGAGCTCATTAACATCGCCTTTTCACGCACCGCCGCATCCTTGTCCGAGCTCACGGACCAGCGGGTGCTGTTGGATGTACCGGAGGTTGTGCTGCATCCGAGCCATGAGTTGGTCTCAGTGCTCAGCGGCATGGTACGTAACGACGTTGCAGCGGTCCATCAGGTCTTCAACGGCTTGATGGCGGGCGATGCCCTGCTGCTACTGGATTATGAGAGCGCCGTGTTGCTGATCGAGCTGCTGACCAACGAATCATCCGGCAAACGGCTGGACAGCTCAGCGCGCGAGGTGCTGGTCGAGGTTGGGAATATTTTGCTGAACGCCTGCTTGAGTATGTTTGGCGATCTGCTCCACGTTCACCTGGCCTTCTCGGTCCCCCGCTTGCAGGTAGAAGGCCTCCAGGTCATGCTGAATGACATAATTGCCGGCAAAGAAGAGCTGCGTTACGCGCTCGTGGTCTATACCGGCTTTAGCCTGCGCAGCGGCACGGTTAATGGCTATCTAGTACTGGTGCTCGGTGTAGCATCGCTTGACCGGTTGCTCCAGGCAGTTGCGGAGGCGTAACTCGTGGTCCCGCATCAACAACACGCACCCGACTTAAACCAGGCGACGCTCCGCTGGCTGAACGAGCTCGCGGATCAAGGTGTCTTTACAACTGACACCGAGCTGCGCATTGCAGTCTGGAACCGCTGGCTGGAGCTCCATACCGGGCTTGAGACCGAGGCAGTGGTTGGGCGGTCGCTCTTCGACGTATATCCGGATTTGCTGGCTCGAGGGATGGACAAGCGATACCAACAAGCGCTGGAGGGCCAGGTGAGTGTCCTTTCGCAGCGCCTTCATCGGTACCTGATCCCGATGCCGCCCGTAATCGAGGCAACGGGGCTTGCGCAGATGCTCCAAAGTGTGCGCATTGCCCCATTAACGGTTGAAGATCGCGTCGTTGGCACCATTACATTGATCGAGGACGTCACTGAACGAGTGCTGCGCGAAGATGAGCTCAAGCAGCAAATCGAGGAGCTGGAAACGTTACAGGCCTCACTGCGCGCGTCCGAGTCTGCCCAGCGCTTCCTGTCCGAAGCGAGTAAGCTGCTCGCCTCGTCGCTTGACCACGGCGTAACGCTGGAAAATGTAGGTCGACTTGTGGTGCCGGAACTTGCCGATTGGGGTATCGTGGACCTCCTCGACCGCGATGGCCAGCTGCGACGTACGCTGATTGCACACGAGGACCCAGCCAAGGTGGCACTAGCTCACCAGCTTTCGGAGCGTTATCTTCCACGGCCCCAGGACCCAGCCGGGATCGCTGAGGTGTTACGAACCGGCGAGCCGCTCCTGGTCCCAGATATTTCCGAGAGCGCAAGCGGCGAGAGGAGCTGCAATGCGGAGCTGTTAGCGCTACTCCGTTCGCTTCAGCTAAAGTCATTTATGTGCGTTCCGCTGGTGCTCCGCAGCCGAATGGTCGGTGTATTATCGTTGGTATCAGCCGAATCACAGCGGCGTTTCGGGCCAGCTGATCTGTATATGGCCGAGGAGCTGGCGCGCCGAGCCGTGGTAGCAATCGAGAACGCCGAGCTTTATCGAACGGCACAAGACGCCATCCGCGAGCGGGAAGCCTTTGTGTCGATCGCCTCACACGAGCTCAAAAATCCGTTGGCGGCACTCCTAGGCCACGCCGCGCTGATGTTGCGTCGGGCAGGGCAGGCAGAGCCGCTTCCACCACGGGCGTTGCGGTCAGTCCATGCGATCATGGAACAGGCCGATAGGCTCAATACCATGATCAACAGCTTGCTGGACGTTTCCCGTGTCCAAACTGGTCAACTCCTTATCGAGAAGACACCGCTGGACCTAGCGGTGCTGGTGGAGCGAGTTGTCACGGATCTGAAGGTTGCGGTCAACAGTCACACGATCGCACTAAGGAAGGCCGATCAGCCTATTTTGGTTATTGGCGATGAGGTCCGGCTTGCGCAAGTGTTTACAAATCTGCTCGGCAATGCTGTCAAGTACAGCCCAGCGGGGGGACAAATCAACGTCGGCATCACGACGGACGAGGGGCAGGTTCACGTCAGTATCGCAGATCCTGGGCTGGGTATTCCAGCCGCGGCGATTCCCAATCTCTTCCAGCGTTTCTACCGTGTGACACGTACCAGTGATAAACATGTGTCTGGTCTAGGGATTGGCCTGTACGTCGTTAAAGAGATCGTTGCCCATCACGGAGGCACGATAACTGTCGAGAGCACTGAAGGAGTGGGCAGCACCTTTACTGTCCATCTACCCCTACCGAAGGCTGAGAGGATCGCCGGTTAGATGCATTCGCTTATCACAAATGCTTCACGTGCCGCATCGCCGCCACAGTGTAGCCAGGGCCGCTACTTCCACTGAATACCCTAATCCGTTTTCCTTCGGCCGCACTCCACCTGCTCGGCGTCGGGTCTCGCGCGATCGTCCCGTCGCGATCGCAACATCACGCGGGCGGCGATCGTCTAAATGAGCGGAGTGCGCCGCCGAGAACAGGCTTACTGACGACGCGCACTCATCACGCGGTGTATTGACTTAAAGGGTTTTGACAACCCTGCAGGAGGTATGTATGTCTCATTTACCACGCCCAGAAGACGCCGAAGCTGGCAAGTCCCAGCCGGCAGCGGGCGAGCGCTCAGAGCTTGTCGCCGAGCTCCAGCAGCTCGGCCAACAGCTTGAATCAACGTTTCGCGCGTTCGTCACGGGGCCGGGCCAAACCATCCGGCGTGAAGTGAGCGAGGCCTTTGAGGAGCTGGGAACACAAGTGCAGCGCGCGGTCCATGCGATTCAACAACGTCCGGAGGCAAGTGAGCTAGAACAAAAGGCACGCCGAGCGCTACAGCAAGTCGGCGAAAAACCGATTGTCCGCGAGGTTGAGGAGACGCTTGTCGGCGGTATCCAGCAGCTCAACCTTCAGTTACGCAAATTGGTCGACCGCATCGAGCGCCAGCCGGCCAGCGGCGAGCAGCCGCAAGCCGCGACGACCCAGCGGCTGGTGATTGAGGATGAGTCTGGCGCCGTCACGGGCTCGGTCGACGACCAGCCACAAGCCGCGACGACCCAGAGCCTCGTGATCGAGGATGAGTCTGGCGCCGTCATGGGCTCGGTCGACGACCAGCTGCAAGCCGCGACGACCCAGAGCCTCGTGATCGAGGATGAGTCTGGCGCCGTCACGGGCTCGGTCGACGACCAGCCGCAAGCCAAAATGTAACAACTGCAGCGACAACCGAGTACCGGAGCTGCAGCAAAACTGCTGCTCCGGTCGGGGAGGCCGTCCTACCCCGGTCCCATTAGCTTCTGCCGCGTCCGAGCACCGTCCAGCCTTGCGACATTGTCATCGCTAGCGCAGAACGCCAGGACACTCAGTGGTGGCCGGCCCTATGCGCCTCCTCCGTCGTGTGGCAGCTCGCCGTTGGCACCGAGTGTGGCCCACACGATACGTTGCAACGAGCGTATGGACAATACCCCGCAGCAGTCGCTCGAAGGGCTCCACCTCGCCGCGTGACACGCGTTCGACAGCTCGGCCAGCGTCGCGCAGCTCATCCTCACCGATTGGTTCCCGTTCCACGGCGGTGCCCCTTCCATCTAGCGGTTAAACGTGGGAGGGCGAAGCTTTGTTTCATAGTATCGCACACCATGCAAGCTACGAACATCATGAAGGACTAGCGCTAGCCCTTGAAGTACCGCTGGTCTGATAGGTGGCATATCGACCGGGCAATAGTGTGTCTATGTCCAGTACTGAAGTGACGCTCGCGGGAATCGAACGGCGATCTCACGCTCAAAAAACGCACGGAGGTCGGCCATTGTCTCGTGCCGGTAAACGTACTTCGTACTGCCGAACCGATTCTGTTTCACACGGCGGGTTGCCTCGTTCATATCCAGGCCGCTCTTCGGATACCACTCGCGCAACACGTCCTTGGAGGCAGGCGTGAAACGGTGAGTAATAAGCTCGAAGCTCAAGTCACACGGAAAATCAAGCGCTTGCTGCGCCTCCTCGAGGAGCTGACGATAGTGCGTCCGCCAGTCGTCGATGGGCATGATCGGAGCGATTACCAACCCTACGGGATAGTTACCACCTCCGTGGCTACGGGGTGCCGCCAGCTTTCGCAGCGCTTGCAGCCGTGAGGACGTCGAGGCGGTTCCTCCTTCCATCCGGCCCGTGATCGGCGCGGCATTAACACTTACACGGCAACGTGTCCGACCATGGTGGGGCAAATCCAGCAAGCCATCCACCGCGTCGAACTTGGTAACCCAGCGTAACGCGGTGGAGCTTAGGTTGGCGGCTCGGCTTCCAAAATGCCGAATACATTCTGACAAGCTACCTGTAAGGTGCTCCAGACTGAGCGGGTCCGTATAACAGGATGCCTCAAACGTCGTCCCGCCCGGACGTTCGTAGCGCGACAGGTTATCTAAGAGCGACGGCAGATTGGCAAAGACACGGACGACCGGCGGTCCTTGGAGGCTGCCGGCCAGATAGCAGTACTGACAGTGCGCGGGACAGCCCTCGGCTAGATTAAGTTGCCAATCTGCAGAGGGTGGAGTGGGCTGTAGCTTGAACGCGCTCGGCGGAGCAGTCACGACCGCCAGGGTCCGTTTCGCCAGGTTGTACGTCTCACGCTGATTGGCTCCGCGCAGACCTACAAGCCGGTTGCTCCGAAGCTCTTCGATCGGCAGGCCGAGCGCACTCACGCGGTCATAAATCTGCCGGCCCCATGCTTCCGCTAAAGCCGCCGGAGTGAACAACACACGCTTTGGCATCCACAAGGATCCTGAGCTGGCCACCACGGTGTCGTCGCTGATCTTGCCTAAACCTGTTCGCTGAGAAGCGGCCACCTTACCACCTATCCCTCTTACATTGAGCCTGCACCCAGGGGCTTCTGCTCCCTTCCATACTACGCGTTCGCGACCGCAATAGATTGACCGCGTCTCGACGGAACAGCGTATGCGGCGCACCAGTGGAACACTGCAGCAGTGCATTCCAACAGCGTCGGGGCCGCAAGCGACTGGCGATGGTCGCGTATAATAAGCACGCTCACGACAGAACTATCAAGGAGACTTCGATGCGTTACGGCGCCTCACAATCACGTCCACAGTGGCTCCTAGTTGGAGCCGGTCTTGCCGTCGTCGCCGCAACATACCTTCTTCTGGTACTTTCGCGGCCCAGCGGTCTCGATCAGTCGCCCACAGCGAACACTGGAGCACTGATTGCCCTCGCCGGCTATTTGATCGGGGCGGGGCTGATTATCTGGGGGGTTGCGCGCCAGTTTACGACGTCGACCTACGCGCTTATTCCGCTCGCCATCGCGATCAACATCGTGATCGGTGAGATTGTGACGCTTCTCAAACTTCCCCTATACCTCGACTCGATCGGAACGGTCCTGGTCGGTGTGCTGGTCGGCCCGTGGGCAGGGGCGGCCACCGGCGGTCTCGCCAATATTATCTGGGGGCTTTTTCGCGCCGTGCCACTGCCATTCGCGGTCGTAGCGATCGTGATCGGGCTGCTTGCCGGGTTGTTTGCTCGGCTCGGCTGGTTCAAGCGCATCTATCTGGTTCCAATCGCGGGCCTACTCACCGGCCTTGTTGCCGCACTGCTGTCGGCCCCTCTGTCGGCATTTATCTTCGGTGGAGTGACCGGCGGCGGCACAGATGCATTGGTTGCCGCATTTAGGGCATATGGAGCGACCCTGCTGCAGGCGTCGACCTTCCAAGGCTTGGCCGCGGATCCGCTCGACAAGCTCATCTCATTCGTCATCGTCTACTTCATCGTGGTCGCGCTGCCGCCGCGGGTCCGGTCACGTTTTAGCCAGTCCGGCACAACCGCCTCACAGCTGCCACGATGATCTCGCTCTACCAACCGCGCGACAGCCCGATTCACCGGCTCCATCCGCTCACGAAGCTTACGCTAAGCTTCGGACTGATTGCGGTTGCGCTGGGAGCTCCAGTGGACTGGGCTCCGCTGCTGTTGTACGTAGCTGTGCTGGTGCCCCTCAGCTATGTCGCACAAGTACCCGGCCCGTTTTTGTCGACGAGCTGGCGGCTGCTCTTGCCGTTTGCGATCTCTCTGTTCTTGATACAGAGTTTCTTTTTTCCGGAGGGAACACAGATTCTTGCGCGCCTCGGTCCTCTTACGGTTAAAGCTGAGGGGGTTCGCTTTGCTTTCGCGTCCACGGTTCGAATTTTACTGATTACGGGCGCGCTCTTGCTGACGCTCTTGACAACGCACCCCGGCCTTTTGATGACGGGATTGGTTCAAAAGGGGTTTCCGCCACCGCTCGCCTATGTCGTCGTCACAACGCTGCAGATTGTGCCACAGATGCGCGAGCGGGCCCGGACGATCATCGACGCGCAGCGTGCACGAGGCCTTGAAACACAAGGGTCACTGCTGGTGCGAATGCGCGCGCTCGGCCCGCTGGTCGGGCCGCTCGTGCTCGGCGCCCTCCTCGACGTTGAGGAACGCACGCTGGCATTGGAAGCCCGAGCGTTTAGTGCGACAAGCGCAAAGACAAGCCTTTACGATCTGCGGGACCCAGCTGCGGAGCGCATAGCCCGGTGGGCCGTTGTTCTCGGTATCGCGGGGCTCATCGCATGGCGGCTCTTGGAGGCGCTGCAATGATCGAACTGCGTGGCGTCCGGTACACCTATCCAGGTGCAGAGCTCCCCACGCTCAATGGAGTTGATCTCGCGATTCAGGCTGGCGAGCTGTGCGCCGTGGTTGGCCCAAATGGAGCCGGCAAGTCTACGCTCTGCTACGTCATCGCCGGTTTTGCGCCGCACCATTTCAATGGAGAGCTTGTCGGCGATGTAATCGTCAACGGCCGGCAAACGGTCGAGCATCCGCTGGGCGAACTAGTAAAGCACTGCGGCCTGGTCTTCCACAATCCCCTCAATCAGATCTCCGGTGCGCGCTATACGGTGCGTGAGGAGCTGGCTTTTGGATTGGAGAATCTTGGTATTCCGCGGGCGGAAATGCAGGAACGCATCGCGGATGTGCTTGAGAAATTGGGCATCACTACCCTTGCGGAACGCTCGCCATTCGAGCTCTCGGGAGGTCAGCAGCAGCGTGTGGCGCTCGCCTCCATCTTGGTAATGGGTCCGCGCGTGCTGCTGCTGGACGAACCGACGTCACAGCTCGATCCGCTCGGTACGCAAGAGGTCTTTCAAGCAATCAAAGGCCTAGCGGAGACCGGCGTTACCGTACTGCTGGTCGAGCATAAGCCCGAGATGGTTGCAGCCTTCGCCGATCGAGTAATCGTTCTGGACGAGGGCCGCGTGCAACTGGATGGCCCACCCCAAAAGGTGCTGGCAGACCCTGAGGCTGCACGTCTGGGCGTCGCCGTGTCGCGCTACACGACCGCCGCGCGGGCTGGTCTTGAGCGCAGCCTGTGGCCGACAGATCTGCCGCTGCCGGTGACGCTCGACCAAGCAGTCTACGGCTTTGGTGAGGCGCGGCTCCCCACGCAGGCCGAGGGTGAGTACCCGAAATGATTCCGCTGCACGTGGAGCAGGTCGCGTACACCTATCCCAATGGTGTCGTCGCACTACAAAATATCTCGTTCTCGATTGCGCCCGGTGAGAGTATCGCCCTCATCGGCCAAAATGGCGCCGGCAAGACGACCCTCGCCCGCCAGCTCAATGGGCTGCTGCAGCCCACGCAGGGGCGCGTGTTGATTGGAGACCTGGACACTCGCCAGCATACGGTCGCCAAGCTCGCCGCGCAGGTTGGCTACGTCTTCCAGCACCCTGAACACCAAATCTTCAAGCGGACAGTGCGCGACGAGCTGGCGTTCGGGCCGCGCAACCTCGGCTACCCTGCCGACCGGGCGACCGCTCTCGTCACACAAGCGCTCCGCTTAACCGAGCTGACCGAGTTCGCCGAGGACCACCCCCATGATTTGCTTCCGGCTCTGCGTAAGCGTGTCACTCTCGCCTCTGTTCTCGCTATGGACACTCCTATTTTAGTACTGGATGAGCCTACGACCGGACAAGACGCACGCGGTATTCAGGTAATCGGGGCGATCATCGACAACCTGCGTGCTGCCGGCCGGACTGTCATTACGATTAGTCACGATATCGACTTTTGCGCGGACCACTGCCATCGCCTAATCGTTCTCGGCGGAGGACGCGTACTGCTGGATGGTCCCGCCGAGGAAGTATTTGGACGCCCCGAGGTTCTGGAACAGACGGCAGTCGAGCTTCCCCAGCTGGCTCGACTGACGGCACGCCTGGGTCTCCCCCTAGCCTGGCAGCCTGAGGCACTCCTCGACGCTCTAGAGGCACGGCAACACCAGCAGGGTCAGCAATGATGTGCTGGCCCTGCTTAGTTAAGGCGGTGTTATGGGCGAGCCTAAGGAAGAACGCCTCGACGACCACAAAGGCATGCGCGGGATCGGCATGCTAGACGTCTGAAAACGACTGCGCAGCTCCCGTGCGGACGAGATCGGCAATCGACGGCAGGACAAGATCGGCATACGGCTGGAGGAGCGCCTCGTCGCTCAGCCCCGATAGCACACCGACGACAAGGCCAACCTGTGCGGCCCGCCCCATCTGCACATCGACGATCGAGTCGCCGACCATCACAGCATCCGCGGGCCGAACACCGAGACGCTCGCAAATTGCGAGGATCATATCGGGCGCAGGTTTGATCGGTAGGCCGTCGTCCGCGCACAGCACGGCTGCAAGGTATCTAGTAATGCCGAGCGCGTCCAAAGTTGCCTCCGTCAGCGCACGGTTATCGCTTGTCGCGATCGCAATCTGGAGACCCGCTGCGCTGAGTGCATCAAAAAGCGCGGGCAAGTCGGCCAATGGCTTGGCAGTAGCCACGGGATCTGGAGCGCACCACGCGGCGGTAACAACTGCGGCGGGGTCGGGGACACCGGCGGCTTCCACGACACCTGCTACGAGGGCCCGAAACTCATCGAGCGGCATCAACGCCAGCGGTCCTAGTGGATCGATCGCGTCGCCCACCGGATCGAAGCCAACTCCGCGGAAAAGCGGCGTTGTAATATCCTTGCCTGCAACCAGATCGAGGCGTTGAGCGAGCTCACGGATCCAGCTCGCCCACATCGCCCAAAAGTCGATCAGGGTGCCGTCCTTGTCGAAAATGACACAGTGGAAGTCTGTCAAATTCCCCTGCTTCGGCATATCAGGGTCAATCCTTTATACGCTGCGGCGCCGCACCACATCCTAGGGAGCCTCGGGGCTGCCGCTTACTCGACCGGGATTTCCTTGTCCAAGGTCTGCTTGAGCCGCACGGCGCCCTTGGCCTCATGGATATGGTCGCCCAGCACCAGCACGTTGGCCTGATAAAATTTCCCAGCGTTGAGAAACTTCTTCCAACAAATATCCGAGCCATGAATATCGGTCGCAAAAAAGAGCCGCAGCACAGCATCCTCCTGGTCGCCTCTCACGCATAATCTGTACCGGAGACTGCTGCATCACAAGGTCGACAGCAGATTATACAATGTTCGGATGTTGCCACAGGTGTCGCCAGCATTTGCGTGACAGTGCAGGCTCACCTGACGTCAAGGGCGGGACCGGAAACACCACTTGCTGCGGATTGATGCGCAGAATCACGCGAAATTCCCAAGAACCAGATGTCCAGTCCTTTGTATAATTACGTCCACAATCTAGAAAGCGTTCACAACAATGTTTTCAACCCGAGTTTACACGTATCTGACAGCTACCCCGGTAGCCTTTTAGCAGCAAGGCGTTTTATGTCAATTAAAACAGGCAATTTCGCAAATCATGGAGCTCAGCCTCTACTCGGCGCACGCGACTGGGCTTACCTGCTCAGTCTTCTGATTCCTTTCGTCATATACGACCTGGTGCTAAGGATTCACCTTATAGCGACGAGACCGCGGGCAAACGAGCCCAGCAAAGCGCTTGTCCTCATGCAGATTCCCCTGCAGGAGCCAAGGCCCAGCGGTTTCACTACCGATGTTGGGCTTATCCAGTCTGATCTATTCTTCAGCTTGGGCTATGTCTGCCTTTGGATCGGATTGTTCGCGGCGCTGAGGAAAGGTCTATTTCGCCCAATCATCGTTGTGTTGTTTCACCTGGCCACGGTCTGTGTCGTCTTGATCAGCACGATCGCGTACCAATATTTCAACGCGACGGGTTCGACGCTCAACTCTGAGACGGTTGTCCTTGGCGTCACTGCCTTCGACGAACTGGGTGGTTTGATAGCGAGTGAAGCCAGTGCCGGAATTCTGGCGCTCGTCGTCGGCGCCGTCGTGTACTCGCTGATCGCGCCACCTCTGGCGGCGTACTTGGTCGGGCAGTGGGCCCGTCAGGACGCCAATCATTCCAAGAAAGTACGGGCTTGGTCTCGACCCTTTTGGACGACCGGCCTGCTGCTTGGCGCGACCACGTTTTTCGGGCTATCCCTGTTGCCGGGCGTAAGCTCCACAGGTGTCAGTAAATCCTTCGCGCGCGATGCCGTCGTCAACGTAATGGTGACCAGTATCGACGTGGCCCAAGGCGAGGAGCTGCCGGAGGTCCCAACGGGCCTTGATGTCAAGCCGATCCCGCAGCAAGCAAGCCTTGTACCGGCCTCCTCAAACAAGCGCCGCAACGTCGTGTTGATCTTTCTAGAGTCTACTCGCGCATCGGCCACCACCCCCTATAACAAGGCGCTACCGACGACGCCCTTCCTGGACGAGTTAGCCAAGCGTAGTCTACTCGTAGAGCGAGCCTACGCGGTTATCCCACATACCCACAACGCTCTGACTGCGATCAACTGTGGCATCTATCCGCCACTCGATGCTCCCAGGACGAGGCTACTGGCGATACCGAGCACGCTACCCGACATCTGTTTACCTCATCTACTAAAGGCACAGGGCTACAATACGGCGTACTTTATGTCGCAGGTGAAGACATTTGAAAATAGCCAGCAGATTCTGGAGAACCTTGGCTACGAGGACTTTTATTCCTTGGAGCACATGAACACCGTGGGGTTCGAGCCCACAAACTACTTCGGGCTCGAGGACGAGGTTATGTTGGAGCCAAGTCGAGCCTGGCTGGAGCAGCATCGCGACGAGCCCTTTCTGACCGCCTACCTTACGTCGGCGCCACACCACGACTACCTAGCGCCCCAGAAGCGCTACGGTCGGGTGGCCTATACGGACGACGACGTTGTTAACCGCTACTTGAACAGCGTTCGCAACCAGGATTTCTTTCTCAAGCACCTATTCGACCAATACCGCCAGCTGGGCCTGTACGAGGATACTATCTTCGTCCTCTTGGGCGACCATGGACAGGGCTTCGGAGAGCATGGGCGAAATGGGCACGACAACGCGATTTACGAAGAAGGTCTGCGGATACCCCTGCTGATCCATGACCCGCAGCGCTATATGCACGGCGAGCGCATCGAAGGGCCAGTGACCCAATTGGATATCCTCCCGACTGTCGCCGACCTTTTAGGCTACCAAATCCAGGGCGGGCCGTACAATGGCACCTCGTTTCTGCGGCCACTGCCAGAGAACCGCACCTTGATGTTCAGTTGCTCAGGTGAAAAAGGGTGCATGGCGAGCTTGAAAGGGTACCAGAAATTCATCTACCACTTCGATGACCGGCCCGAGGAGTTCTTCAACCTCGCGTCTGACCCAGCTGAACAGATGAATTTGGCAGCCGAGCGAGCGCCCAGCGAGCTGAAGAAGTGGAGGGCCGAGCTTGTAGAGTGGCGCGCGAAGGTTCGTGCAATGTATGACGCCGTGCCAGGCGAGTAGCCGTGTGCTCGAGCGCTATCTCTAAGACGAACCCAGGTTTGTGCTTCACAGCAGCCAGCGCGCGCCGCCTCCTGGTCCCCGCGTACACTGTTTGTTGCGTGTCCGACGACTAGCAGCGGCTACGCCCCATCGGTGTCGCCGCGAAAACCGTGACAGCCGTTCGCACCGCGCGTCAGCTCGCGAGACAGTAGGTAGCCTTCCCAACCTACATTTACGTGCTCTTAACGCGTTATGAAGGGAGGACCGCTGGGTCTTCACCTTTGTCAAACGACAAGTAGACTAGCGACTGAGCTTACCGAATCCAGTGCCTTAGCTTGCTTAGGTCCTCGCGTCAATACCTGGCAAGTGCGCTAGAGATCGGGGGGAGCTGGTGGCCACCGGGTATCTGGCGCCTGATATGCCACGAGGAGCAACATGAACAGCCGGATTTTCGTCTCGGGTCTCAGTGGTGGAGTACTTGCCGCCGCCGCACTCGCCGTTCCGCTCTATTTTGCGCTACCCGGACAGTACGTTGCCAGTTGGGAGGCTGCACACCCCCTGCTCGGCGGCATTGGCTGGGGCGTAAAACCTGGCGATCCCAGTGGCGGCAGCTCGATGTTCAGCCACCACCGCGTGTGGCGGCGCTCCCACAGCGCCAGGCGCCACCAGATCGCAGGGACGAAGATCCAACGTTCCGGCACAACCTGGCACCTGACCCGTTTCAAGCCCGCTCCGCATGCGTCGAGGAAGCTATCGCCCGGTCCTCGCATGGGGCCCGCGATAGCCCAGACTCTCTCGGCGTTCCCAGGGCGTCGTGTTGACGCCCTTTCACGTGTATCGCGCATGCTGCGAACTGCACGCTGCCACGCGCCGTGTGGATGGATAATGTCGACAAACACCGCCGCAACCACCCGCACCACGGCTGTTACGAGCGAGGTGACCAGCCGCCACAAGGTTTGGACGACCCAGACGAGGATCACGATCACGCCGACCCACAGGAAGCGCAGCCCGAACCGCAACACCCAGAGAACCGCGCGCCGCGGTAATCAGCAAACCGAAGCAGGCCGCCAGTAGCATGCGTATCGCCAAGCGCGGCAGATCCAGCGCTAGCCCAATCAAGAGCAAGAGCAGAAAGACCAGCCCGCGCGGCCCAGCTACCAGCACATATACGACGTTCAGGGATACTTGCCACCACGCGGACCGTTCAAATGCGTGCACGGGCGCAGCGGCCCGTGGCGCCTCATCAAGTGTCCCTACTTCACTGCTCATCATGGTACTATCGTGCCCGCCCAATAGAGTAGTCACCAGCATACCACACGCGGTCACCGAGACCGATAGCGCGAGGTGGTCTTCGTTGAAGTGCTTCAGCTCTGCCGCTACCCCGACCGCCCACGCACCGGGTGAAGGTAAGGCACCAACTTGCCCGCTCACATGTAGGCAGAGCAAGACACTTCCGACGACGATGAGCAGCATCCCGATGTACTGCCGCCGCCGGGCTTGCTGCCAGCTGGTCACATCATGTTCCGCTAGCTGAGCGGGAAAGTCCTGGTGTGTGTACCACTCGTCCATGGTTTACTCCTCGAGCTCATACTGGCGGCATAGGTCCTCGGTACACTGGCAGGGGTGCCTGTACCGAGTCCCTTGCTCTGCACCACAACATCTGGATGGCAGTAGTATGGGCAACGGATGTAAGGAGCGTATGCGGAAAATGTGTGAAAAGTGTGTGGTACAAGTGCAAATCTGCTTCAAACGAAAAGCCCGGAACCGCGCAATAGGCCGCACTCCTCGTGACGCAGCCCAGCCCGCATCGTGTGAGCCCAAACACTTGTAGCCGCGCCGGCCATGACCTCCGCAGTGGTACAATCGAGACAACTAATTATGCCAATGGGAGCCAAGAATGAAATATGTACTCGACCGCTTTGCGGACGAAATACGAAGCGCAATCAATACCACGGGCCGGGTGCCGCCCGATCTCATCGAGCTTGCCGAGCCAAAGGCTAATGTTCCAGCAGACCTGGCCTTTCCCTGCTTTAGAGCGGCCAAGGCAAGCAATATGGCGCCCGCTCAGCTTGCGCAGCAGCTCGCATCGGCAATCAAAATCTCCCGTGACAGCCTGATCGGTGGCGTGGAGGCTGCCGGGCCGTTCCTTAACTTTACGGTCAACCGGAGACAGCTGGCGCAGAATGTATTAGCCGAGGTCGGTCAACAGGGCCAGCACTTCGGCGGCGATGATCTTGGCCAAGGTCAGAAAGTCGTGGTCGAGTATTCGTCACCGAATATCGCACGGCGCATGCATGTTGGGCATATACGGTCAACGATCATCGGACAATCCTTGAACAACATCCTCTCCTTTCTTGGTTACGAGACCATCTCCGACAACCATTTAGGTGATTATGGCAAACAGTTTGGCACGCTCCTAGCCGCAATCGAAAAGTTTGGCCGGCCGGAGGGCGAGGGCGAAAGCATTCTAGCCAAGCTGGAGGAAATCTACAGCCGCTATAATCGTCTGCTCGGCAGCATCAATGCGGACGACTTCGACGCCGATGCCGCTGGTGCCGACGACACTGCGCGAGCCTGGTCGCTCAAGCTCGAACAGAACGACCCGACCGCACGCGAGCTCTGGCAGTGGATGGTGCAGGCGACGCTTCAGGCTAATCAGCGCAACTACGACCGGCTAGCTGTGCGCTTCGACACACAGCACGGCGAAAGCTTTTATGCGGACATGCTGCCAAGTGTGCTTGGTCAAGTCGAAGAAGCCGGCTTGGCGGAACGTGAGGCGGGCGGAGCACTGGTTGTCAAGGGACTCCCTGACCGCAACGGTAAAGAGCTGCCCACATTCCTCGTCCAGCGCTCGGACGGCGCGACCCTCTATCTTACGCGCGATATTGCTACGATCATATATCGCGAGCAAACCTATCATCCCGCCAAAATTGTCTACGCCGTCGATCAGCGGCAGGAGCTCCATTTTCGGCAGGTCTTTGCGCTCACCAAGGCGCTCGGCTATGCGCGGGACATTGAGCTTGTCCATGTCCCGTTTGGCACGATCTTTGGCCCAAACGGCGAAGCGTTGTCCACGCGCAAAGGCAATATGGTTTATCTTGAAGCGCTACTCGACGACGCAGTGGCGCGTGCGAAGTCCATTATTGAGCAAAAGCTCAGCGAGGGGAAAACGGATCTTACTCCTGAGCAGGTCGCCGAGATTGCAGAGCAGGTCGGTGTAGGCGCGGTGATCTATAACGATCTGTATCAGGATCCCAAGCGCAACATCACCCTCGACTGGGAGCGCATGCTCTCGTTTGAAGGCAACAGCGCGCCCTACCTGCAGTACACGCACGCGCGCTGCCGTTCGATCTTGCGCGAGGCTGGAACGTTACCCGCGACCTGTGATGCCCAGCTGCTGGAGGCCGAACAGGAGCTGGCAGTGCTGAAGCAGCTTGCTCGCTTCCCCGAAGCGGTACGCCGCGCGGGCGGCAATTACGCGCCCTACGTCATAGCGGATTGGCTCTACACCACTGCACGTGAGTTCGCCCGCTTCTACCGTGACTTGAGTGTGCTCAAGGCGGCAACACCCGAGCTACGGGCTGCGCGGCTCCAGCTGGTCGCGGCGACGGCGCAGGCATTAGCGAACGGATTGGCACTACTCGGAATTGGTGCGCCCGAGCGCATGTAAGGGCAGCGGGCCCCGCAACTATGAGGGCCGCACACCCTGGTTACGAGCGCAGCGCAATCGAGAGTTCCAGTGCGCTTATGGAGATTTCATGCTCGATCTTCGAACAATATCCGCGGTACTTTTTGATATGGACGGCGTGATCTATAGGGGTGAACAGCCGTTACCGGCGGTCAACGAGCTGCTCGGATTTTTAGAACAGCATGGCATCGTGTATGCATGCATTACCAACAATGCGGGTCGAACGCCCACACAGGTAGCCGACAAGCTTCAGCGCATGGGCTTGGCCATCCCGGCCGATCACATCGTCACCTCGGCGATGGCCACAAATCTGTACCTCCGGTCCATCGCGCCTTCCGGCACACGCGTACATGCCATTGGCATGGAGGGCTTGCTTGAGCAACTCTATGACGATGGATACTTCCTTCCGGACCAAGACGCGCCCGAGTTTGTGGTCGTCGGCATTGACTTCGAGCTAACGTATGCAAAGCTACGAGCCGCCTGCCTTGCCATTCGGTCCGGTGCTACCTTTATCGGGACAAACCCGGACCGAACCTATCCCGCAGAGGATGGGATTGTGCCGGGTGCGGGCTCGATCCTTGCGGCGTTGTCAGCGGCGACCGATCGAGAATCAACGATTATCGGCAAACCCGCGCCCGCGATGTTCCAGGCTGCGCTTGCACTGCTCCAAGCAGAGGCAGCGACAACCTTGATGGTCGGAGATCGGTACGACACGGATATTCTCGGCGGTGCAAACGCCGGGCTGCAAACCGCGATGGTCTTGACAGGGGTTTCGGATCGAGCCGAGGCCGAGACAGGCCAGCAGGCTCCGGGCGCGATTTACGACGACTTATCAGCACTACTGCTCGCCTGGCGCCACGCGATTGCGGAGGCATAAAGGCGAGCTTAAGCAGCGTATTCTCGAGGAGTAGTATGACGGACATGCAACCGAATCCCAACCCCCAGCGCGTACTGATCGTGGCGCCGCATCCCGATGACGCCGAGTTTATGGCCGGTGGCACTATGGCGCGCTGGGCGCGCACTGGTGCTTATATTCACTTTCTACTCATCACTGACGGTACGGGTGGCAGCCGCGAACCCGAGCAAACGCCTGCGCAGCTCGCCGCAATCCGGCGAGAGGAGCAGCTAAATGCGGCCCGCGTCCTCGGTGCGCAGGATGTAACCTTTTTAGGCTATCCCGACGGCCGAGTCGAGCCAACGCTTGAGCTACGCTTTGCAATCGCACGTGTCATTCGACAGGTCAGGCCCGATGTCGTCATCTGTGGCGACCCGCTCTTTCGCTACAGCCCAACCTACATCAACCATCCCGACCACCGTGCGGTCGCCGATGCGACGCTTGCTGCCATCATGCCTACCGCAAATACGCGTCTTTCCGCACTCGAGCTACTCGAAGAAGGGCTCGAGCCGCATGACGTGAGCGAGGTCTACCTATCGCACCCGGTGACGCCTACGATTTTCGTCCCCGTAACAGAAGATGATATTCGCCGCCAGTGCCAAGCCCTGATGGCGCACGCAAGCCAGATGGCGGATTGGAAGCCGGAGGAGATGATCCGTGAGTGGTCTCGCAAGACGGCCGAGAAAGCGCGTGAGCACGGCATCGAGTGCGATTTCGCCGAGGCCTTTGCCTACGTTCGGCTCCATAACCCGGCGCAACAGTCCAAGCCGGAGGCAAACTCGGAGGCGGCCTAGCGGCTCCCCTAACGCAGGCGAGTATGAACGGTCATGGGCAGAGTGGGCAGCTCGGATAAGCTGCCTATTGAATGTCAGCCCCGCCTACATGTACCGCTTCCTAATCCACTGCCGAACGCCGAATGCTTTCGTCAAGCATTGCGTGCCGTTCCATAACCAACGGCAGGAGCCGTCGCCGCGGTCCCTGTCGTCGGGAGGAGTATTCAAGGATGACCAACCAGGCAAGTTTTCCCACCGGTATAGTCCCGATCGCAGAGCAGGTACTCGCCCGAACCTTCGGGCGGCGGATTCACCTGGTTCCCGGCGAAGGCCCGGCTGGTGGAAGTGGACGATCGCATATCGTCCGCTGCGCCGTGGTGGATGGCCCGGCGGATGCGCCTTCGTCCGTCATACTCAAGTCGGCTGCACTTGAGCCCGGCGAAACCTATGCTCCCGATGCCCCGAGCGGGCCGTCGCTTCAGCTATACAATGAGTGGGCAAGCTTGGAGTTTCTGACCCTGCTCGACCTTGATCCGACACTTGGGCCACGCTTTCTGGGTGGCGACCGACAAGCTGGACTCGTCGTCATGGAGGACCTAGGCTCGGGCGAAAGCGTGGTGGAGGCGTTGCTTGGAACGGATCGTAACGAGGCCGAAAGGACCCTGGAAGCATATTTTCGCTCGCTCGGACGCCTCAATGCGGTGACGTATGGGCACCACGAGAGGTATAAGCAGATCCGCTCCAAGCTGGGGCCGCTTGATCCGGTAGCCGAGCCAGTATTCAGCAGAGAGTATGATCTTTTGATGGGCCATTTTACGCAGCTGTGTACCATGACCGGCGTCACTCCAGCCCCTGGATGCGACAAAGACATCATGTTGGCGACGGCCTTCGCGGCCGAGCCTGGTCCTTTCATGGCGTTTTCGCAAAGTGATACGTGCCCGGATAATTGCCTTGTAAACGATGGATGGGTGCGCTTCCTTGACTTCGAATGGGGATGTTTCCGCAGTGCCCTCAACGACGGCGCGCGTGCCCGCAGCAATTTCCCGACCTGTTGGTGCGTCAATCGGCTGCCCGCAGACTTGATTCGGTGCCTCGAGCACGTTTATCGAGCTGAGCTAGTCAAGGGCTGCCCTGCGGCAGAGGACGACAGCTTGTTCTTTCAAGAAGTGGTCAAGGCGTGCGCTTTTTGGGCGCTGTACAGCTTTGAGTTCTACAGGGACATTTGGAATAGTGATGGGGAGTGGGGCATTGCAACGATACGCCAACGTGCGATTGTTCGTTTTGAATTATTAGCGCAGGCCACAGTCGAGTATGGATACATGGAAGCGCTCGGTACCACGGCGCAGGTCCTTGCGGAAAAGCTCCAAGCGCGATGGCCCGACACTCCACCGATGCCCTACTATCCCCCCTTTCGATAGAGAGAGATACTTCGTCGACGGCCTGGAACGGCTCTGCTCAATCGATTGTACAAGTATGGCACAAGAGGGCCGGGCATGAGGCAGCCGGAACAGCAACTTCAGTCACGATGACTGAAAGCCGCATTCATCGTGACGCTCGAGCTGTCGCGGATTGACGTGGTGGAAGTACGTTCAGTCGGGTCGCTTGGGAGGTCGAGCGCTGCCCCGCGACATCATCACGCAAGCTAGCGCCTCGCACCACATGTACCGATTGTGCTAGACTAGCGGCCAACGAGACGGACGCGTGCTCCACCGTATGGGCTTTATGGTAACTAGCATCAACCATCGTGATGCCACGATTGCCGAGTACATCTATCACCTTCAACAAGCCGCGTATGCGGTGGAGCGGGACTTAATCGAATATCCGGATTTCCCGCCGCTCCGCGTCACTGCGGAGGACATTCAACATGAAGACGAGCACTTTCTCGGTTACTGGATGCCACAGGCTCTCGTCGGCGTCCTGTCATTTCACGCCACGTCCGGGCTCGTCGATATTGGACGCCTGATTGTCCATCCGCGTGCCTTTCGCCGTGGTATCGCCAGCGCCCTCCTGCGTGCCGTCGAACAGTTGGCAGAGCCCGGAGGGAGGCACACCGTTTCAACCGCAGCTAGGAATGCTCCCGCGATCACGCTCTATCAGAAGCACGGCTACTCCATTGCACAACGTACCCGCTTGCCCGATGGGCTGGAGCTCGTACGCCTCGTTAAGCATACGACCTAGCGCAATACGCTTAAAAAACCCCAAGCTAGCCCAGCATTACAAATGCAAGCGTCGCGGTGCTGTAGGTCGTTTTCAAGCCAGAGCAATTGCTGGAAGAGCTGCTCTGTGGGACGTTGATCTACCTTAATCTGAGTTTAGAAACCGTCATGCTGATCTTGACTGGTCCAACCGCGGCAGGCAAAAACACCATCGATCACTCGCTTGCACGACAGCGGGAGCGCTGTGCGGTGGTTGACTTTGACAAAAAATAACCCCCTCAAGTGGCGGGGTTTCAACCCCAGCGGTAAGGCGGCAATGCTCGGCGATGTGATCGTGCTGGCTCAAGCATCGATGGCACCTGCCGCGCAGCTGTGCTCGGACTTGAGCGTTCCCGTACTGTCGAGCCCGAGGTTAGGCGCCGAGGCAGCGATTGAGGCGTATCGAACATTCATAGCTACGACATGCTAGAAAACATGCCGAACGCCCGCACCCTTGAGCAGTACTCCGGCCGGCAGCGCGCACATCCACGGCCGCACATAGCAGTCACGGCCGCGGCAAGTGGACGCGAAAGAGCCACCGTGTGCGGCCCTAGCCCGTTCGCCCGAGGTAGTAGCAACCGAACGTCAGAATAGCGTTCCAGCCCAGGATGACCCCAGCCCAGAGCCCGATCCGGCCGCTCCTCGACGCCGGCGATAAGCCATGGTAAGCCACGAGGTAGCCGATGATCAGCCCGATCGGCCACAGCAGAGTTATGACGATGGCAATCGGCCACATACTATCAGGAGGCAGCTGCTCCAGTGCCGTCGGACCAAAGATGATTTGAATTAGCGGGGAGTTAATCGCGAAGATGATAGCACCGGGCAGTCCTAAAGCGACCGTGCCGCAGCTGACGCAAAGGGCCGCGACTATAATGACAATAATAATTCCACGCATGGAGGATACGCATCCTTTCTGACAAATACCTTGGCTGTACGCCACGCGAGTGGAAGACCGCGGAAAATAAAGCTGGTCTGTACCCTTATGCAACAGCCGGTCTAACCGTCACTGCGGCCTCGGGCAGAGAGACCTCACACGTGCGATCGCAGGTCAGCCCCTCGCCCATCACTACCACGCTCGCACCAATGTACCGTAAGCTTTCGACCGATTCGTGCGGCCCGCATACGGCTCATACGCTTGCGGAACAGAGTGATTGGGCAGTCGTACGGGGGAGCTGACTTCGTTAAGAGCTAAGGCGGAATCAGCGATGCCGATTCCGCCTCCGATTCGAGCAGTTGAGACTAGGCCGTGGTCGTGGTCAAGGCTGGCCTGCCGGTACGACGGCCGAGAATAATCGCCGCTACGATCAGCGTCCGTCACCAAGCTGCTCCATGCTGGTGAGCTTCCCTGTCGCCGCGACTAACTTGCCTTCGACCGAAGCGTCAACCGAGCTGGACGATATCGCGATGCTCATGCGGGCAACCGTTGCCGGATTGGTACGGCCCTCGTTGATCCACAAGACAAAAAATGATGTGAAGAAGAGTAAGCCGTCGAACAGCGCCATGAGGAAGGCCGACGTTACGTTATCAATATAGCTGGTCCGCGTTCTTACGGTGTATTCGTCTGCCATTAAGGTGATCTCCATCGATGAGTTAGCTGACACAAGAAGTACAACGCGGCGTACATGCGCTATATTCGCGCTTGGACATCGCAGCAGACAGTATGTCAGGAGCCGCTTCCGATCACGGCTCTCATTATGGACGCTACAACGG
>JADDQE010000005.1 GCA_016781525.1 bacterium | reverse complement strand
ATGTCGCGTGGAGAGATGATGCCGGGACGCGTACACCGACCAGTACTTGAGGCGGTGGATGCTCGGCTGCTGTGGTACCAATCCGGTTTAGCCTGCGCCTTCGAGGCGACTCTCCCAAACAATCCCGCGGCAGCGCAGGTGGAGGTGATTACACTTGGTCCTGATCATGCCGTGATCGAAGCCGCTCGAGTCCGCTTGGAGCCGCGTGGATAGTGGGGTATCAGCTATAGGCTGTCAGACATCAGCTGTCAGCCGATCATCCCTTGCCCCTAGCCTCTCGTCCCTCACCCCGGGATGGCGAGCAAAATACATGTGGCGGCGATGCCCCAACCGAGAATAACTTGCCCGACGGTATGGTTGCCAGTGCGAATGCGAGCCCACCCGAGCGCCAAGGCCGCGACCCAAAATGCAATGCCGAGTGGTACCAAGTAGTAGGCGCTGAGCGTCGCGAGTGTTGCGATCGAGGCCGAGTGTACGCTGACTTTGTAGACAAAGTTAATCAGCATACAGATGACGGTAATGCCGATCGACGCCCCAATCAGCCGCAGAAAGATTGCCGGGATGCTGAGCGCATAGAGCGCCAGCGTGGCGAGAAGGATCGAGCCAAGGCTGAAGAAGTAGAGACTATTGCGCTGGCCGCGCTGTGAAACGTCGTCATCGCTGTAATGGCCCCGAAAAAGGCGGAAGTAAAAGTAGAGAGTCGGTGGCAAAACGATCAGCGCGACTGCAGCCAATGCCCATCCGAGTCCCAATATTCGTTCATCCAAAAAATCGCCGGCGTACGCGCCTACGACGATGAATGATGCGATGCCGTTGGTGATCGGGTGGAACACCTGCGATAGAGCTCGCCCAATCCGATAACTTCTATCTTGAGCAACCGGGTTACCAAACTGGTCAATTGCAGGCATGTAATGCGCTCCAGGATGAAGCACTCAGGGCGGCGTGGCCCATCCCGTAAGTGCTAAGACGTGTTAGATCGCTGTGCTAACAGCAAAGGCTGCGCCACCCTAACCATGCACGTCTATCTCGACATGGCTCCGCATCGTGGATCCCTAGTCGTAGCGCCCCACCACAACTGCCTGGTACACGTCGCGCAGCTGCCGGCCGGCTCGCTCCCAAGTGAAGCGGGCTGCTTGCGCGGGGCCATGCTGTTGTGCCAATCCGCGAACGTGTGGGTCATGCAGGACGCGTTCGAGCCCACGTACGAGACTGGCCACGTCTCCTGGATCGACCAGTACTCCTAGGTCGCCGACCACTTCCGGCAAGCTCGAGGTGTTCGCGACAAGCGTCGGAGTCCCACACGCTAATGATTCGAGCGGTGGAAAGCCAAAGCCTTCGTACAGTGAGGGATAGACCGTTGCGGCCGCCAGCGTGTACAGTGCCGGGAGATCCTCGTCGGGGATTGGGCCGAGCAGGCGGACACCGTCTGTGTGGTGTGCTTGCTCAAGGATCGGCTCGGAGAGCCAGCCAGGCTTGCCTCCGAGCAGCAGCTGTACATCATGCAGCGCTGCGCTGTTCGTTCGCAGTCGCTCAAATGCCTCCATCAAGCGGCTGAGGTTCTTGCGTGGCTCCAAGGTACTAATAAAGAACAAGAAGCGCTGGGGAAGTTGATACTTGCGTCTTACAGCGTTCAGGGCTTCGGCGTCGGTCACTGTTCGGAAGTGCGCCCCCACTCCAGGGTAAAGCACCGTAACCCGCGACGGGTCCACGCCCATAAGCTGCTGCAGGTCGCGTTGAGTGCTGACCGAGTCCACCAAAACATGGCTGGCTTTGCGCAGCGAGCGCGGAACTGCGCGCTCCAAATAGCGCCGTAGGTTGGCGTGTGCCGTCTCCGGATGGATGCGAAAGGTCAGGTCGTGCACCGTTAACAGCGTCCGGGCGGAGCGCACCGGCGGTAGAACGAAGTCGGGCGCATGGACCAAGTCGACCGGTCCTGTCCAATATTCTACCGGTATCGGTACTCGAATCCGCTGCCACATGATCGTAAGCCAGCGTTCGGCAAGCGGGATTGGGGCGATTTCGATCTGTCGAAAGTGTGCTTGGAGCTCGCGCAGCGCACGCAGTCCATAGTGATCGGGCGGGAGGTCCCTGGCTGCATAGAAAAGCACCAGCTGGTCGTCGCTCGCAAGCTGCACAAAGGCGCGCACCAGCTCGCGGGTGTAGCGTCCGATTCCGGCATTTTGCCGCAGCGCGGCGTTGTAGTCGAGGGCAATGCGCATAGGTTACAGGCAACGAGTAACAGGCAGCCGCTTCGTCCTCCTAGAACCTGTTGCCTGTCGCCTGCGACTGATACTTTCGCTTCGAAAATACCTGGAGGTCACGGGCATCGGGCATTAGCTTTGTATACCCGAAACCCGAAACCGGTGACCTGACGCTTTCACTTGCGCTTGGAAAACAGGTAGAGGATAAAGCCAAACAGAATGATACTGTAATAGTTGATAATCCGGTCCAGCACGGTAACGGCAGCCGCAACCGCCGCGCCTACTCCTAGGATGCTTGAGAGTACCACGGTGATAGCACTTTCGACCACGCCAAGCCCGCCCGGTGTTGCCGGGACGGTGGTCATGAGCGAGCCCATCAACGCGACAAAGATGACTGTGGGTAGGCTTAGTCCGAGGCCGCCCATGGCTTCCATTACAATAAAGAGCCGCATAGACTCGCACATCCAGACCGCCGCGGTAAGCAGGAACAGGAGTGGGAGGCTGCGCGCGTTGAGTGAGCCCAACGTTCCCGCCTCGAACGAGCTGTACAGCCCGTTGAGCCGCGACGGCACGCAGCGCCGAATGAACGGGCTGAGGAAGCGCATCGCGGCCAGCCCCGCAACAATCGCGACAACGAGGACAAGGCCGAAGCTAAACACGTACGTTGCACTCGGTGGCAGGCGCGTACCGAAGACGCTCCACGCCGAGACGACCAGCAGCGTGAACAGCACAATCATATCGAGCAGCCGCTCGGCGAAGATGGTACCTAGCGTTCGCGAAAAAGAGACGCCGCCGTTGTGCTTGAGTAAGTAGCCGCGATACGCGTCGCCGAGCTTGGCCGGCACGACGCAGTTGGCGAACCATGATAGCCCTATATACTCGGTCAGCGCCGGCACTGAGGCCCAAGAGCGGTGGCCTTCGTCAATCGGAAACTTGGCATTACGCAGCAAAATCCGCCAGCGTAGCGCGCGCAGCGGAAAGGTTGCATAAAAGATAATGAACGCGAGGATGTACATGCCCGGGTTGATCCGCTGCATCTGGCGCCAGGTGTCCGCGGGGTCGATGTTGAAGCCCCGAAAGACGAACGCAATAATCGCAGCCGCGATCGCCAAACTAACCAGCGTTCGGATATCGAACAGCCGCTCCTTGAGCGAAAATCCACCCTCAGCGACTTCTTCGCCCCCCGCTTGTTCCTCGACGCACTGCTCGTTTTTATCCTGCACTCGTGTAATACTCATCTTATGGCTTAGGACTTGATCTGCTGGTACCACTCGCAGCTGGCATCAGCAAGTCAGGGCCTGTCTAGCTCCTCATCTCTTCTTTGTACCAGCTCCATAGGTTCGCGAGGCCTTCGTCCACCGACACTTGGGGGTTGTACCTGAGCAGATCACGTGCCTTGGTGATATCGGCGTACGTTACCGTGGGCTCGCTGACCGGAAGTGGGGCATGAACAATTTGCGCTTCACGGTCGACCAACTCCTCGATGATCGTGACAAAGTCACGCATCAGCACGGGCTGGCCTCGACCAAGATTGAGAATCTCGTAGCCTAGATCGGTCTCCAACGCTGCCACCAACCCAGCCACAATGTCAGCTACATAGGTCCAATCACGGCGCGGCTGCCCGCCGTCGTACAACGTGATCGGCCGGCCATTTGAGATCGCATCTGTGAACATGTAGGGCGTCATATCGGGTCTGCCGCGCGGCCCATAGACATTGAAGAAGCGGACGCAGGTCGACGCGAGACCATATGAGTTGAAATACGCGGCCGCCAGCACTTCTGCGGCCTTCTTGCTTGCAGGATAGGGCGCCAGCGGCAGATCGGTCGGGTCGGTCTCGACGAACGGAATCTTCTCGGTACGACCATAGATTGAGCTGGTCGAGGCGATCACGACTCCTTTGCAGCTGTTCTTCCGTGCTGCGTCAAGCACATTCAGCGTTCCGCGCACGTTGACGTCTGCATAAACCTTGGGATAGTGCACGGAGTATGAGACGCTGGCCATCGCCGCGATATGTGCGATCTTGTCGGGCCGATAGGTGGCGACAACCTCGTCAAGCTGCTGATCATCGCGGATATCGCCCGCGATCAGCTCGAAGTTGGGCGAGGCCATTGCGGCCGCAATATTCCGCCGCTTGCGCGCCGGGTCGTAGAAGTCATTGAAGTTATCGATACAGATGACGCGGTCGCCCCGCGCAAGCAGCGCGTCACACAGGTGGGAGCCGATAAAGCCCGCGCCGCCTGTTACCAAGTATGTGCTCATGTTTTCTCGTTCCCCAGCGCTGCGCTACGAGGGCGAGGCCCCACACACCGCTGAGTTGGATGCCAAGGTTCAGGACATGCAAGTTTTCAAAGATGTTGTGCCCGGCGGCGGCGGCAATAATACCACAAACCCCTACCATTACCGCTCCCCAAGCAGTCCCACTTAGCTCCCTCCGAACGAGGAGTGCGCGGCGGAACATTCCGCCGATGAGCATGAGGTAGCTCAGGAGGCCAAAGATTCCGTTCTCAGCTAGGGTATGGACATAGTAGTTATGGGCGTGACCTTGAGATGTGGCCCACGGCGCGACAAAGTAGTCGGGATAAGCTAGATTGAAGTTGCCGACGCCGATGCCAAACAGGGGGTAATCACGGAACATGCGCCAGCCGGCCTGCCAGTGTGCCATGCGCTCCACAATCGCGAAGTTTTCGGGTGTGATTGTGACCTCACCCGCGTCAAAGATGCGCAAATTGTTGGCAACAGTGGCGAGTCGCTCGGTGAAGGCGGGTGGCAGAAGACTAAACACGCCGAGGAGCCCGCCTAGCAGCCCGAACACCAGCCCAAAACCAGCGATTGCCGCGGTACGCCGGCCACTCACGAGCGCTAACGTGACTATCCCCACCATTGCCCCGATCCAGCCGCCGCGCGAGTAGGACGCAAAGAGCCCCGCCAGCAGCAGACCCCCAAAGCCGCCAAACACAAGCGCCAAGACCGCAGCACCTACGGCCGATGCCTCGAGCTGTGGAGCGGACCTTGGCGTGTCTGCACGCTGTTCCGCTCTATGGCGCCCCAAAAAGTAGAACGCGAGGGCCAGGGCGATCGGCCACGCCATGTTTAGGTAGCCCGCAAACGGATTGGGCTTACCAAAGGTTGCCGAGGCGCGAGCGAACCGCCCGCCAAGAATCAGAAAGCTTTCAGGAGCAGCAGTTGGGACGACGAACTGGTACAGCCCGATCAGCGCGGCGATACTCGGCCCCAGCAGTACCGCGAGGACGAGGCCCCAGGCGTGTCGCGGGCTTGTGATGGTGCCAAGGGTGAGAACAAAGGCTAAAAAGGCGGCTACCCAGCGCGCCCACTGCAGCAAGCCCTCGAGCTTGGAGTATGGGGTGAACGCGATCGATACGAGCTGCACTCCGAGAAATAGCAGCCAGGGCGTCAACATGCCCAGCTCGATGCGTCTGTCGGGATACGCCAGCACTCGTAGCAGCCAAGCGCCGAAGGCCAGCACGACCACCACTTGTGTAACGGTCAAGCCTGCTGGCAGCTCCACGGCATCCTGAATAGGTACGGAAAGCACCGCTGCGTACAGACCAAAGGCCGGCTCGATCACGATCAGCGCCACAACGCCAAGTCCGAGGACTAGCGCCGCCGCAAATTGCAGCGGGAGCAGCGTGAGTGCGACCACCAGTGGCATGGCGGCCAAGGCAAGGCCGAGGCCGCGCAGCCGGCCTCTAGCTGTGACACGGCCTGTCGTCATCGGCCCTAGCTCTTAGCTGCGATGCCGGCTGGCAGCTGGCCAAGCTTACGCAACTGCTCGCGGAAGTATGGCACGGTTCGAAGAATGCCCTCTTCCAGCTCCACCTGCGGCTCCCAGCCGAGGATCGTGCGCGCCCGCGTAATATCGGGCTGCCGGGTTTGCGGGTCATCCGTGATCCGTAGGTCCGGCTTCACGACGATTCTGGCCGGATTATCTGTGACCCGATTAACCAGCTCCGCGAACTCACGGATGGTAAACTCGCGCGGATTCCCGATGTTAACGGGGTCCCGCTCGTCCGATTGCAGCAGCCTGTAGAGACCCTCGACGAGGTCGCTGACATACTGGAACGAGCGAGTCTGCTGCCCATCGCCATAGACCGTGAGCGGTTCGTGCCGCAGCGCTTGCTGGATAAAGTTGGGCACGACACGCCCATCCGCTAGACGCATACGTGGACCATATGTGTTGAAGATGCGCACGATCCGGGTTTCAAGACCATGGCAATGGTGGTAGGCCATGACGATAGCCTCGGCAAACCGCTTGGCCTCGTCGTACACGCCGCGGGGACCGACGGGATTGACATTGCCCCAGTAGGACTCTGGCTGCGGATGCACGAGCGGGTCCCCATAGACCTCGGAGGTGGAGGCCAGCAGAAAGCGCGCCCCCTTCTCCATCGCCAGGCCAAGCGCATTGTGCGTTCCAAGCGCGTTGACTTTGAGCGTTTGGATCGGCAGCTCAAGGTAGTCAATTGGACTAGCGGGCGACGCGAAGTGCAAAATGGCGTCCAGCGGACCGGCAAGGTAGATGTAGTTCGTGACGTCATGCTTTACAAACCGAAAGTGCTCGTTGCCGATCAAGTGGGCAATATTATCCGCGTTGCCGGTGAGCAAGCTATCCATAGCAATGACGTCGTGGCCCTCGGCCAGAAACCGTTCGCATAGATGCGAACCAATAAACCCCGCGCCGCCCGTGATTAATACGCGCATACTGTTCCTTTGCTGTTGTGCTTTTCTCTATACTGTTCAAGACACACACGGCCGCATCATCCACGGCCAGTCGTTCCGGATCCTTGACAATATCTAGTAGGCACCCCGGCCAGTGACAACCGATGGAATTGTGGCTAATAGTATCCGAATATCAAGCCACAGCGACCAGTGCTCAGCATAATAGATATCGAGCCGGACCATCTCGTCGAAGCTAGTATCGGAGCGTCCGGTTGCCTGCCACAAGCCGGTGATGCCGGGCATAACCTCCAACCGTCGGCGGTGCCACGTCTCGTACTGAAACACTTCCTCGGGAATAGCCGGCCTGGGCCCAACCAGGCTAATATCACCGCGCAGCACGTTCCAAAATTGAGGGATTTCGTCCAAGCTGTACTTGCGCAGGAACCGACCCACTCGCGTTACACGCGGGTCATGCTTCATCTTGAACATCGGCCCGGTACCATCATTTTGGTCCATTAGCTGGGCCTTGAGCTCGTCCGCATTGACGACCATTGTCCGGAACTTGAGAAACTCAAACGGATGACCATGCCGGCCGATCCGTGTCTGGCAGTATATAACTGGGCCACGTGAGGTCAGCTTGATCAGCAGCGCGATTACCAGCGAGAGCGTGCCCCACAAGGGCAGCGTCAGCAGGACCAACGTGATGTCCAAGATGCGCTTGAGCCAGTAGTTCGCACCCTTGATCCGATTTTGGCGCAGGCCAATCAACGGCGTACCGCGCAGCTCCTGAATTGTGACGCGGTCGAACGACAGCTCGTAGAAGTCGGGGACGACCTGGAAGTCGATGCCGAGCTGCGTGCACATCTGCACAACCGTCGGCAGGGTACGGTGCTGCCAGAACGGCAGCGCGACGATAATATGGTCGATCTTCTGGCGTGCAACCTCGACTGGCAGCGCGTCGAGCGTGCCGAGGTGCGGCCCGGCCGGCGGTCCTGTAAAGCGCGGCGCAGGAGCGTCGGCCTCCGGAGGATCGGCGACGTACCCAATCAAGGCGTAGCCGGTTGCGGCGGTGTTCGCGAGGCTGGCCATGACCTCGCGGCCCAGCCCTGTGCCACCTACCACGAGTACGCGCTCGAGATCCAGTCCTTTTCGCCACCGCCAGCGTCGCCAAACCACAATGATTAGTCGGCCAAGCGCCAGCAGCATAAAGATCAGCACCGCTGCGTAGATAAAGATCAAGCGCGACGCGAACTGATTCGGCCGGTACAAAAAGGTGAGAATAATCGAAAGGCCAACCGCGGTAAGGACGCTACTCGCGAGCGTGCCAAGCTGCCCAAGCCAGGCGGCATTGCGCGGCAGGTGGTAGCTGCCCTTGAGCCAGAGCAGCGCGAGGGTTGTCACAAACAGCACCCCGATCAGCCGGCTAAAGCGTTCGAGCGGCTGTGGGAAGAAGAACTCACGGCCAAAGTCGAGCTTGACGATGTAGCGCAGCCAGTAGGCCAGCAGAAAGCCGCCAACGATCGCGACGGCATCCAGCGCCACAATCGCGCTGATCTCGAGGCGCTGCCGTCGGCCGCGTCGAACGTTCACGGGCAGCGCGGTCGAGCGCATTCCGGGCAGGGCAAGATCGGGCTCCGGTATCTGAACCCTTCCCGCCGTACTTTGGATATGCGTTTGTGGCAGATCCGCCTCGCTCACGCCCCGAGCTCCTCGCTCCATGCGAGCTCAGCTTTTTCGATATAGACCGTGTCGCCTTCTTCGATGCCGGCTTCACGCAGGGCTTCCGCGATGCCCGACGCTTCAAGGTTGCGCTGAAGGCGATCGATCGATTCGGGCTGCGCGAAGTTTAACATTGATACCAGCCGCTCGATCTTCTGCCCTCGGACCCGGAAGCCGTTGCCCTCGCGCGTAATCGTAAACGCGTTGGGGTCGGCCTGAGGTACGGGCCACTGGAGCACCTCATCCGTGCGCGGTACCTGTGCCAACGGATTCGGCATTTCCCGTAACATCTCGGCGACGCGCCGCAGCAATGGCTGTACGCCCTCGCCCGTGACGGCGGATATTCCGAAAACCATATCCTTCGGCACCGGCAAGGTCTTGCGCAGCCGCTCTGCATTCTCCTGTCCCTCGGGTAGGTCGAGCTTGTTCAAGGCCACGACTTGGGGCCGCTCGGCCAGCGCCGGTTGATACAGCCGCAGCTCGCCATTAATGGTGTTGAAATCGTCCAGCGGGTCGCGGCCCTCAGTGCCGGCCGCATCGATAACGTGGATCAAAACCCGCGTGCGCTCGACGTGCCGCAAAAAGTCATGGCCGAGGCCGACCCCGGCATGCGCGCCCTCGATTAGCCCTGGAATGTCGGCGACCACAAACGTCTGGGTCCCGACCTCGACTACGCCAAGATTCGGCACCAGCGTTGTAAACGGATACGCCGCCACCTTCGGCCGCGCCGCGCTTATCGCACTCAAGAGCGTTGATTTCCCGGCGTTTGGGTAGCCTACCAGCCCGACATCCGCGATCAGCTTCAGCTCAAGCTCCAGCTCGTGCTCCTCGCCCGGCTGGCCAAGCTCCGCGATGCGTGGCGCCTGGTGGACCGAGGTTGTAAAATGTACATTGCCAAGCCCACCTTTGCCACCGCGTGCGGCAATCAGCCGCTGCCCGGGCGCGACCAGATCAACCTCGTAGGTCTCACCGTCGATCTGGGTGCGCGCCAGCGTTCCTGGTGGAACCGCAATTACCAGGTCTTTGCCGCTGCGGCCAGTCTTGCGCCCAGAGCCGCCGTTGTTGCCCCGTTCCGCGGCGAATTTGGTCTCGTACTGAAACTTCAGCAGCGTATTGAGTGATGGGTCGACCTCAAGGTACACGTTGCCGCCGCGACCGCCATCTCCGCCGCTGGGACCCCCACGCGGGACAAATTTTTCGCGCCGAAACGTGGCCAATCCGTCGCCGCCATCGCCGGCTCTGACAAGAATCTGGGCCCGATCGATCAAATCAGCCATAGCTTCACCCCACGTCGGCAGCATGCTGCCGGCGTTCTGCGTAATCTGCGCATCATACCAACATACCAAGGAGGGCGCGATGTTTCGCGCCCTCGCCCGTCAATATCAACTCTCTGCTTAAACGCGGGTCGTGTCGCGCGGCTCGTCCGCTCGATCGGTCGTCCGTACCGGCTCGTCATCACGCACCGAGCGTCGGAACTCGCGGATGCTACCGCCAAGTGCACCGCCAATACCTGCCAACTTTCCAGCGCCGAAGATTGCGATCACAATCGCAAGAATAATGAGTAATTCAAAAGGACCAAGCCCAGCAATCATAACATGTCTCCTTTTGTCCGGAGGGCATCCGTGCTCATCCGCACGCCCCGCATTATACCATAGCGGATTTCGGCGGGGCGTTTGCTACAATGTACGCGGAAAAGCGGTGAATGGACGTGCCGGTACCACGATGCCTGAGCTAGCTGCATATAAGATGGGTCGACGACGGTGAACGCGGAGGCTGCACCTGATCCCGCGGCGCTCTGGCTGTGTCAGCTGCCGGGTATGACTGTACCCCTGCTGCAGCAGTTGCTTGGGACCTTCGGCTCGGCCGCCGAGATCCTAGCTGCTTCCTCAGGTGCACTGCGAGCGGCCGGTGTTGCTCCTGCCTTGGTTGCTAAGTTTGTCCGCGGCGCGCGCGAAGTGTCACAGGTTGCAGGTGGTCTAAAAGGGCTCCAACGGCTCGGCATCACGCCGCTGCCGCTGGCCTCGTCCACCTACCCGGAGCGGCTTCGCGAGCTGCGGCAGCCACCGCTCGTCGTCTATGTGCAGGGAGCGTGGCCGCTCAAGCAGCGGCATGTAGCACTGCTCGGGTCAGATGTGCTCGCCGTGGAAGTCGCGGAAGCTTGGCGTAAGCTCGTGGGTGAGGTTCACGCCCATGTTGCATTCGCTGCAGTCCAGGGCGATAGCGCGGCGGATGGAGTTCCCCTGGGCCTCCTCGGCGTGCCCTTCGGCCTGATGCTCGCGCGCCAGCGACTGCCACAATCGATCATGCGGCAAGTAGCCGAAGGTAGCACCACTCTGGTTTCCACGGTGCCTCCAAATGCTCAAGCAGCCAGCGTGGCCGCGACCGGCGCCGAGGCTACCATCACGGATGTGCTCCTCGCGCTGTCTGACGCCCTGGTGCTGCTGCCGCCGGTGGGGCCAAGCACTGCCCCTACGTTGACGTCCCAGACCTTTGGAATTCCTACGTTTGTCTTTGGCACAGCCCGCGGCGAGACACTTCCGCCGCGGGTACGTCGTCTGCTGCCTGGAAAAGCAGGTGCACGCTCCTTAAGAGCGGCGCTCGGACTCAATATAACGGGTAGCCAAACGGTGCAACAAGAGCGTCTCCTGTAGCATAGGCGGGGAACTTGCTATAATCAGGCAAACGACTGGGAGTAGGCATGATTGTAGTTTCAAGCGCAAACGGCATTGTCGGCATCCGTGAGGCTGTCGCTATTCTGCGTGCGGGTGGATCCGCGCTCGATGCAGTCGAAGCGGCGACCCGGTTGGTCGAGGCATTTCCTGACGATCACACGGTTGGCTATGGAGGGTATCCTAATCTCCTCGGCGAAGTCGAGCTGGACGCCTCGATCATGGATGGCCGTACGCTTCGTGCTGGGGCGGTTGGCGCCCTGAAGGGCTATAAGCATCCGATCTCGATCGCACGGAAAGTGATGGAAGAGCTTCCGCACGTGCTGCTGGTGGGTGAAGGCGCCGCTCGCTTTGCAGCTGAAATGGGCTTTGAGCAGGAAAATCTGCTGACAGAGGCCGCGGCCACAGTGTACCAGCAAGGTCTCAGCGGCGCGCTGCCGGAAGATCAGCGCGCTTGGCTAAACGTTGGTATCAGTGGTAACTTGGCTCGTTTGGCGCGCATAACGGCCGACCCCGAGCGTGCTTCGGGCACCGTCAACTTCATAGCCCAGGACGGCGACGGCAATATCGCAAGCGCTGTGAGCACGAGTGGCTGGGCTTGGAAATACCCCGGCCGGGTAGGGGACTCGCCAATCATCGGCGCCGGCAATTATGCTGACAATCGTTATGGTGCGTGTGGCTGCACTGGTTGGGGCGAGCTTGCCATACGCTGCAGCACCGCCCACTCGGTTGTGCTTTATCAGCGCATGGGCTTTGGCCTCGAGCAGGCGTGCCGGCAGGCGATGAGCGACCTTGCCGCTGCGGCTGATACAACCACTATGAACTTGGTGGCGATCAATCGGGATGGGCGGCCGATTGGCATGACGACCGTGCCTGGCCGAACGTTCGTGTGGATGACTCCTGAGATGGAAGGGCCAGTCGAGGAGCCTCGGGTGGTGGTAGACCTGACGACGAGCAAGTAGTGCGCAGACATCCTGCCACGTGTGAAGGAAAACCTTATGCCTGTCTGCCCCACGCTTGAGCTAGGAGACCCCCTGTTGCGCCAGCAAGCGCAGCCTGTGACCGACCCGGCTGCACCCGAGGTCCAAGCGTTGATCATCGATCTCTGGGACACGCTGCGCGATTTTCAACAGCGTAACGGGTGGGGCAGGGCCTTGGCGGCGCCGGTGATTGGTGTCGGGCTGCGGGTGATAGTGATTGCGTTCGAGGGTCAGGAGCTCGCTTTGATCAATCCGCGCTTTGAGAGCTGGGGCCGCTCCCAAGCGCTCGATTACGAGTGCTGCATCACCTTCGGCGCAATCTGGGGGGCGGTCTACCGGCCAGAGCAGGTTGTCGTCGTGGCGCTGGACGCGAATGGGGTTGAGCAGCGGTTTGAGGCGGCCGGTAGCTTATCGCGCCTCCTGCAGCATGAGATTGACCATCTCGACGGGCTGGTGTGGCTTGATCGTGAGCCCGATGCCGCGACGATTTGCACCACTCGTGAACGGAAGCGGCAGCTGATGGACCAGCAAGGCAGCGCCAAGTAGCGCGACAGCTGGCTGGTGCTATTGATCGGGCGGGCCGGCAACCTGTCGAGGTTGCTCGCTCGGCGGCGGTTTCCGTGGCTGATGATCGGAGGTTGACATGGATTTTCCCTATACTATGCCGCTGCGGGTCGTCTTCCGTGATCTGGATGCGCTTGGGCATGTCAACAATGCCGTCTATCTGACCTATTTCGAGCACGCCAGGGTCGCCTACGGATTGCAGCTTGTCGGCGGCTCGACGCTTACCGACCTCGCCTTTATTGTCGCGGAGGCTACCGTAACCTATTTAAAGCCTGCGCACTACGATGATGACCTGCTGCTAGGGGTCCGAGTTGGGAACATTGGTACCAAAAGCTTCGTAATGGAGTACGGTCTCGAGCGGCCTGCGACGGGTGATGTGCTCGCGCGTGGGCGTACGGTTCAAGTATGGTTCAACTACGAGACGCAACGTTCAGAGGCGGTGCCGGCGAGCTTTCGACAGACGGTGGAGCGTGATAACGAGCGCTTCGGCCGGGGCCGCTGACGCGAGCAGCGGCGTATGGCGTTCAAGAGACCCATCACAAATCTTGATGCGATCGAGGGATTGCCTCGGGACGCGTTAATCTGTAGCATGTGCGGCTACATTATGGCGCAATGGCATGGCGATTCGCTAAGCTGGCCGCGTGAGATAGGTAGTGGCGACGACGTCCGCTACGCGTGCCCTGCCTGTGAATGTGACCTCCAAGCTTGGCCGCCTGTGCCGGCGGTCTTGGGAGCGCGCCGCATCGATATCGGAGATTTGGTCACGGCGGGGGAGGGTCAAGCGGTTGATTTCAAAGATTACGGCAGCGTTGACAGTGCCGACCTCCAGCGCGATCTTGCTCGGCATATCGCTGCCTTTGGGACCAGTGGAGGTGGGGCGGTACTGATTGGCGTACGCGACGACGGGACGATTTCCGGGATCAGCGGCGCGGATACGGTGGAAGGCCGCGACCGGTGGCGCAAGGCGATCTACGCCGCGAGCCGCGGCGTCAAGCCCGCGATTGTCGTGGCGCCCGACTTTGTGGAAGCGAACGGTCAAATGGTGCTGGTTGTGCGCATTCCGCGAGGCCGCGAGCCTGTCTACTATTTTTCGCACCGGCCATATATCCGTGACGGTCAAGCGTCTCGTCCAGCCGAGCCAGATGAGGTTAAGGCACTCTATTTGCGGTAGGTCGCTCTACGTCCATGGTGCTGAGGGCATGATATGACGAAGCATGTGTGCTAAAGGTGTTTCATGGCTTTTCCTCGAACACGACTAATTCTGATACGCCACGGTGAGACCGCAGCTAATGTTGCAGGTCGCATGCAAGGGCGTGGCGACGACCCTTTGACGCCGCGTGGACAGGGGCAGGTCCGAGCGATCGCGCAGCGACTCAAGGACGAAGGCTATGTTGTGTCCGCGGTCTATACGAGCCCGCTCCTACGTGGCCGGCACACCGCAGATACGATTGCTGCTGAGTTCGACTTAATCTCGCAGACGCGTGATGGCCTACAGGAGATGAACCTCGGGACCCTTGAGGGCGTATCGGAGGCGGAGCTTGCGGCAGCGGTCCCACAACAGCCGGATGAACGGTATCCCAGTGGTGAATCCGGCCGTGAATTTGTGGAGCGCGTTATGGGCACCCTCTACGGTCTCGTCGCGGCACATCCCGACGAGACGGTTGTCGCCGTCAGTCATGGTGCAGTTATTAGCACAGCCTTGGCTATCTGGGCAGTTGGCCGCGGCGATGCCTGGCGTGATTACGCCCGGCGAACTGCGCCCTTTCAATCATCGAATTTAACAGCGGCCCCACGATCGTTACCCTCAACGATTGCACTCATTTGCCGACTGACTGACGTTGTGACCGTAGCTGTCACATCACGCTGTTATAGTTGTGGTGTGGTGAGGGGGAAGTCAATATCTACCGCTTTCCAATCACGTAACGGCTTGTGTTTGTCGAACAAAAGTGCTATAATTGCCTAAACATAAAGCGAGCCGGAGTTAAGCAGTTGAAACGGAGGAAGTCACAATGTCAAAGAATGAGCCAGCGGCACAGCCCAGTGTTACGCGCACCCTGCGCGCCGCGATCAAAGTAGGCGACGACTACTACACCATCGAGGAGACCATCAGCCTCCCGCCGACCGCGAGCGACGAGCAAATTTCACAGGCAGTTGCAACCGGTCTCCGCATGTACGAGGCCCAGCGCGATGCCGTCGAGGATCAAGTACGTGGGCTGCGCGATCACATTGTCGCACAACCCGTTCCCGTACAGATCCGCGAGCCAGACGCACCCGCGAGCGACAAGCAGCGGGCCTACATGGATTACCTGCTCAAGGAGCTCAACTGGGATCACGAGCGGCTCGCGGCCTTTGCGTCGGAGCGCATGCTCAATGTGTTGACTCTCACGAAGCGCGAGGCGTCCGAGCTGATTGACGAGCTAAAGGGCATAGTGACAGGTACGGCGGCGGAACCCGCAGCGGTTGCAGGTCAGGAAGCTTCCGTGGCGGAGGCTGCGGCAGCGGAAGCCGAACAGCCAGTCATCGCCGATCGTCAAGCACTGCTGCCAATTGGCGAGCGCGCTACGCAACGGCAGCTGCGGGCGTTAGAGCGCCTAATCGACGAGCGGGGGATCGATCTCGAGGGTGAGCTGCGAGGCCGCTTCGGGAACCGTGAAATGGTCGATCTCTCCATGGACGAAGCTGGACAGCTGCTCAGCGAGTGGCAACAGCGTCCACGTCAGCTCCGTCCGGGTAATGCGCGACGGGCGGCCTAAGGAATTCGTGAGGTCCTAGTCCAAATAGACGGGACCTTTTTCCCATCTTGTACTATACTACAGTCATGTGTACTACCGGTCCGTATCGTGCTTGAATAGTGAACATACATAAGGGTTACCGAGTATTTACAGGAGGTCCGAGATGAAACCAATGAAGGGCACGGTCAACTACGTTGAGCTTATCGGCTGGCTGGGCAACGACCCTGAGCAGCGCTTCACGCCGTCGGGAGTCGCGATTGCCGAGTTTAGCGTCGCCACGAAACGGCTTGGCAGCCGTAACGAGGATGGCTCTTGGACATACGACACCGATTGGCTGGATGTTGTCGCATGGGATCAGCTGGCCGAGACGGTCTGCGCGAACCTGCGAAAAGGCAGCCGTGTGCGGGTCACCGGTAGCTTACGCACTGACACCTGGGAAGACCGCGACGGCAACAAGCGCAAGCGCGTTCACGTCCGGGCTGAAGACATTATCTTTTTGGATACGCGCTCCTCGCTCGACGATGCGTCGATGAGCGAAGCGGGTATTTAGCA
>JADDQE010000047.1 GCA_016781525.1 bacterium | reverse complement strand
TCTCGTTCTGACAACTCTTGCGCACACCCCCCGTCAGAGCCAGTTAGACCGCTATGTTATACTGTCAGCCGCCTGGTAGGCGGTTGGCTCGGCCGTGACGGATCCATTTTATCGTGCGAATTTCCCGACACCTAGGCTGTGGTTCAAAGGATAATTGTGGTTGATCTGGAACGCGAGATCGAGCAACTTCAGGCCGAGCTGAAGCGTCAACAGCAGCATACCGCCCTGCTGCGTGATCTTGCGCTCGGGGGACGTGGTAGAGCTGACCCACAAGAGTTGTTCGAGACGCTTTATAGCCGGCTCGGGGAAGTGCTCCCGTTCGATGCCTTCTTTATTGCTCTGTGCGATAGCGAGAATCCAGCGCAATACCGCTTCGTGCTGTTTGTCGACGACGGCCGGCGCTTCGACCTACCTGACAACCGAGTTGGTGGACTAACTGGCCATCTGCTTGAGCACAAACAGCCGCTCCTGTTTCGAGATCTCCACGCCGAATATCATCAACAAGCGCTGCCCGCACCCGAGCAGTTCGGACACGAGGAGCGGCGATCACGGGCCTGGATGGGCGTACCACTATTGGTCGGCCGTGATGCTGTAGGCGTCCTGTCGGTGCAGAGCTATAGCCCCAACGTGTACGGCCCGAGCGACCTCGTGCTACTAGAGGCGCTAGGTGACCTTGCGGCGATCGCGATCGAAAACGTGATGCTGAGCCAGGCGCAGGAACGGCTAAGCCAGTCACTGGCCGACCGTGTAACTGCGCGCAGTGAGGAGCTTGCAGTACTGACGGCAATCGCCATCAGCTTTAGCCGGGGCCAACCGATCGCGCTCCTGCTCGACGAGATTCTTGAGCGGGTCATGTGGCTGCTCGGAATGGACGCGGGCGCAATCTTTTTGCACGAGCGACGAATGATGCTGCACCGGGTCGTAGCGAGGGGTGACAACGCCACACTGGAACCCGCGGAGTGGTTGCCGATCGAGGGACTCTCGCGCGAGGCGGCAGCTCTGCGCAGCGGTCAGATGGTCGCAGAGCAGGATGAAGGCGCCGCGCTGACGATACCGTTACGTGCCTTCGGCCAAACAATTGGCGTGATGACACTGCGTGGACCTGCTCGGGAGCTTACCGAACATGAGCACACGCTTGTCGAGGCTGCAAGCCATCAGATCGCGGTCGGCATTGAAAACGCGCAGCTCCTGGCCGACCGCGAGCGGCAGATCGCGCAGCTGGAAGCGCTCACAAGTATTGCAGCCTCGAGTGCCAAGACGCTTGACCCGCGTCCGATGCTTGAGCATGTGTACACCACCCTGCACCCGCTGCTCCAGTTCGACGGCTTTGTTGGCGCGACCTACAGCTCGCAACAGCAGATGTTGACGAGCGGCGTCAGCTGGTCAGTCGTCGACGAGGCCCGTGCAATCGACCAGCTTCCAATCATGGGCACTCGACTGGGGCACCTCGTCGAGCAGCGGTCGGCGGCACTTATTCGTCACACCGACCCACAGCATTATGAGCTTCTTCCGGAGCAAGGCTGGGAAAGCGGCGCGTTGTCATGGATGGGAGTGCCACTGCTTGGCCGCAATCGCGAAACGCTGGGGGTGATAGCACTCCAAAGCCAGCGTCCCGATGCCTTCGACCGTCGTGATCTGCGCTTCTTGACGGCGGTAGCCCATCAGCTCGCGCTCGACGTCGAAAACGCCCAGCTTTTCCAGGCAGCGCGCGCGAGTGCCGCGGTTGCCGAGCGACGCGCCGAAAACCTCACGCTGGTTCACAACATCTCGCGACTAGTCAACTCGTCGCTTAATCCGCAAGAGGTGCTGGGAATAGCCACGGAGGAGCTTGCGAAGCTCTTCGCGGTCGACCATTGCGGGATCGTACTGTATAACCACGTGGGCTGGATCGGCGAGATTGTGGCGGAGTATCCTCACTTAGGGATTGTCGGCAAACACGTCGCGTTTCTCAACGTCGAGGATTTTCGCGATGATGTTCAGGTAGTTGGGCAGCCGATCTACATTGCGAGCTTGGCCGAGGATCGACGCAGCGAACCGATCCGCGAGCTGATGCTAGCCATCGGGATGAGATCAATGCTCATCGTCCCGCTGATATCACGGGGTCGTGCAGTAGGTGCCATTGGCCTAAACAGCCGAACATCGCAGCGCACGTTTACGACCGAGGAGCTTGAGCTGTGCCGAACAATTGCGGCCCAAGTAGCAAGCGCGCTTGAGAATGCTCGGCTATTTCAGCTCTCGGTGACGCGGATTGAGCAGGAGATGGATATCGCGCGTTCGATTCAGGCCAACCTGTTTCCGCGCACGCTGCCAGCAATTCCGGGCGCCGAGCTCGCAGCGCGCTGCATTCCCGCACGCGAGACGGGTGGCGACTTCTACGACGTTCTTCCCCTGGGCAACGGCCGCTTCGGCCTGAGCATTGGCGATGTGTCGGGAAAAAGCTTACCCGCCGCGATGCTCATGGCGGTCGCGCGGTCGATTGTTCGCTCCGAGGCGCTCGACCATGAGCTTCCCGAGGACGTGATGTGCCAGACCAATACGCTCGTGTCGCAGGACGTGCCGCCCGACATGTATGTCACGCTCTGCTACGCCGTCTACGATGCGCGCCAGCGAACGCTGGATCTCGCTCTAGGGGGTCAGCTCACACCATTAATTCGACGCCACGACGGCTCCGTTGCCTTTGTCGATGCGAGCAACGATCTGCCTCTTGGCGTGCTGGCGAGTGTGTGCTACAACACCACGCATATCCAACTTGAGCTAGGCGACACAGTGGTCTTCTACACCGATGGTCTGGTGGAAGCTTTCTCGCCCGCGGGAGAGCTCTTTGGCTTCGATCGTCTCCAGCTGGCGTTAGCAGAACACGGCGGGGCAGATGCGCCTGTGGTACTTGATCAACTTTTCGCCGCGGTCCAGGATTGGCAGCCGCATGATCGACGCCACGACGATATCACGGCGGTCGTATTGCGAGTTGTATGACCAGTTATCAACCGCGGGTTGCCCTGATCATCGTCGCGTACGGACACGCCGCGACGCTGCCGGCGACACTCAGCTCCGTTCAGTCGCTCGCGTATCCGGAGGAGCTGCGTGAAATCATCGTCGTCGAGAACGGTGACGGGAGCTGCGCCGAGCTCGCACGCCCATTCCCAGGGGTTGCCGTACTTGAGCCGGGGCGGAATCTTGGCTTCGCCGGCGGCTGTAATCTTGGCGTGGCGCACAGCGCAGCCGATGTCGTGGTGCTAATCAATCCCGATCTCGAGCCACAGCCGTCGTTTCTTAAGAACCTGGTGGCACCACTTGCCGATCCACGCGTGGGCGTGGTGGGCGCCAAGCTGCTATTTCCAGATGAACAAAGAATCCAGCACGCGGGTGCATTCCTCGAGCACTCGCTAGCGCTCGGACACCATTACGGCTACGACGAGCTAGCTCAAGGCCAGTTTGATGTGGCGCAGGAGGTCGAGTTTGTGACGGGCGCGGCGATGGCCCTACGGCGCGAGACCTGGGAGCGCTGTGGTGGGATGGACGAAGCCTTCTTTCCGGCCTACTACGAGGAGGTGGATTTGTGCTGGCGCCTGCGAGAGCAGGGCTTTGTGATACGCTACGAGCCGTCTGCCGTGGCACTCCATCAGGAGGCTGCCGCGCTCGGAAAGCGTAGCCCGGTCTACCATCTGTTCTACCATCGCAATCGGCTGCGGCTGTTGTTCAAGCACCGTTCGAACGAGTGGCTAGCAGCGCACTGGCTGACCGCCGAGCTTGCCCATGTGCGGGCGGCGGCCGAGGATGCCGAGATCGACAGCTTGATCGATGCGTACCACAGCTGGCAGCAGGCCTTTGTCGCAGGCAGAGATCCGGCTGAGCAGCCGCAGTCGCAGCCTCGCGAGCGTGCTCACCTTTCGGAGCTAGAGTGGACAGTACAGCAGGTGGCGGCGAAGCGAGTGATCGAACCCATAACGTTTCGTTCGCGCTTACCGCTCGTTTCGCGGTTGCGTACGTGGTTCAACCGCGTCGCCACCGAAGAATACCTGCGCCCGCTCATCCAGCAGCAGAACGACTACAATGCGGCGGTTGCGGAACTGGCGATGGCGTTAGAACGTCAGCGTCGAGCAAGTGACGCAGCGGTGCTGTGTCAAGGCATGTTCCTTGCGAAACTTCTCGACAAGGGCTCGTCACAACACTAGCTGCTCGCGCCACTCCGGCTGGTCGCTGGCAAGCGTGGCCTTAGCTGTTGTTACTTGGACGGGGGGAACATGAAAGCGTTTTTGTGCGCCAACGGTCAGTTGACGCGGTGTGACGCGCCAAGGGTCACCGGCACCAACACCGAGATTGCCCGGACCTTCGGGTTCAAGCCATCAGATATTCAGCGTGGTCATGCCGGAAGCTCCAAGTGCATTGTTTGCCTACCGATCAACGACCAGGAAGTGTATCTGACGATCCATGGGCAAGAACGCAGCGTGTATGGACTGGTGGTGTGGGAACATGGGCCGGCTTCCACCTTTGTCTTTGCCGCCTCGCCCTTTGACCTCGTGGTCAGCGTCGAGTACCTCGCCCGCTACGAGAAAGCGCTGTACGACTTTGTGCATCATGCCCGCCTGCGTGCTAACGAGCCAGACGAGCGCGAGCTGTAGCGAGCACCACTAGCCGAATGTGCGCTGCACACGCTCGGCGAACACCTTAAACGCGAAATCACCGCTTCGTACCCGTGCGCCGGTTGAGAGCCGCTCCCGAAGCATGGTGTCAGCGACCAAACGTTCGGTGTGCGCTTGCAGCTCCTCAAGGCTCTCCCAGTGCAGGCCGCTGACGCCTGGCTCAACAATCTCAACCTGGCCACCCTTTGCAATCACGATCGGAACGCAGCCAGCGGCCATAGCTTCGATGGTGGTAATGCCAAAATGTTCTGAGCGTTCCGGATGGAGCTCTTCGTCGGTTCCGTAGCCCGTCGCATGCCAGAAGAGACTGGCGGTCTGATACAACCCTTGCACCGTATCGAGCGGCGCGTTAACGTGGAACTTGATCGGGTAGCCCACGGCGGCCGCCTGGACCTGCTCGAGATAGGCGCGCTGCTCCGGCTGCTCGAGGTCGCACCCGCCCACGAGGTGATACTCCCAGCCCCGCAGACCCCGCTCATACATTGCTTTGTACGCCTCGACCATCGCCAGATGCTGCTTGTTGTGTGCTCCGGCGAAAAACCGGCCGACGCTGAGGATGATTGGATATTTCAAGCTCCATGAGTTTACGGCCTCGCTGACGCCCGCGACGGCGGGGTATAGAACCGTTGACGGGCGGTGCCAGCGGCACTCGATCCAGCGCTGCGTGAAGCGTGAGTTCGCCAGGACGATGTGGTAGCTATCGAGCGCGTCCTCCACCAGCGCAATGCTACGTGGCGTTGTCCGGAGGCCGCTCCACGCCGATGCGCCGAACCTCTCCTCGATCTTAGCCGCAACGAGGTCCACCGATTGCAGCGCCACGCCTCGCTCGCGGTCATCCTCTCCCAAGCTCCAGGAGCGCAGCGTCCAAGGCTCGCTCTCTAACTCGACCAGGAGCGTCTGTCCACGTCGAACGGCGTAAGGTAATGGGATACGCCAAGTCAGCCAATCGTCGTCACGCACGGCAACACAGCAGCCATCGACAAATGCACGAACCTTGGGCGCCGGAATGGCCGAGGGCCTCAGTGCGGCTTGACGAACGACCAACGTCCGCGCCGGAAGCGGTAAGCGGCGCGTTACCTCGATTCGCGCACGCCGACCGCTCCATGTCCAATGGTGCGCTCCATCTGTCTCAGGAGGATAGACGCCGCCGAGCCAGGAGGTTTCCGACGGAGCTAGGCGTGAGCGACCCGTGACGAGCGGCACACCCTGGACGGCATATGCACTGAGTGGAGCGGGAAAATGTACGACGACCGCTCTGCGGCGAGCTCGAGACGGAAAAAGGTCGCCCTGGGATACATTGAGCAGCAGATCATACTCATCTGAGATTGCCGTGAGCCGCTCGTTGCCGGGACTATCCGGCACGCTCCGGAGGGTGATCTCCTCCAGCTCCAGCGCAAGCCTGGCCCTAATCGTAGTCAGATCCAACGGTTGATGTGCGAGCAGCTCGACTTGATGCCCAGCGCCGATGAACGCTTGCGCAAAGTCGAGTGTATAGCGCTCGCCCCCGCCCAGCGTCGGCAGCCATCGGTTGTAGATTCCTACACGCATGTCAATCGGTCCCAGCCTAGGCCGTCGCTGCACATGTAGCGCTCTCGCTCACGCACTATGCTTTTGCCGCTCTAAGTACCGCATTGTATAATACCCGGCCGATGATAATATTTGTTACGGACAGAGGCTCATGACGCCCGAGCACTCGCAAGCTGTGCACGGCTCCCGGGTCCTGATCATCAGCCACGATGTAGTCGGAAGCCGTATGGCAGGGCCGGGTATCCGTGTCTGGGAATATGCGCGCGTGCTCGCTCAGCACCACCCCGTTACGCTCATTGCCCCACAGCCCATCGACCTGATCGACCCAGCATTTCGATGTGCCAGCTATGGCTGGGGGGATGCATCATTGCTTGAGCCCTGGCTGCGAGACGCGGATGTCGTCGTCGCCAATGGATACGTGCTCCAAGCACACCCTGAGCTTGCCACAATCCCACAGCCGCTAGCGCTCGATTTGTATGATCCGGTGCTGCTTGAGAATCTGGAACTGTTCCGAACGGCGTCCGAGGAGCGGCGCAGCGCCCAGATCCAGCAAGATGTCGCGTTGCTTAACGCGCAGTTGGCGGCCGGCGACTTCTTCCTCTGTGCTACCGAGCGTCAGCGTGATTTGTACCTGGGCGCGCTCATGGCGGCTGGGCGAATCACTCCGGCGGCGACCGACCGTGATCCGCTGCTGCGGACGCTCATCGACGTGGCGCCCTTTGGACTACCCGCCGAGCCACCAGTTCAACAGCAGTCCGCACTACGCGGCGTTATTCCCTGTATCGGCGCAGACGATCTGATCGTTCTGTGGGCCGGGGGCTTGTGGGACTGGCTGGATCCTTTGACGCTGGTCCGTGCGCTACCGCAGATCGTGGAGCAGCAACCGCAGACCCGAGTCGTTTTTTTGGCCGGGCAGCATCCAGGCAGCGGCCATCGCATGCGAGTGCCAGAGCAGACCAAGGCACTAGCGCACGAGCTTGATTTGCTGGGGCGGCATGTTTTCTTCATCGAGCAGTGGGTGCCGTACGAGCGCCGCGCCGATTTCTTGCTCGACGCCGACATCGCCGTGTCGCTGCATCATGATCATCTTGAGACACGCTACGCCGCCGTACGGTCACGTGTCCTCGATCACCTTTGGGCGGGGCTGCCTAGCCTGCTCAGTGCTGGCGATCCAGCCGCCGAGATCCTGAGTAAGGCGGATGCCGCACTCGTCGTCTCACCCGGCAGCACTGCAGAGATTGCTACGGCGTTAAGCCGGCTGCTTGGCGATCAAGAGCTGCGGGCAGCGCAGGGTGCCGCTGCGCGCCGGCTTGCCACGCGCTTCACCTGGGCCGAGTCGGCTGCGCCACTTATACGATTTTGCGGGAATGCACAGCGTGTACGTCCGCAGGTTTATGACAAGGCACAGCCCTCAGACGTATCCGCCATGGGATCACTTATGCCAGCGCAAGGAGAGACCTCGATGCCAGGTTCGCACAATCAACTTGATGCGATTCGCGATGCGGCGATTGCGGTACAGGAGCAGACGTGGCGGCTCCGAGAGCGGCCGCTTGGCGGCAGTATGCTCAACCGACTGCGCCGGGTGCTGATCGATCAGATTGTACGGCCGTTGGTGCAGCCCCTTCTGGAGCAGCAACAGGAGTACAACGCGGCGGTGCTCCGCACGACCTACACGATTGCGGAGTCTACTGACCGGCGGCGCAGCGCGATGTACGAACAGTTCGAGGTGTACGACCGGCAGTTTACCGCGTTGGAGCAGAAGCTGGGCGATCTGAGCCTGCGCCTCGACACACTCGCAGAGAATGATCGGGTCGTGCGCGAGCAGCTGGTCGAAATCGCTACGCAGCTGAACGGACTGGAAGAGGCTGATACGCAGCTACTGGCACTGCTGCACGAGGCTCGATCTGAGGCTACGACTGCAGATCAGGAGCAGCCGTGAATGTAGGCGTAGTTATCTTAACATGGAATGCGTCCGATGCCGCCCTTGCCTGCCTAGCCAGCCTTAGGTGGCAGTCGCAGCAACCTCAGTACATTCTCGTTGTCGATAACGCCTCGACCGATGATACGGTTGCGCGTATCCAGCGCGATTACCCGGACACATGGCTGATCGAGAACAAGCAGAACCTTGGGTTTGCGGGCGGTATGAACGTTGGGATCGAGGCGCTGCAAGCGCTGTCTAAGCCGCCCGAAATCGTGGTACTCCTCAATCAGGACACTGTACTTGCACCAAATTGGCTGCGCGAAATCACGGCACCCTTCGTCGAGCCCCAGGTAGGCGCCGTTGGATGCAAGATATTGTACGATGACGGCATGATCCAGCACGCTGGCAAGTTCCTGGAATGGCCACGTGCGGTTGCTCAGCACGTAGGCTGGCACGAGCCGGACCTCGGCCAGTACGACCAGCCGCAAGCATTTGAAGATCTTACCGCTGCCGCTCTCGCTCTGCACATGGAGGCGCTGCGGGACGTAGGGCTATTCGACCCCGGCTACGCGCCCGCCTACTACGAGGACTCCGATCTATGCTGGCGCCTGCGCCGTCGAGGTTATACCATTATGTATGCGCCGGAGGCCAGGCTCACCCACTACGAATCGCTGTCGATTCGCGACGTGGTACGCCGCAGCCAGCTCTACAATCGGGGGAGGCTGCGCTTCGTGCTCAAAACCTACGCGTTGCCCGATATTTTGGGAGCCTTTGTCAAGAGCGAACACGAGTTTATCGCGGAGCACGGCCGTGGCGCGGAAGCGCGCGCGCTCAGGTGGGCCTACATTGAGACGATAGGGCGGCTTCCAGAAATTCTGCAAGCACGCGGAGAGTTCCATCCAGCACTATCCGCCGCGGAGTCGGCAGCCCTAGCCAACCTTCTGATTGACCTTAAGCATGCGCTCGCGCAGGCTTTGTATCGGCGCGGCATCACCGCGATCGAGACGATATCCATCCTATGAGCCACCAACAACTCTACCAGGCGCAGTATCGCCTGCTGGACCCTGTGCCCGACCAGCTATGGGCGGGCGATGCGCTGCTACTCTCATTCGAGCTTACGAATTCCGGCGCCGTACCCTGGCTGACTTTCGGCAAACACGCCGTGCGGCTCTCCTACCACTGGTGGGATCCGCAAGGCCGGACAGTCGTCCACGACGGCCTTCGTGCCGCTCTGCCATGTCCTGTCGCGCCGGGCGAGCAGGTAATCGTCGAAATGCGGGTAGAAGCGCCGCCCGAGGGGGGCCAGTACCTGCTTGCAGTGGATTTGCTCGAAGAAGGGGTCACCTGGTTTGGGGATCAGGGCGTCACACCGCTACAAATCCCTGTTACCTTCCGGCCAGCCACAGCCCCACGCATATGCATCATTAACGGCAATGTCGTGATTAACGACGCGGTTGGCAACCATGTGGTAGCCCAGCTCCAAGTGCTACGTGCCGCCGGCTACCAGACCCACATTTTTACAGAGCATGTGGACGAACGGTTGCCCGCCGACGTGCGGCGGAACATCGTCACGCTGCGGCTGCGCGATCTGCAGCAACCGGATGGCCGCTTATCTCACGCGGTCACTCATTTCCAGACTGCCGACGTCGTCATCGTTAATTACTCCACCTATTATGAGCTGGCCGAGGCCATCAAGTTGGCGCGTGGGGTAACGATTTTCAACTACCATGGCGTCACCCCACCCAACCTTTGGGATCAGAGCGCACCCGGCTATAAGGATCTTGTCCGTGCGCAGGAGCAGGTCAGCCTCGTTCAGCACGCCGACTATGCGGTCGCGCATAGCGAGTATATGCGAGCCGAGCTTATTCAGACCGGCCTTATTCCATCAGCACGTGTCTCGGTTGTCCCTCTAGGCCCGGGAGTTGAGCCGCTCCCCGAGATCACCCGTGACGAAGAGGCGGAGCTGCGAAACCACCACCAGCTCGCAGGCCGGCAAGTGCTTTTGTATGTAGGGCGCGTCAGCCGCAATAAGCGCCTGATCGATCTGGTGGAGGCGCTGCCGCTCGTCCAAGCCAAGCACTCGAATGCCGTTTTGCTGATCGTCGGCGACAACGAATCTGGCGCGTATCGAACGTATGCGTCCGAGCTCGCAGAGCGTGCACGGGAGCTAGGGTGCCAAGCCTCGCTCGTTTTTGTTGGGCCAGTACCCGATGTTCGGCCGTACTACCGGCTCTGCGACGTATTTGTGACGGCGAGCGTCCACGAAGGCTTTTGCCTACCCGTAATCGAGGCAATGGCACATGGCAAGCCGGTGGTCGCCAGCCGGGCAGCGGCACTGCCAGAGACGGTTGACCGTGCTGGGTTGCTCTTCGAGCCTTATAACGTAGGCCAGCTGGCAGAGCAGATCGTGCGCGTACTGGCCGAGCCGGTGAAGACTGAAGATATCCCGGCCGATGAACTGATTGGCGCCCAAGACGAGGCGCGACTTCGCGAGGGCACGATTGCACTAGTCCCACCACGCTACGGTCTAGAAATTCTTGGTGGCGCTGAGCGCCATATGCGCGGTTGGGCGGAGCAATTAGTCGAGCGCGGCTACCGGGTCGAAGTATTGACGACGTGCACCGCGTCCATGGCCGATTGGTCCAACTATTACACTCCCGGGGTTGAACAGATCAACGGGGTCACGGTGCGGCGCTTCCTCAGCGACGCCGTTAACCCCGAAATTTTTCACTCGGTTTTGAGCAAGGCCAATCGAGGCGAGTATGTGCGCTACAGCGACGAGCAGCGGCTCATGCAGAATAACTTGCAAAGCAGTGCGCTCACCACATACCTCCGGAATAATGCCGATGAGTATCTTTGTGCCATCTTCTCGCCCTATCTGTTCGGCACGACCTACTGGGGCATTCAGGCCCTACCAGATAAAGCGCTGGTACTGCCCTGTCTACACGACGAGCCTGCCGCGCGGCTCAGCATCTACCGCGAAATGCTCGAAGGTGTGACAGGCATGCTGCCAAGCACACAAGCTGAGAGTGATATTGCCAGCAGTGTGTTAGGTGTCATTAATCGACGTCGTACACTGGTCGGCTATGGTTTTGATACCCATGCGATACTCGCTGATGGGCTCGCATTCCGCACAAAGTACAACTTGCCGGAGCAGATCCTGTTGTATAGCGGGCGCCTGGAACGTGGCAAAAACGTGCCGCTTCTGCTCGAGTACTTCACCCGCTACAAGAGCGATCACCCTGGTGAGCTGGCCCTTGTACTTACGGGGCAGGGTGACGTGCCGCTCCCCAACCGACCCGATATCATCGGGCTGGGGACACTTCCCGAGGCCGAACTGCCTGGCGCCTTTGCAGCTGCATTGGCTCTGTGCCAGCTATCGCTCAACGAAAGCTTCTCGATTGTCATGATGGAGTCATGGCTACAAGGCCGGCCGGTGATCGTTCACGCCGATTCGGCCGTGACGCGCAGCCACGTCGAGCAGAGTGGTGGTGGCTTCGTCATCGAGGACTATCCCAGCTTCCGGGACGCTGTTCAACAGCTCGTGCAGGATCCTGAATGCGTGGTGCAGCTTGGAGCAGCGGGTCGAAGCTATGTCGTCGAGCAGTATGCCTGGCCGGTCGTTATCGACCGTCTGGTGCAAGGGATTGCCCGCTTCACAGCGCCGCGGAGTGTAGCAGATACTCTAGCGCAACGAGGTATTCAGCGTGTGCTCGCATTTACGCCGAAGCGCTTTCAAGATGCACTGCTGGATATCGTGGAAGCGGCGCGCGCACAAACCGGTCGGCTCGGGCCACAGCAAGCCGAACAACTTCTGGGACTAACACAGGTGGGTGCGCCAGAATACGCAGTTCGCTCGAATTTGCCGGTTGTTGGACGCCTCGTCGCGTGGACGCGGCGACAGATGACGTCGCACCTCAAAGAGCCATATCTCGATCCAATTGTGAGGCGGCAGGAGCTGTTCAACCAGCAGGTCTTGCAAACAGTGCTGCCAGCGCTAGAGCAGAGCTTGCGTGACCAGCGGCGGCTCCAACGCGAGGTGGAGAACCTTCGTGAACAGCTCAAGCGGCAAGCACCAGATGTATCCGAGACGCAGAACTCTTTGAGCACCACCACAGAAGGAACTGAAGGCTAGCTATTATCGGGCATCACTTGTGGCCAAGGCGGGATACGCTTGAAACTTATGCCACACGTATCCATGCACTGCGCGGGCAGGAGGTGCTTGCTGGACACGGCGTGTCAAAGGTACGCTGGCACTATTTGATAGATAAGGAAGATGGACTATGGAAGGTAGGCAGCAGGCGAAGGGGACGCTTGCGCAAAGATATGCGGCTGGGCGGCTGTCCCACCGCGGCGCGATGTTCATTATCCTGCTGGTGCTCAAAATAGTGCTTGGCGTAGGAGTCCTCATCAGCATCTATGGCCGCCCGTTCAGCCTCAAGGAAGATATTGGGCAAGACCACGATGTCATGGAGGGGCTACACGCGCCCCAACACCACGATCATTTTAACTACGCATACAGTACAGGCACTGCGACGTGGAGGCTGCCACAGGTTGGCGTCGGTGCATTTACAACCCAGCTACGCTTGGCCGGCGTTGCCGAGAACCTCCCGATCACCACCCAGGTGACAACAGAGCTCCAGGCGGTTCACATTGGCCATTTGACCGGACTACGAACCTATCATCTCTTGCTGCCGACGTCAGCTGAGGGCAATCTCCAACTTCGGCTACTGAGCACGATCACGGAAGTTCCACCGGATCGACGGCAATTGGGTGTGCTCGTGGATGCACTCGAAATTCAGAGTGTGGGACGCGTTATGCCGCCACTATTTATGCTGTTTACTCTACCATTGGTGCTCGGGCTGCTTGGGCTAGGCGTTCTAGTAATAAATGCCGACTACCACTGGAAGATGCTGTTATATATCATCCTAGCCGCCGCGCTCTACACGAGTTACTTTGGTAGTCGAGGCAAAGTGACAAGCCCCCACTACTGGCTGATCGGCGCGCTGCTCTTCGTTGCCGTCGTCTTGCTCGGACACTTCGACGGACGCGCGTTCACGTCGCCGCTACGTGGGGTTGCGACAATCTTTATTGTCTGGCGCGTAACGTTGTGGGTTATCGCCGGGCTTGGCCTGTGGTACAGCACCTCAATCTATCCGATAGGCCGGGAGCTTACGGTAGACGGGACCATCTTTGACCGGCAGAATGTGGTGTCGGAGGCACTGACCTCCGCCTGGATCAAGTATGATAGCGGCCATTATCGGGCAATCGCGATGTCGGGCTACTCGTTCGAGGGCGTGAGATGGCCTAACATCGCGTTCTTTCCGCTCTTTCCGGGTTTGGTTCGGCTCACGTCGCCGCTCGTGGGCAACCAGATCAACCTAGCAATGCTGCTCATCTCCCACCTAGCATTGTTCGCCGCTCTGCTGCTGCTGTACGATCTGATCGGGGGGGATTTCAACAGCCCCATCGCCTACCGTGCACTGGTACTACTACTCATCTTCCCGACCTCGTTTTTCTTTGTTGCTGGCTACAGCGAATCACTAGCCCTCGCGCTGCTAGTCGGAGCAGTGTGGGCAATCCGTCGGCAGCGCTGGTGGCTCGCCGGAATTATTGGAGGTTTCCTCGCACTGACACGCTTGCCCGGTATTATGGTCGGGCCGATCCTCGCCTTTGGATATTTACAGCATCATAAGTGGCAGTGGCGCTCGATTCGGCCGGACTTTCTTGCAGTCCTGCTTCCACCTTTGGGATTAGCGCTGTTCATGGGCTTTCAATGGCTCCGTTTCGGGACACCCTTTGCTTTTCTGATTGCCCAACAAAGCTGGGGGAACCAGCTGAGCGGGCCCTGGGTTATGCCTCGTATCTTACTGACCTCGCTCTCGACAGCGCAGGATATGCCTATACGGCTGTTTCAAACCATGGTTTGGTTCAGCTTCGCAGCGCTGCTGGTGTTAGCGCTCGTGAAACTTCCGCGGATTTACGGCTTAACGATGCTGCTGTTCCTGCTACCTCCCTATCTCAGTAATTATCATGGCAGCTTGCCACGCTATATCTTGCTAGCATTCCCTGCCTTTATTGTGCTGGCAATCTACAGTGCGCGCACATGGAGTCGGACGTTGATTGTCGCAGTCATGCTACCGCTCCTTGTCGCAAATGTACTCCTTTTTGTTAACGGATTTTGGGTAGGCTGACGAATGAACCTTAGGCAAAGGCGCATGATCGCCGGATTACGAGACATAGACTTCGCCGGCCTCAAGAACTTCCAGGGCTCGTTGAAGCTGTTGTTCATATTGGGAATCTGGAGCCTGATTCTCGTCGCCGGTGTCTATGTTCGGCCCGTAGAAGTAGTGCAGGATATTGGCTCACACAGCGTCTCTGTCGCGGGGCTATACACACCTGAGGTCAATCCTTCCTTCTCATACGCTTTCACGGATGGAAACGCAACCTGGCATCTTCCTGGAATTGGCACAGGCTGGTTCATTGCTCGGCTCCGGATGGGATTTCCAAGCGGAGCTACGGGTGGCGTCGCGCACGTCGGGACGACCACGGAACACGTTGTTCTGGATGTACCCCAACAGCTACGCATATATCAGCTTTTGGTGCCAGCAGACGAGCAGGGCAACCTCTACCTCGCAATTCAAAGCCCAACCACGCAGCTACCCACAGACGCTCGTCGGCTAGGTGTCCTGCTCGATTGGATCCAGCTTCGGTCACTTGGCGCAACGGCTCCTCCAGTACACCTCCTTCTCAGTACGCCAGTCGTTCTGCTGCTGCTTTCGGTTGTAGCTGCCCAGGTCACAACGCGGTACCGTTGGCGCATCCCCCTGTTATTGCTCGGGAGCGTCGCCCTGGCTACGGCCTATACGCTTTATCGTGGACGGTTTGCTTATCACGCATGGCCCGTGATCAGTCCACTCGCCGTCGCGGCTGTGGTCGCGCGACTATACCGCATGGATTGGCCTAGCCTAACACCGACGCTCGTTCGAGGTACAGCGCTACCAAACATACGGCTGACTTCTGACGCCTGGCTTCGTTTCATGACCTCCGTTCGGCACGTTGCACCGGTCTTTGTCGCCTGGCGCATCGCGCTCTGGCTCATTGGTGGACTCGGACTATGGTACAGCGCCGCGCTCCACCCATTCAACAAAAGTCTCACTACGGACGGCAACATCGCCGAGCGGAACGAATTTGCGTGGCGTGTTCTCGTTTCGGGCTGGATCCAGTGGGATGCCCACCACTATCAAAGCATCGCGCTCAACGGCTATCAATCGCTTGACCAGCACTGGTCGAATATCGCATTCTTCCCGTTGTACCCAGTGTTGATTCGTCTGATTTTCCCATTAGCCGGTCGACATGTTGAAATTGCCGCGTTGCTGATAGCGCATCTAGCGTTCTTTGCTGCACTGCTCCTGCTGTATGACCTCTTGACGCGTGATTTCGACGATGGTGTCGCCTATCGCGCGGTTGTACTGCTCCTGGTATTTCCAACATCATTCTTCTTTGGCGCGGCGTACAGCGAATCGCTCGCGCTCGCGCTTGTGGTCGGGGCAGTTTGGGCGATGCGTCGACAACGTTGGTGGTTGGCCGGAATTATGGGCGCGCTGCTCGCAACGACCCGGTTGCCGGGCGTGCTTATCGCACCCGTATTAGCCGTAACATATCTGCAGCAGCATAAGTGGCAGTGGCGCGCAATTCGCCCAAGCTTCCTTGCGGTGTTACTGCCACCGCTCGGCCTCTGCATCTTCATGGCGTTTCAATGGCTTAATTATAGGACGCCGTTTGCCTTCCTGATAGCCCAGCGGGACTGGGATAATCATCTCAGCCTACCCTGGACGATGCCATACATGCTGGTAACAAGGCTGAGTACTTCCTTTGACTGGCCGATTACCCTATTTCAGATCGTCGTCTGGATCTGCTTCATTGGGTTAACACTGCTTGCCGTGCTTCGTCTCCCGCTGGTATACGGATTAACTGTGCTACTGCTCCTGCTACCACCATATTTGAGTAGCTGGTTTCGCAGCTTGCCCCGCCACGTGCTGATTGGCTTCCCAGCCTTTGTCATTCTTGCAATGCTCACACAACGACCGTGGCTCTGGCGCCTCGTCACGACCGTAATGTTCCTGCTGCTCGGGGTCGGAATACTGCTCTTTGTGAACGGCTTCTGGGTCGGGTAGCTCGTCATCGGCTTTGATATCCAAGACATTACTA
>JADDQE010000196.1 GCA_016781525.1 bacterium | reverse complement strand
AGGGCCGACCACCGTGGCGAGGTTGAACAGTGTTGCATTGAGTGCGATCGCATTAGTCACATCCTCCCGGTCGACCAGCTCGAAGATAAAGGCCCCGGCGGCAGGTGCATCAAATGCGTTGGCGGTGCCGAGTGCCACGGCCAGCAGCACGATGTGCCAGGGCTGCACGAGCCCTGAGTAGGTCAATCCCGCGAGGATCAGTGCGAGCAGGAGCATCGAGCTCTGGGTGATCAAGAGCAGCTTGCGGCGCGCGATTCGATCAGCGATCACGCCGCCGTAGAGCATGAAGAGCCACGACGGGACGCCGTTGGCGAAGCCGACGTAACCCAGATACGCAGTCGAGCGCGTCAGCTCAAAGACGAGGAAGCCTTGGGCGGTGATCTGCATCCAGGTGCCGACCAGCGATACTAGCTGACCTGTAAACCACAGGCGATAGTTGGGGTGGCGTAGCGCAGTGAAGGTACGTTGCCAGACCGTCGGTGGTCGGCGCGACGCGCCCATGTGCTCGGCGCCGGCCGCGGGTTCCGCCTCGACCGCTCTAGTTTCGGCCGCGCTTCCATCGGCCACGGGCCCTCCGCCATCGTTGCCTGGCCAGGTTGATTTAACTTTGCTCATGAATCGCCCGTTCCCAGTGGAGCGTCTGCTGCTCTGCTTTTCATCTAGACGTGTAAGTGTTTCTTGAAGGAGTAGTTGGTATGTCCGGGTGGGCAGTCGTGCTGACGCCGGTCGCTCCTAGGTTGGCCTGTCAATCGGAAGCGGTTGATCGACGCGATCGGAGATGGCGATCCAGGAACTCTACCACGGCGGGATAGGCGGCCAGCTTGTTCTTGAGCTTAACCAGGCCATGTCCCTCATCGTCGAAGACGAGGAACTCCACTGGGATATCCCGCGCTCGCAGCGTTGCAACCAGCTGCTCCGCCTCGCTCACCGGTACACGTGGGTCGTTCGCGCCGTGGATCACCATCAGCGGGGCGCGAACTTGGTCGAGATGGTTCATCGGCGCGATGCTTTCAAGGAACTCGCGGTCGTTCGCCAGGCTCCCGTATTCGGCCTCGCGGTGGGCACGGCGGTAGGCGCTCGTATTCTCGAGAAAGGTGACGAAGTTGCTGATGCCGACAATGTCCACGCCGGCCGCCCAAAGATCAGGGTAGGTCGTCAGCGCTGCCAGCACCATAAAGCCACCATAGCTGCCACCATAGACGGCAATACGCTCACTATCAATCTGTGACTGGCTGCGGAGCCAACGGGCGGCATGCGCGAGGTCCGCAACCGAATCCATCCGCAGGCGAACGTCGTCGAGGTGGCTGTACGCCTTGCCGTAGCCGGTCGATCCGCGTACGTTTGGCGCCAGCACCGCGTAGCCATGGTGTAGAAAGTATTGGATCAGAAAGTGGAAGTACGGTACGAACTGCGCTTCCGGCCCGCCGTGTACGACGACGATCGCTGGGAGCGGTTCTGACGACGGGGTCGTCGGCGTGTAGAACCAGGCGGGAATCTTGCGTTCGTCAAAGGTCGGGTAGTGGATAAGCTGGGGGGCCGCGAACGAATCGAGCGGAATACCGCCATGCGAGGAGCGGGTGATCGCCTGCGGTGCCCCACTTTCAATCCGCCAAAGATACACATCCGATGTGCGAGTGGCGCTTGTGTACGAAAAAGCCAGCTGCTGCCCGTCACGGCTAAACGCAAGCCGCTGGTCAAAGTAGCCGACAATGCCAGGTGCGGTTGGCGGTAGCGGCACCGTACGCGTGAGGCGAGTTTGGAGCTCAAGCAGGTGGAGCGCGCTGCTCCCGTCGGCATTGACGACATAGGCTAGCGACTGGCGGTCGGGCGACAGCTCCATCACTTCGATGTCCCAGTCGACGCTGACGAGCCCCTCGAGCGCGCCTGTCTCCAGATCGAGCGCGCCGATGTAGAGAAAGTCCGAGCCAAGGTCGGTGGTGACGTAGAGCGCACGGCCGTCAGCACTGTAGTGGATGGCGTCGAAGCGTGCGTCTTCGGTCCCCGGTGTGATCCGGCGCGCCTCCCCAGTTTCCAGGTCGATTTCAAACAGGTCATTGCGCGTGCCACTCGATTCCCGCGCGACAGCTGCTCGACGACCGTCAGGCGAGAAGGTCTGGTGGAACAGAAAGCCGGGCTCCTCGTGCTGCCATACCATGCGTGCTTCACCGTCAAGCGGCTGCAGGTAAAGGTCGAAGCGCGCTGGATCGCGCCGGTTAGCGGCGAATAGAATCTGGGTCCCATCTGCCGACCATTCGCCAAAGAGGTGCATGGCGCCTGGATTGCCTTCGCTGAGCAACCGCTCCTCCCCGCGCGCCGGATCGAGCAACACAAGCTGAGCATTCTCATTGCCGCCCACGTCGCGAGTGAAGATTAGCCTACCATCTCCGGGCGCGGGTGAAGCCCAAATGCCGAGGCAGCGGTCCCCACCAAAGGTGAGCTGCTCCGGCCACGCGACAAGCCCTTGCGCGTCGGGGATAGAAACCTGCCAGACCTGTGGCACGTCTGTAATGTTGGCAAGAAATGCCACGCCTTGCCCGTCAGCGCTAAAGCTAGGCCAATAGGCCTGGCGGACGTTCAGATACCGTTCGATTGAATAGGTCATAGTCTGTTCCTTGCCCCTCCAAAAACAATTGGCGGCTTACGCTGTCATGCCTCAGCTGCCGCACAGACGAGCAACAGGAGCGCCCGCATTCCGGCGGGAATGTCGTCGATCTCAAGATATTCGTCCAGCCGATGAGCGTTTCCACCCCGGCTCATTCCAATGCACACGGCAGGAATACCACGACTCAGCGGGACGTTGGCATCTGTGCTCGCGGCATCAAACCGTACTTCGGCGCCAAGGGCTGCATATGCTGCGCCTGCCAGCTGCACCAGCGGATGCTCCTGGCTGATATTCCCGCCCGGTCGATCGCCTACCACATCTGCCCGGACCGTTACGCCCCGCTCCTGCGCTGCAACATCCGCGACGATCGCCTCGACCTGCTCAGCTAGCGCCTGCAAGTGGGGTTCAGCCGTGGAGCGGAGGTCGAGCAAAAGGCTGGCCTGCTGAGCAATCGCATTGACGGTTGTCCCTCCTTGGACGACCCCGACGTTGAAGGTGGTTTTCGGGTCTGTGGGAACGGCCAGGTCCGTGAGGCGCACCGCTAGCCGTACGAGCACGTGTACCGCGCTCGGCGCGCCCCAATCCTGCCAAGCGTGACCTCCGGGCGCTTCAACACTGATACGATACCGACGCGAGGCGACGCCGGCGTGCACCACTGTGCCGTACTCGGCGTCGATGACGAGCACCGTATCAACCTGGTCGCGCAGCTGGTCAATCACGGCGCGCATGCCGCGTAGATTGCCCAGCCCTTCCTCGCCCGTGTTCGCGACGAACCAAATGGTCCGGCCCGGAGCCGGCTGCTGCTGCATGACTTGCGCTAGATGGAGCAGGGCGGCAACGCTGATGCTGTTGTCGCTCAGGCCGGGCCCATAAATCCGATTTCCTTCTCGTCGAACCTCCAAATTGACGTCGCGCGCGAAGACCGTGTCGGTGTGAGCTGTAATGAGTATCCCACTGCCGGGTCGCTGGCCTGGCAGACAGCCATACACATTGTGGAGTTCATCCATGTGTACGTGTTCGAGCCCCAGCGCGACCATCCGGTCACGTACATAGCGCGCACGTTCCGCTTCATCAAAGGTGGGTGCCGGGATCTGTTGGATCGCAAGGGCCGCCTCCACAATCGCGTCGGTGTCCGCAATTGCCTTCCAAGCGTGGGTGGACGCAAGCCGGCGATGGAGGCCTTCAACGGGTGCGCCTGGTCGCGGTTCAGCCATGATCGACTCCAATCCGTCGCGGACCGCGGCCCAAGGGCCCGCAAAGTGTCAGCGGCGATAGCTCCATCGAATGGGACTAGATATCTTGGTCACGCTAGGCCGTCGGTTCTATTCGCCCGTCCTGCATACTCAACGTGCGGGTTGCATAATCTCGAACGCTCAGGTCATGCGTAACCGCAACAAGCGCAACATCGGAGGTCCGAACAATATCCAGCAGAAGACGCCAAATACTCGCGGCAGTCGCAGTATCCAAGCTGCCCGTCGGCTCGTCGGCAAGAATCAGGCTCGGCTTCGCGGACAAAGCTCGGGCAATTGCCACGCGCTGCTGCTCGCCGCCCGATAGCTCATAGACCCGATGGCCAATGCGCTCGCCGATACCCACCAGCTTGAGCATCTCGACCGCTCGCTCCTGCCGGCGGCGCCAATGCCAGCCACGCAGGTGCATCGGTAGCTCGACATTCTCCTGCGCGGATAGTGTGGGAATGAGGCCATACGATTGGAAGATAAAGCCCAGCCTTTCGCGTCGCAGCCGCGTTATCTGCCGATCGCCGAGCCGCATGAGGTCCACTCCGTCGATGTGGACCTGTCCTGCAGTGGGCCGGTCGAGCCCGCCGAGCAGGTTCAACAGCGTTGTCTTGCCCGAGCCGGAGCGGCCCGTCAGCGCTACAAACTCACCGGCCGCCACAGAAAGCGTGACGCCGGCTACCGCATGGACTTCGCCCTCGCCCGACCGGTAGGTCCGCCACAGATCGTGTGCCTCAAGAAGCGCGCCGGTCACTGCTGCCTCCGTCCTCATCGGGCGTGCGGATAATCACGCCGTGCGCAACCCGCTCGACGGTAACCCGCCCGCGCAAGCCAAGCTCCTCGACGACGTCTGCCGGCAGCTGCAAGCGGCCCGCGGCATCCAATACCATATATTCGGCGTGGGTTGTTTCTGCGGCATCGCCCGCCGGCACTTGGTGGCGCACGGTCTCCGTGCTGGTGCGGCCATCCCGGATGCCGATCACTCGACCGACGTGCTGCTTGATTCCCGGATCGTGGCTGACGATTACGACCGTCTTGCCAAAGTCAGCCGCCAGCCGGCCAAATAAGTCGAAAATATAGGCGGCGGTACGAGCATCCAGCTCACCAGTGGGCTCGTCCGCCAATATGAGCGGTGCGTCGTTGGCCAGCGCAATCGCCAGCGCCAGCCGCTGCTGCTCACCGCCGGACAAAGCGGTGAGCCGATGTCCCGCGCGATGCCCCAGGCCGACCAGCTCGATGAGCTCCCGCGCGCGAGCACGCCGAAATTTCGCTCCCGCGCCCGAGACGAGCATTGGAAGCTCGATGTTTTTGAGCGCGCTCAGGTACGGGAGCAAGTTGCGGCCGGTCTGCTGCCAAACAAAGCCGGTGGAATGACGTGTGTAATCGACTAGGCCCCGCTGGTTTAGGGCGAGCAGGTCTTGGCCACCGACCGAGACACGCCCAGCAGAGGGACGGTCGAGCCCGCCCAGGATTTGCAGCAGGGTCGACTTGCCGCTGCCGCTCTTCCCTACAATACCGACGAGCTCACTCCGCTCGATCTGCAAGTCAAGCCCTTGTAGCGCGACGACCTCGAGATCGCCTACCTTATAGATCTTGACAAGGTTGCTGCACACGATAAATGGTTCGGTCACGATGCTAGCGCTCCCTTTTCGCCGAGCTACCCGAGCTCCTGCCCCAGCTTGATTGCCTCATGAATACGTAGTCGGCGCAGCAGCACCGTCGTCGCAACCAACGTCAGCACCAGCATGGCGCAGAGGATCGCCAGCAGCCGCCCAATCTCGCCCCAGGCGATGACGACGATGAAATCAGGGGTCCGTGATTCAAGGGTTGTCCCAAGCTGATAGAACGGCACGAAAAGGCGGGCTGCGCCGATGCCAAGAAGGATGCCGGCGACAGCACTCGTGAGCGTCAGAAAGCATAGCTCAAACGCCAATAGCCAGATCAGTTGGCCGATCGACAGCCCCGCGGCGCGTAGCACGCCGATCTCCACCATGCGGCGTCGAAACGAGAACAGGCTATACAGCAGCAGCGCAAGCATGGTCAGGATGGTCGCCGCCATGAAGCCGAGTGATAGCAGCCCGACAAAGCCAACTCGCTCGGGCCGTGCACGGGTCGCAGCGATGAGCGCGCTGGCATCGTTGACCTTATCGACGTCGAAACCATGCTCCTTGATCGCCTCCACGACAGGCTCAACCGGCGTGCCTGGATCGAGCTCGAGCAACACATCATGGCTGACGGGGTCGCTGGCAAGCGCGACATAATCATAGTTGGCAACGAAAAAGAACTGGTCGGGCTTTGGATAAAGCATTGGAAAATTGTCCACCGCGCCACGGATTACAAAGTCCAAGGTGCTGGCACCCACGACGGTGTTGATGGTCAGCGTAACCGTGTCACCAAGGTTCAGTCGTGTCGCGCCTAGGAACGGGCGGCTGACGATGAGCGCGTGGGGCTCGGCGGCCAAGCTATTCATGAGCCGGCCCAACGAGGCGTCCGATAAGTCGGGGCGCCACCAGCCTGCCTCATGGAAGCCGCCGCGATCCAGTGCGATCAAGGCGCCGCCCGCGGCTGTGCCACCCCCAATAGTCACCTGCACATCTTCGCGGCGGACGCGCGCCCACGACTGCACGCCGGGTATCTCGCCATGCTCCCAAGCGGGCAACATGGTCCACTGCTCTTCGCGCCGAGATAGCTCGGCATTCTCGCTGATGCGCAGCTGCGCACCGTTCGCATACAAGATGCGATCGTGGTCGTTACGGTCCAGGGTCGTCGCCATCGAGGCGCTGAAGGAGCCCAGAGCGAGTGTGAGTACGGTCAGGAGGACGATACTTGTTCCCTGCTGTGGTGATCGCGCGAGATGCCGGAGCGCGAGCAACGTCGTCGCGCCCCATACATGGCGTCCAAGCCAAGCCAGAAGCGCGGCCAGCGCCGGGAAGAAACGCACTACGACAAGGGAAGAACCTAACAGCGCGAGTGCTGGGAGTAGTAGGCTGAGCGGATTGCTAAACGGGTCCGTGCCACCACCGAGCGGGATCAGTGAGCCTTGGCGACGCAGCGTATAGTAGCCATAGCCCGCGGCCAGAAGCACAAACAGGTCTAGGTAAAGTCTTTGCCAAATAGGTCGGCGCGCTTCGCGTGCTACCTGCTGCTGGTACGAGATCAGCGTCTGACGCGCCGCCGCCATGACGGGCAACATTCCAAGAACGAGGGTCACGGCCAGCACGATCAGGGCAAGCCGGATAGCATCGGGCGTTAGGCGTAAGGGCAAGGCGTTCGCGGAGCCAAACTGCAGGAACGCTTCCGCACGGCCGATCAGCTGCGCGGCTCCAAAGGCCACGAGTGGCGCGAGCAGCAGCGGTAGCAGGTCGACCAGCGCACCCTCGACAAGGTACGCACCGATCAGCTGGCTCTGACTGGCACCACGCCCTTTAAGGACGGCGATCTCGGCGCGCTGTCGCTGGGCGAAGAGGCTCGAGGTTGACACGACATACAAGAGCACAATCGCCAACGTTGGAATGCTGAAGACCCATAGCAAGGTCCGGAGGCCGATGGCCCTGCTTTGAAAATCGGCCAGGTACGCATCCGGCGACTCGAGCTCCATGCGACCGCCGAGCAAACGTGCCGAGCGAAACTGCAGCTCGGCGAAGGCGGCACGAACCCGCGGCGTGTTCGCGACAGTGATCGCCTCGCGCGGGAACTGAGTGTACCAGACGAGGCTATACCAGGCGTTCGCTCCCATCTCAGGCGCCACTAGCTGATCGTAGGTCTCACGCGGCACAAGCAGCACTTCCCTGTAGGTCGATGATGGCACCGGCCACTGTCCATCCGTGGCTGGGCGCTCGCGCCAAACCCCAGTGACAATCGCGTCAAAGGCGACCTGCTCCATGGTTCGTCCGCCCCGGATCACGAGCACGTCGCCTGGTCGCAACCCATGCTCGTTGACGAAGCCCTGATGGAGGATTACTTCCATCGGCTGGTTGGGGCTGGCGAGCTCTGGCAGCCGGCCTTCGACCATATCGATGCGGTCGAACACCGTGTCGTCGAAGCCGAGCGATATCCAGGCGATAGGGTCGACGCCGAGGTCTGTCGCAAGCTCGGCCGGCATAAGCCGCAATTTGTCGCTGTAGACGTAAGCCTCGACCGCAGTTGCAGGTAGGCCGGTGACCGCGTTAAGGTCACGTTTGAGGTACGCGTCAGCCGCTTGAAATCCGGCCATGTCGACCGGCCCGTGAATCGAGGCGTAATGCTGGAAAAATAAGCTTGTGCGCGGCCGCAAGGCTGGGCGGTCGGCGCGCGCGGGTTCGTTATCGGGACGTAGGGTTTCTTGGAGCAGCCGTGAATTGACCCCATCGGCGTACAGGGGCACGGCCAGGATCAGCGTCAACGCGAGCAAATGACCCGCCGCCAGAAAGGCGATCAGTAACAAGTGCTGACGTAGCCGATCAAACGGGAGAGTGATCGCCAATCGAGCGGCCGCCAAGCGCACACGCGACAGACCGGATGCTCGGCGCGAGCGTATTTGATGGAGCCGCTCGCCGAGACTACCGCGCACTGACCTTCTGCCCTTCTTCCAGTCCCGACCGGATTTCCGCGAGGCCTTCGGACTCGATGCCCGTCTCGACAAACACTCGTCGGAGCTCGCCGTTGTCCACCAGCAGTACGTAGCGACGATCACCAATTGATTTAACTGTCGCAGTCGGGATTACCAGCACGTCTGAAGCCTGCCCAAGCACAGCCGTTACTTTGAAACTATCCCCTAACTTCAAGGGCGGGGCGCCGGCTTCGGGCTCGACCACCCGCGTAGTCGCTGACGTGGAGGTCAGGCCAGCGATAACGCCCTTGAACTTAATGTTCGTGTCGAAAAAATCTTCTAACGTGAGTTCTTGTCCGACCGTGATCCGGGCTGCCTCGGGCCCTTGGAACTCGGCGACAATGATCAACTCTTCGGTTCCCACAATGGTCAAGACCGGGTCATACGCCGTGATTTGCTGGCCTGGCTTCAGGTCGAGCTCGGAGACGCGGCCCGCATAGGGCGCTGTAATCTCGAGGCTCTGTCGCTCAGTCTCCAAGCGCTCGAAGGCGAGCTTTGTTCGCTCAACCTCTTTGGCGACGATCGCCTGTTCAACAGCCGGGACACGCTTTTCGCGTGCCTCACGCTCACGGAGCTCGGCTAGCTCAACGTCGATGCGTGCAAGCTCAATCTGGTAGAGCAGATCGGTCTGTTCCAGGCGTGCCAATACCTGGCCTTGCTTAACTTCATCTCCCGCCGCGACGTCGACGGCTCCAATACGACCATCGCGCTTGAAGAAGAGCTCCTCCGTCACCTTCGGAACAATCGACGCTCGGCCACTCACGGTATCCAGCAAGTCACGGCGCTCGACCGTTTTGAGATCTTCGGGATTGTAGGGCGTTCGTGTTGGAGCGGGTGTCGGTGTAGGTTGCTCAGCCGGCTGCACTGCTAGCTCCGGCCCGCAGCTTGACGTAAAAAGCAGGATTAGAAAGAAGATTAGAAGGTGTGGACGTAATGGCATCGATCAATTCCTTCGCGGCGTTGGTCCTGTTAGTCTACCATGGATCGTCGTGGCTGCCGTGATCGGAAGTGGTTCCAGCTCGACAACAGAACTCTGTCTACACTACGTAGCTCGGTCGAACGATGTACGCTTTGGCTACGCTGCTGGCGCGCCACGTTCGCGCTCCGCAAGCTGATGGTGGTGGAGTCGGGCATAGTAGCCGCCCTGCTGCAGCAGCATTGTGTGTGTCCCATCCTCAACAATTTTGCCGCGATGCATCACAATGATGCGGTCAGCCTCACGGATTGTGCTGAGGCGATGCGCGATCACGACACTCGTTCGAGTGTGGAGGATGTGACGGAGCGCGTCCTGGATAAGCGCTTCGGTCGCCGTATCGATACTACTGGTTGCCTCGTCCAGCACGAGTACGCCATCCGGGCTTAGCGCGATGGCACGTGCAAGTGCCAGCAATTGCCGCTGTCCGACTGATAAATTAGCTCCGCCCGGCGCTACGTGATAGTCGTAGGTGCCCGGAAGCTGCTCGATAAACCGTGATGCGTTTGACACTTCTGCAGCACGACGGATCTCGGCCTCCTCGATGTCGCTGCGGTACAGACGGATATTGGCAGCAATCGTTCCCGCGAGGCAAATGGGATCTTGCGGTACAACCGCGACAAAGCGGCGAAGGCTTTCGAGACTCATCTGCTTGATGTCAACGCCGTCAAGCAGCACTGCGCCTTGCTGCGGATCGTACAGTCGGGCGAGCAGGCCGACAAGACTCGACTTACCAGCACCCGTTGCCCCAACAATTGCGACGGCCTGTCCGGCGGGGATCGTGAGCGATACATCGCGCAACACAGGCTCATCCGCCACGTAGGCAAAGGTAACGTGCCGCAGCTCGATCGCTCCACGGAACCGGGCAGGTTCAATCGGGCTTGCGGGACTGCAGATGCTCGGCTCCGCTTGAAGCATTCGCTGCACGCGTTCGGCGGCACCCAGCCCGATTTGCACCGAGTTGTACTCTTCGGACAAGCGAAGCACGGGTTGAAAGGCGCGCTCGGTATATTGCACAAACGCAACCAGGGTTCCAAGGGTAGCCCATCCAGCAAGAACACCTTGCCCGCCACCATACAGTACAGCAGCGACGCCAAATGCGGCAAGCACCTCCTGTACGGCGAGAAACACGGCACTGTGGCCGCGCAACGCCAGAAGCGCCTGGCGATACCCCATATTGAAGTCGTCGAACTCGTCGGCGCTGGCGGCCTGCCTCCCGAAGAGCTGGACGAGCGTCATACCATGGAGCTGCTCGTTAAGAAAGCCGCTAATCCGGGCTAGCGCCGTACGCTCGCCAGTGGATGATCGCCGAATGCGCCGTCGAAAGTAGCGCGTAACCAGCATCAGCACCGGCAGCACCGCGAGAGCGAGCAGGGCTAGGCGCCAGTTGACGGCAAACATAACGGCGACAATTGCGATCAGCGTTGCAGACTCAGTCAAAATAATCACGACGCTGCTCGATAGCAACTGGTTCAAGGCGTCGATGTCACTGGTAAGCCGGGTAACTAGGTCGCCCGTGGGCACCCGGCCGAAGAAGTTCTGACCCTGTTGCAGGATATGATCAAACAAGCGGGTGCGCAGGTCGGCCAAGCCGCGCTGCCCGGCTTGCTGGAGGAAGAAGGTTTGGGCATACTGCAGCACAAATGCTGCCACTGCCGCGCCACCATAAAGCATCGCGAGCGGGATAATTGCCGATGTGTCACGCTGGGCGATAGGTCCGTCGATCGCCCGCTGTAGCAGGTATGGCGGTACGACGTTGAGCCCGGCCGTGCCAAGCAGCATCAGCAGTGCTAGTAGCAGCGGCTTCCAATGCGGTCGCATTGTTTGCAGCATGAGGCCGAACAGGGCGGCATCTTGACTGATTAAGCGCCGCCTGCTCGCATGTGTGGAAGGTGTACCGGTAGCCGCCTCAGCGGGCTGCGCACTGCCTTCGGCACGGACACTTCCAATCGTCGATTCTTGTCGCTCTCCCATGCCGCGCTTCCCTGTCCTTTACTTTCCGGACCCCGCGTTTTCCGCATTGGATTGCTGTAGCTCGCGGCGGTACATGGAAGCATACGCTCCACCCTGCGCAAGGAGCTGCTGATGCGTCCCGTGCTCCACGATTCGCCCCTCCTCCAGCACAATAATCTGATCGGCCTCGCGCACCGCTGCCAGCCGCTGGCTGACAATCAGTGTAGTCCGTTGGGCCCGCGCGTCCCTTAGCTCGGCCACGATCTCAGCTGCAGTCTTGGTATCGACGCTGGCCAATGCATCATCTAAGAGCAGGAGCTGAGGATCGCGTACAAGCGCTCGGGCGATTGCGGTCCGCTGCTTTTGGCCGCCCGACAGCGAGGCTCCTCGCTCGCCGACCACCGCAGCTAAGCCGCCGGGAAGCTGCGCGAGATCGTCGCTGAGGCGTGCCGCCTGGATCGCGCTGTGAACGCGTTCGTCCGGAACGTGGGCGAGGCCAAACGTAATGTTGTCGCGCAGCGACATGCTGAAAAGCAATGTTTCTTGCGGGACGAGTGCGATTGTTTGGCGTAAATGTTCGAGCTGGTACTTCCGAACGTCCACTCCGTCAAGGTAAATCTGACCCACGTCCGGGTCGCGCACACGAGCGACAAGGCTCAAAAGAGTGCTCTTTCCTGCGCCCGTCGCCCCAACAATCCCAAGCGTGGTCCCGGCCGGGATATCGATCGAAATGTCCTGCAAGATCCAGCCGTGTGGGGAGCGGACCCCCACCCGATCGAAACGGAGATGACCGCGCGCGGGCACGCTGATGGCGTCTGGAGCACTCCGGATGTCGGGCTGGCGCAACAAGACTTCACCAATGCGTCCAGCCGCAGCGCTGCCCTGCTGCAGTCGCTCCAAGGCTCGGCTCAGCTGGGTTGCGGCGTTACTCAGCAAGCCCAGATAGACGATAAACTGCACATACTGGCCGATCGTCAGGCTACCGCCGATGATCATGAACCCACCAACGCCTAATACAATTGCGCGCGCCAACATGACCACGAGGCTCGGCAGCGGGGTGATTGCGTTGGAGCGGAGCACAAATGCCAGGTTTTGGCGGGCATACTGCTCGTTGATGCGTCTGAATTCGCCGACGACTGGCTGTTCCTGCGTGTACGCGGCGAGCATTCGTATGGCGCCGAGATGCTCTTGGGTGAAGGCGGATAGCAGTGCGAGTTCCCGCTGCACGCGGTCGAAGGCGCGCTCGACGATGCGTCCCAATCCAACCTGCACGCCGATACTTAGTGCCAGCATCGCCACGACGACCAATGCCAGAAGAGGACTGGTCAACGCCATGAGCGCGCACCCGATGCCAAGCAAGAAGAGCGCATGTACCGACATCTGAAAGCCCGCGCTGTAGAAGCGCCAGATGTAGATGAAATCGCTCGTGGCTCGTGACAGGAGGTCCCCCGTGCCATATTGGCGGAGGGCGCGTTGATCGAGCGTGAGGATTGTGCTGAACAAATCCTGGCTCATTCGGTACGACACCCCCACGGCGATCGCTCCGCTTAGCATGCGCAGACGGTAGCGGAAAATTGCGAGCGTTGCGGCCAGCCCGATTAGACCTAGCGCGTACAGGCCGAGCACAGACACACGGATTCCGGCCCGCAGCTCGTCAATCGCCCAGCCGAGCACAGTTGGGCTTACCGCGCTCGCACCTGCACCGATGAGACCGTAGAGCAGGCCCAGGAACAGCAGCCCCCGATAGGGCCGCATGTATGGCAGCAGGAAACGCAGCCCTGTATCGTGCAACCGTCCATCCTTTCGCTTCACTCAACGCCATGCGCCGCGCGGCACATGGTCGCAGCGGCACGCGACCTTGCCTATGCGGTGTGAGCGACCGCTGATGTAAGAAACGGAGAGGGGTATGATGGAGAAGCGCACATACTCCTCTCCGCACGTTTATCCGGCGGCAGCTTTTGATCTGTTCGGCTTTATTTTAACCGATCCGTGCCTTCATCCACGGATTACTATTGTGGAAGTCTGCCACGGCATTGCCCGGATGCACTAGGGTATCACAGAACGCCCGATCCTCCTCGGATAACGTTAGCTCCAGGACCTTGAGCTGGTCTTCAAGGTGATCCATCGTGCGTGGCCCGATGATCGGCGCCGTAATACCGGGCTGATCCTTGCACCACAGGAGTGCAAGCTGGCTACTCGTTAACTCGCGTTCCTGCGCACGCTCTGCCAGCTTTCGGGCGACCTCTACGGCGGCTGGCGAAATACGGTCGACGAACATGCCCTGACCACCGGCACGACCGGCGCGCGAATCATCCGGAAAACCCTCGCCCTTGTTGTATCGTCCCGCCAGAATGCCACCGGCTAAGGGCGACCATGGGAGAAGCGCCAAACCATGCTTTTGCGCGAGCGGCACTAGCTCATTTTCAATCCGGCGATCCACTAAGTTGTAGGGCGGCTGCTCCGAGATATAACGCGCGATACCAAGCCGCTCGCTCGTCGCAAGCGCCTCCATGACCATCCATGCCGGATGAGTCGAGCAACCGATGTAGCGTACTTTGCCGGAGCGCACAAGGTCATCAAAGGCGCGCAGGGTTTCATCTTGCGGGATGGTCGGCGATGGGCGATGGAGCTGATAAAGATCGATATGGTCAGTCTGCAAGCGGCGGAGCGAGTCCTCGCATGCTTTGATGATGTGATACCGGCTGGTGCCCTGATCGTTAGGCCCGTCACCCATCTTGCCGTGTACCTTCGTCGCCAGAACCACCTGATCGCGCTTGCCGTTTTGCTGCAGTGCCCTGCCGACAATCTTTTCACTCTCGCCTTGGTTGTACACATTGGCCGTATCGATAAAATTAATTCCCGCGTCCAAAGCTCGATTGACCATCTGAAGCGAATCCGGCTCAGAGGTGGGACTGCCGAAGTTCATTGCTCCTAGACAGAGTGGTGACACCATTACGCCCGTGCGTCCCAACGATCGATATTCCATCGTGCCCTCCTTGTGCTGCCATTCGGTGAGCTGCAGCAAGCTATGTGGGAGATTCAAACCCGCATCGGGACACTACCACATAGAGTCAATGAAGCTTTTCTTTGTTTGCATAATGGTAATAGATGAGCCGGATCACGTTGCGATCTCTAAGACCTGGCTCGCTAACGGCAACATGCTTGGAGGATTCCACCTCGGCCGCGATAGGCAGGCCGCGGACCGCTCGGCGCGAATGACAATCAGACCACACAGCCCACCGACTTCGACGATTCATCATATTCGGTTTGCTACTGCCGATAATCTTTATTGTCACCCCAAAGGGAAGCGGCACAATCCTTAGCGTTCAAGCAGCGGACCGCGCCAGAAACGCGCACACCCAGATGTGATGGCTCGTGGGTTTGGTGACTCCGTTCGCTCACTACGACCCGCCCAATCTTGCCGTCACGTCCCCAAAGGGTCAACCTTTCAGGTACAGGTCCACAGGCGGTCACGATGCCTGCGGCAGTTTGGGAGATCATTGGCCGTGATTAAGGCTGTCGGATTGTGATCGCCGGCACGTACCTTCACAGGCTGCCCCGCCAATCCGCCGTTCCGTTATTCGGGTAGCTGGTCGTAACGTTACGCGGTGGTCTTCGTGCGACGGTCATTGCGCCACGTACGCCAAGCGACGACGGCCAACGTTACGGCCGTGAGCGGCAGCACAAACGCCCACAGGACTGTGCTGAACACTGGCAACGCATCGTGCTCCGTCGCGGCGAGGACGAGGTAGGCGGTGTACACCGCGTAGTATGCAACAAAGAGCGCCCCCTGCCAGCGGGCGATGACGTTGCCGACAGCGAAGATGGGCAAGCATGCGATCGCGGCAGTGAGCATTACCGGTAGGTCGAAGCGCAGCACCGCATTCGAAACGGAGATGCCGCCTGATGCGAGGCTGCCCGCAATACCCAACACGCCCAACAAGTTGAACAGGTTGCTGCCGACGACGTTGCCGACGGCGATATCTCGCTCACCTCGAACACTTGCCACGATCGACGTCGCGATCTCGGGCAAACTTGTTCCAACCGCAATGACCGTCAATCCGATAATAAGCTCGCTGACACCGAAGGTTCGCGCGAGGGAGGTCGCTCCGTCGACAAGCCACCGGGCCCCCAGCACGATCAAGGCAAGCCCGAGAGCGACCCCTCCCACGTTAAGCAGTACTTGCGTCCCAGCCGTGGGTGGCCGTGGCGCAAACTCCTCGGCGTATTCTTTTTGAATCGCCTGGCTTTCTTTCCGGCTTTGTCGGATCGCGAAAACAGTGTACGCGATAATCCCAGCTAGGAGCAGTGAGCCCTCGACGCGAGCAATCCTTCCATCGAGGGCGAATACCACCACTGTCAAGGAAACTGCAATCATCACTGGAATATCGAGACGGGCTAGCTGCTGGGCAACTACGAGCGGCGTAACCAATGCAGATAAGCCCAGGATCAACAGCACATTTGCGATGTTGCTCCCGACGACATTGCCGATTGCTAAATCCGATTGTCCAGCCAGAACGCTCTGAGTTGTCACGGCTATCTCAGGCGCGCTCGTGCCGAATGCTACCACCGTTAATCCCACCACCAACGGCGATACACCCATCACGAGTGCCAGGCGGGAAGCGCTCCGCACCAGAAGCTCCGCGCCCCCAATCAGCATGCCAAGGCCGATAATAAAGAGTACCAGGGTGAGTAGGTCCATGGACGTCCTTTCAAGGTGTTGCGGGCTGCGTGCTTGACTACAGTTCTGCTGTCCAACGCGTATCTACATCCCCGCGCTGCAATGACTGCGGCGGCAGCCCCACTTCGTCCACCTCTGCTTTGCGAGAGCAACCTATGATCGCGCGAGCGGGATCATAAGGGCTGCCGGGGGGCCTGGAACGCCTCTTCAGCTCAGCACGGAGTCGAGCATGTGCGGTGTGTACTGCGCCCCGAAACCTGCACAGGAAACGGT
>JADDQE010000098.1 GCA_016781525.1 bacterium | reverse complement strand
CGCGTACAATCGCGCGAGAAGCAGCCGTCCTTCGGCAGCCCATGCTCGGGGAATACCTCCCAAGACGACCCGTGAGCTGATGGCTGGTGGCCCATAGCTAGAGGAACATCCATGCCGGTCTACCTCGTTGCCCTCCGTCTCCAGAATTCGAGTGACGACCGTGCCCTGATTGCCAGTTCGCACGCGGCACTTGGTCGACATCTGGAGGCTGCGTACGAGGAACACCGTTATCTTGTAGCCGGCGACCTTGACCGCGTAGCAGCCGATCGTCTCGTCAGCGCGTTGCAATTGCAGTCGGTTGTTTCGACGGCAGCATCGTTTCAGCTCGATGATCTGCAGCCGACGGAGCCAGCGGCGAGCTGGGCCATTGACGTTGCCGATCGACGCGATACCAGCGATAACGAGAGCTTGCGGGCTGTGCACGAGCAGTTAGGTGTTGCGAACATACATGCCGTTCGTAGCCTCCGCAGGGTCTACCTGTACGGCAATTTGCAGTATGAGATGGTCGAGGAGCTTGCCCTGGAGTTTCTTGCGAATGATCTGGTCGAGGCGGCCCTGATTTCGCTTGCCGATGATACTTCTGCGAGTGCTGCCTTTTACGCCAAGATGGTCGACTGGCCGCCGCAGGAGGAACCCCTGGGCGACGCGGTTGCGCTGCGCGCGGCAGACGACCCAGCGCTGTCACGCTTGGGACATGTAGGTGAGGTGACGTTGGAGCTGCAGGATATGCGAGCGATCCAGGCCTACTTTCGGCAAGTGGGTCGCGAGCCCACACAGCACGAGCTTGAAACGCTGGCGTGGGTCTGGGCGGAAGAGGGCCAGGAGGCCACGGCAGCACTGGTGCGCTACCAGTCTCCAGCTATCGTCGACCCCGACCACGAGCCCAACATTCCCTCCACGATCGACGGCATATCCCGCACGTTTTTGATCGAGCCGTCCCGGGCCATTCAGCCGCCGTGGCTGGTGGCGTCCTTTGTCGATGATGCCGGTCTTGTGATGGTCGGCTCCAATGTTGTGTCGTTTGCCGTGGAGGCGCATCCTTTGTCGGCGCTGGTGTCGCTCGACGATCCTGCCATGACGGTCGATCGTACCCTGAGGGAGCTTCTCGACGCGCCGATCCATCCAATTGCGAACCTCGACGTGCTCTGCTTTCCGGCTCCCGATCTGCCGTATCGCGAGCCAATGCCCGTAGGTCTTGCGGCTGGCGGGGTGAACTCTGGCACACCTGCCGATCGAGAGCAGCAGGGTCTTCCGACGGCTGTTGGCGCCGCGTTGTACGACGATGCTTACCTTCATAATCCGTTGATCTTTCGTGCGAGGGTTGGTCTTGCTGAGCTCAACGAGCCGCTGCCAGGCGTCGCGGCGGGTGATGTCCTGGTGGTGGTTGGCGTCCGAGCGGGCGAGGATGGCTGGCGCAAGGCGATCCAAGAGCGGACGATCGACGTCATGCTTGATGCCCGAAACCACCGTCTGTACCACGCGATCACTCTTTGCGAAAGAGGCGGGTTATTGGCGGCTGTGCGCAAGCTGGGTAAGCAGCTGGGCGTACGAGTTGAGCTTGACGACAGCCTGCCGGATCATGCGGGCAGCGAATCGATGGAGCTGTGGCTGGGCGATGGGCCGGGACACTTGGTGGCGGTGGTGGCGCCGAGTAAGTTGGATACCTTTCTTGACAGATGCGCGCGCCAAGATGTGCCAGTCGCTACGATCGGTACATATACCGCCGAGCCACGGCTGGTCGTAAGCAGTGCGGGGCAGGTGCTGGTCGATCTCGAGACCTCCTTGCTCGACGACGGCCGCCCACGACACGAGCTGCAGGCAATCTGGCGCGCCACTTCCCGCGACGACGGGCGTGATCCGGACGCCGATCCGATCGGTATCCGGTGGGCGCTGCATCAGCTGTTGGCCCATCCGAATATTGCCTTCAAGCAGCGCGTTGTTGGAGCCCATGGCGAGCTAGACCAGGGCGCGGGTGTATGGAAGCTGCATCCGGAGGCCTCAGTACACACGCTCCGGCGAGCGACGGTCCTGCCCCTCCGTGCTGATGCCTCGAGCCGGCTTGCGATTGGCTTTGGTATCAATCCGCGTTACAGCGAGCTCGATCCCTATTGGATGGCACTCACCTGTTGCGACCAAGCTCTCGGGCAGGTGGTGGCCGCAGGTGGGGACCCGTACAGGACATCCCTGATCAGCAACTTCTGTTGGGATGACTCGCGGGAGCCCGAACAGCTTGCGGGTCTGGTTCGTGCCGCTGCTGGTTGCCGTGACGTTGCCTGTACGTGGAGCACGCCGTTTCTCTCGGCCATCAGCTCAGCCATCAACGCCGGTCATCCTCTACGCGAGCGGGATGTTTCGATGCCTTCAACTCTCTTGATCTCCGCGCTGGCTGTTGTGCCGAATGCCCATCAGGTAGCTAGCTCACTCCAGCAAGAAGGAAATCTCTTGTACCTGATTGGCCGGACGTGCCATGAGCTTGGGGGCTCGCACTATCACATGGTGCATAATGAGCGTGGCGGCAATGTCCCACGGGTTGATCTGATCCAGGCCCGCCGCTCCTTCCGCGCAGTCCACGCTGCAATCGGTGCAGGTCTTGTCCGCGCCTGCCTTGACATAAGTACAGGCGGGTTAGCCATTGCGGCTGCAGAGATGTGCTTCAGCGGCAGCCTCGGCCTCGACCTTGATCTCACGACCGTGATTGTGGACGACGACTGTGTTAATGATGCGGTTGTCCTCTTTAGTGAGACACCCTCACGATTTCTAGTTGAGGTCCAACCACACGCTAGTGCTGCATTTGGAGCGTTGATGGAGGGGGTCGAGGTATCACTGGTCGGCTTCGTGACGGCGGAACCCGTGCTACGTGTAGATGGTCTTGATGGACGTGAGGTCCTGCGTGAGCCTATTCCCGTGCTAAAGGCGATTTGGCAGCATGTGCGCAAGATTGGCGAGATATCATGAGTACCGATGGCTTGACGCTTTTACCAGATGAATTTTCGCAGGCTGCAGCGCAATATTTGGCCGCTCAGCCCGACGTCGAGGTGCTTGACGTCGACGAGCTCACGCTGCATCTGCGGATCCGCGGTCGTGAAGTTACGAGTGACCTCGCGAGTTTCTACGCGTTGTACCAAAGCGCTCCCGAGAGCCTTCCGGCTGTTTTGCAGACGCTGAGTGAGGCGTTAGTGGACCTTCCACCCGATCGCAGCGAAGATGATCCTTCCGTCCTGCTGCTCCGGGTCATGCCAATGGTAAAGCCGATGGCATTGCTGAGCCACCTGCGCGAGCAGAAGCTGCCGATGTTGGCGTACCGGCCTCTGGTAGGCGAATTGATGGTCACGTATGTGATTGATGAGGGTCAAAGCGTGGCGTTTCTTAACGAGATGCACTTGCAGCGCTGGGGCATTGGCGAGCCAATGCTATGGAGTCGGGCAGTTGGCAACCTGCGGGCAAAGTCGGCGGAGCTGCAACCGCGCGTGCTCGGCTCTGGGGCTAGCCGCCTGCTGATCATGAACGCCGGCGATGGTTATGACGCGACTCGCCTGCTCCTGCCGGAGCTGTTTAGTGACTTCGCGGCGCGAACGCCAGGCAGGACAGTGATCGGGGTGCCCAACCGAGACTTCCTGATCGCCTTCTCCGATGCCGATCGCGGAATTTTCAACCAGGTACGTACGCAGATCGAAACAGATGCTCGAGCGCAAGAACATCCGCTGACCGACCAGCTCCTTACCTATCGTGATGGGGAGCTTCGGCTGTATTCGCATACCTAAGGCCGTACCGTTGTTGCTACGTCGCGGGGTATCCCTAACGATCGATAAAGCTTCCCCGTTGTGCCGCTGTTCGTTTGCCAGGAGCCGTCCATGTCGCTGCTTGTGCTCGTGACCATCTTCATCTACGCCGCCGCTATTGCACTCTTGTGGCGAGAGCGTTCACTGCGCTATCTGCTGCTCCTGTTCGCGGGGCATCTTGCAATGGTGCTTACGCCCGCGTGGCAGCGGGTGTATCAAATCACACCGGCGGATGGCTCTGGTTTCACACTTTTTGGCCGATTCGAGGTCTCGTGGACCTTGTTTATAAATGGCGGTCCGCTCCTTGTGCTCCCGGCTCTCACGTTTTACTACGGCCTGCGCCATAAGTTGTGGCCGCGGCACTACGCCGCCATTTGGCTTGCGTATGCCGTTTTTGTGATTTACTTTTTGTTGGTTGAAAGCCTGCTCGAGCGGAGCGGGGCAGGCCTTTTTTCGGACGCGCTATTGGTTGATGACACAATCCTCCCCGCAGAGGTTGTTCAAGCGGTCCTCTTGAGCGGGGTCAGCCTTGGAATGCTTTACACACTTGTTAGCACACGGCATTACGCGCTGCAAGTCGCGCTGGTCCCGCTGCTGCTGTCCGGCGTCGTGGCGTCCCTGCTCTTTCTCGGTATTTTCGCCAGTCCGTTGTGGGTCTCGGCACTGCTTGGCCAGGATGGCCTCCTCGTTACGATCGCCGGCTTGGTAAGCTTGGCTCTCGTGCTGTGGGGTGTCCATCTGCTGGCAAGTGGCCTTCATGCCAACCGACGCCAGCAGCTGCTTTGGCGCTAGAAACGGTATCCTTCCCTTCATGCGCGCAGACGAACTTCTTTCGCTTTATAGCTTCAATAGCCTACGCACAATCGCTCGCACACGTGGGTATAATTTCGGCGCTTTGCGCCGTCCGGAGCTTATTTCAGCACTAGCTACGCGTATTTTCGACGCCGCCGAGCTCCAGCGGATGGTCGCCTCGCTCTCACCAGGAGAGCGAGCAGCCTTAGGCCTGGTGGTGGAGGCTGGCGGCCGACTGCCGCGCGACCACTTCGCAGAGAAGCTGCTGGATGCCGGGATCGTCGACGAGGTGGGGCCGCGCCGCTCGCGGGAAACGATCGACCGGATCCCGCCCGCGACGCGCCGCTTCGAAGAGCTATGTGCTCGGCTAACCGCGCTCGGGCTGCTCTTTTCCGAGCCTCACGCTGCGGGAACGCTAGCCGGGCCCTATGACCTAAATCCGGGCGAGGTGCTTTTCGTTCCTGGTCCGGTGCTCGAAGTTTCGCGACGTCCCGCACCCGCAGCTACACCGCTTGGCGTTGGCCACGATGGCGCTACCAGCTCGAGCAGCGTTGATGTGGAAAAAGTAACGCCACCATACGGTCGTCTGATTGTTCAGCCATCCTATACAGTCCTATTACTTCCACCGTTGGACGAGCCGACCGTTGGGAAGCTTGCTGAGATCGCGGAGCAGGTGCGGCTGGCCGAGGTTGCCGAGTTTAAGCTGACACAGGCGGCTTTGTACCGTGCGGTGGAGCATGGCACGAGCATGGCGGCCATGATTGCCTTTCTTGAAGGGCGAAGCGAGCAACCCCTCCCTCAAAACGTGCGCTACACGCTTGAGGCTTGGAACCGTACATTCGCCCAAGTTCGCACTCTGGCGCATGCCGCGATGGTAGAGGGGCCGCCGGAGATTCTTGACCAGCTCGCGTCGAACGAGGCGGTCAAGCCACTGGTTGTACGACGGCTCGGACCTGAGCGGCTCCTGCTAAGTGATGCGGATGCGGCGGAAAAGGCGCTCTTCGCTATCGGCGAGCTACCGCAGATCACCAGCTACGCCGGTGAATCGCAGGCGATTATGCAGGTGACAGCCGATGGGCGCATCGAACTTGAGTCCGCAGCAAATCATCTTCTGGTATCGCTTGCGCTCCGCCGTATTGCCGAGCCCGTGAGCGATGGTGTCTTTCAGCTTACACCACGAAGTGTTGCGGCAGCGGTGGTGGAAGCGCCTGATGGGCTGACGGGCGTGCTCAAGTGGCTGCGCATGTACGCCGGCGAGGTTCCGGTTGAGCTCGTGGCGCGATTAAAACTCTGGGCCCTGCCTGAGACTGAGGTCGCGTTGGAGCAACCCCTGCTGCTGCGTCTACCCGCGGAGCTGCTGGCCGATCTTCGTGCGTTTCCGGAGCTAGCCCCACTGCTCGCGGATGAATACGCTCGAGAGGCCGTACTCGTCCGTATCGCCCCACAGTCACGGGATGAGCTAGTCGCCGCGCTCAAGGCGCGTGGCCTTCAGCTGCCCGAGTAACGCTGGATGAGCGTATCGGGATTTTCCGGATCAGCGGGTAGCTAAAACCACAGGCAAGCGTCACGCATTAAAGAACGATATAGCCGGCTATCCTTCGCTGCCGCGGTAAGTCGGGGCGTCGTCCTAGCGCCCCGTGGGCGAGTGCGTCTCGAACCACCAGATGCCATACACAAAGCCGATGAGCAGAACGCCCGCGACCGTGTAGGCCTCCGCAAAACCTGCCTCAGTCAAAAAGGTCGCGACCATACCGACGGTGCTAGCCACAAGCCAGCAGATGAGCACAGCCTCGCGGCGGGTAAATCCGAGCGCGACAAGCCGGTGCGAGATATGGTCTTTCCCTGGGGTCGTCAGTGGATTGAGGCCGCGACGCAGCCGTGAGACAAAAACGAGCGAGGTGTCGAAGATCGGCAGGAGCAGCACGACGACGGGCACCATCCACGTGATGACATACGTGTTGCCGAGGAAACGGAGCTTAATGCCCAGCGCCGCGAGCACGAAGCCAATAAATAACGATCCCGTATCGCCCATGAAGATCGAGGCGGGATTGAAGTTGTAGCGGACAAAGCCGACGCAGGCGCCCAACAGTGCAGCGCTAAGGGCGCCGACGAGGATTTGGGGCGGAGTGTTCATAGCGGCCAGTAGCAGGAAATGAGCGGCGGCGATCGCCGCGATGCCTCCCGACAAGCCATCCATGTTGTCCAACAGGTTTAACGCGTTGGTAATGCCGACCGTCCAAAAGATCGTTAGGGCAACATTGAGCGCCTCGACTGGGAATAGCTTGACGCTAAGACCGCTCAGCGGCAGGATACAAGCAGCCACAACCTGCGCTGCAAGCTTAAGTGCCGGAGGAAGGCCGCGCACATCGTCGACCATCCCAACGACCGAGATGAGCGTCGCGCCAAGCAGAATTCCGACAAGCTGACGAATCTCCTGGCGCCCGCCGAAGAGCGCCAGCGCCAGCACAAAGGCAATGTAAATCGCCGCACCGCCGAGCAGGGGCGTTGGCTCCTTGTGGACCTTCCGTGAGCTGGGCGTGTCGACCACGCCGTTCGCGAGGGCCAGTCGTCGCGCTAAAGGCGTGCCTACGACCGAGAAGACCAGCGCGACGATAAAGATAAGTAGAAACTGTTGCATAGGCTGTCGAGGCTAGGGACTAGCGGCGAGGGAACATTTCTGTGCGCTCCTAGCCCCTCCCCTAGGTCCTCGCCCCCCTTTTATCCTCCTGCCTTAGCGCGCATCATTTCGAGGAGATCCTGCAGATCGGCAGTCAACCGATTCTGCTGCTGGCGCCGTGCCAGCTCAAGCGCCTTCTCGGCTTGCTGGACCGCGGCGTCATATTGCAGTGTATCACTGAGCACCTGCGTGTAAAGCTGGTGGTACGCGACGTTTTGCGGCTCAGCCTCAAAGATCTCGTCGAAGGCCGTCTGCATTCCGGCAACATCGCCCGCGGCTGCCCGTACGCGCGCGAGCTGGGATAGGAAGCGAGCGTCGACTGCGGGCGCCTTGCCTGCAGTGCGCGCCTCTTCCCGCTGCTGATCATAACGCTGTTTCTGCGCCTCAAAGGCGTCACGCAGCATTGTAAGCGCCTGCGGGTCGCTTTTGAGCGTATTGAGCACCGCGGCAAGCTGACGCGTATCCGACTCGAGCACGCTCCGGTTACGCTCGACAGCCGCCGCGAACTGCTGCGCCGCCTCCTCCAACCGTCCATTAGCACGGTACAGCTCGCCGAGACGGGCGTACGTTTCGGCGAAGCGGGGATCGAGCGCAACCGACTCTTTGAAGCGCGCCTCCGCATCCTCGACTCGTCCAAGGTAGGCCAGGTTGGTCGCCAGCTCGTTTAAGATTGTCGCGTCATTGGGGGCGATGCGTCGAGCAACTTCGAACCATTCAACCGACTGCTCAAGCTTGTCGGTACCCCCGTTTGCACGTCGTCCCCACAGCGAGAAGAGGCGCCCGAGGTTAGCGGGATGATCCTTGTTGGTGGGATTGATCGCGTAGGCCTGTTCAAGCACGAGTCGAGCGTACTCAAACATCTGCTCGGTGCTGTTCTTCCCCAGCAGCCAGAGCACGCGCTCTTGGTCTGCCCCACGCTGCGCAAATAAGTCCTCGAGGCGTTGGCTTTGTCGTGGAGCCGTCGCCGTGTCGAACGTGTCCTGTGACGCGAGCTTGTAGGGGTAGATCAGCTTGAGTAGCGAGTTGCCGAGCTGCAAGTAGTAATAGTCCTCATTGGGATCGGTTTCTACGGCGCGGAGCAGTCGCTGGTAGCTGAACGCTTCTTCCTCAAGATTGCGCGGCGTAAATGACTGGGCTTGATTGAGGAACATGTCGGCGTATGTGTTCCGTAGATTCCAAAACCAGCTAAGGCTAAGTGCTGCGATGAATACCAGAGGATAAGCCCACCGGAGACCGCTGCGGCGCGTCGTCGCTGCGGTTGCTGCGGCTCGTCCAGCAGCGCTGCCTCGACCACCGCGGCCTCGCCCACGCTCGTTCGTCGCTTTTCCCGTGCGTTCGGTCGCGGCTGCAGCTGCCTCAGTCGGTGCTGCCTGCGCGCCGCTGACCGGCTGCCCGTCGAGGGTGTACAAGCCTTGGAGCAGGCCGGCGACGACCAACACTCCCATGCTGGCCCAAACCATCGTTAAGGTTGCGACGATTGGAATACCGACCAGTACTTCGACGAAGTGCGCGAGGAGCGCTGCAAGGACTGCTACTGCTAGCACTTGGAAGCTGAACTCGGTGGCACGGCGTATCTGCAAGAGTGCTAAAACGATCGCGCTGCCGAACAGGAAGAAGTAGCTGAGCAGCCCTAGCAAGCCCTTGGTTACGAGCTCATCCAGCCAGGCTTGATGCGATCGGTCGGGCGACGCTCCACGGGCCTCGTAGCGCGCGAGCTCCGGCGGATAGAACGGGTTGTAGACCGTAAACATCGTCTCGGGCCCGTGGCCGAAGCTGAGTGTGCGGGTTAAGTTTGAGCGTAGTAAGCCGGTGACGCCGCCTCCTCGCTCATCGCCAAACCAGATCAATGTACGGACTCGACCTGTGCCCTCGTCAGTCTCGAGCAGCCGACCCAAGCGTCCGATGTATGGAACCTCGCGTAGACGCTCAAAGACGGGGGCGTTGGATAGGTTGAAGGTGATGAGCAGGCCCGCCAAGGCTACACCCAGGCCCAAAGTAGAGAAGAGTGCTGCACGTAGACGACGTGTCACTTCGGGCATGTTCTGCTCGCGGCTGCGGCGGAGCAGGCACAGCAAGACCAGAACTACGAAAACGCCGATGCCAACCATGCCCCCGATCCATGGCCCACGGCTTTGGGAGAAGAAGATTGCGAGCAGGATCACCGTCAGCGCAAGTCCGTATCCTACGATTTGGCCTAGTGCGAAGGTCCGAGTATTGAGGGTGGGACGCGGCGGGAGGAAGTAGTTGGCCGTAAGCGCCCCGCCAGTGGCGGCAATGCCAAGCAGCAACCATAAGGCCCAGTCGCGAATCTGTGGGTCGTTGCTGTTCACGCTCTGGCTCCCGGCCGACATAGCGTATTGCAGCAGGAGCAAAACCGCCCAGGTCCCGAGGCCTGCCAGCACAACGCTTGTTAGCTTTTTACTTGGCTGAACGCTATGGGAGGCTCCAATCAAGGCAAACGTGCCGGCGACAACCGCCAAGCCGAGCGGTAAGACCCACCAGTAGCGAAAGTCGCCGTTGACCGGCCGTACGGCCACCATGAATTTTAGTATGCCAAGCAAGAGTGCCTGCTGACCCAACAGCAGCAGTGTGGTAAACCCAAGCCAGGTCCAATCGAGCGCTGGCTGTCCATGCTCATGGCGGGAGGCTGCCCGTCTGCTCGCTATCGCCGCGACCAATCGATACATGACCCACGGCACGACCATAATCAGATATGCGGCCACAAAGATCGAGTTGCCCATGGTGGACGAGATACGCGTAATTACATTACCTTTCCATGGCAGCGGATCAAGGCCATAGTGCTGGACCATGCCATAGACCGAGACCGACACGCCGGTCAAGATTACCGTGGTGATCAAGCGCTGGAGCTGCTCACGGCTGCGCATGTTTCCCACGATTACGGCAAACAATGCCATGTATGACAGGTTGGTGTATGTGCCTTGGCCGCGCTGGTACGATCCCCACCACGAGGCCGAGGGCCGCACTGAAAGCAGGGTGGCGACGACGAAGACGCCGGCATAGATCAAGGCCGGAACGGCCAAGGGGGCACGCCACCAGGGCTTGAGATTGGGGCGTTCGCCGAGCACGGCGCTACGCTCCCATGTCTTGACTGCCCATGTTGCTAGCATGACCAGCACCAGGCTGCGCAGCACCATCGCCTTATCTGGCTCGAAGTGTCGCGCAGACAGCAGATTGAAATAGTAAGGCGTAAATACTAACGCCAGGAGCCAGCCGGTTTCCATAATCCGGTCGGCCCAGCGCATAAATGTAGTTTGACGTCCCAAACGATCCTCCAGGGATGCCTAAGGGCTAGAGGTGCGGGCAAGGAGTTTAATCCCTCGTCCCGGCGCACCTCCAGCCCCTCGTCTCCAACGCTCCTTTATTGCCGATCGCCGACAACTGCTAGCTGCTCTGGCTCGGCGTTCTTGCTCTGCTTGCGCTTCAAGCTGGCGGCGCGATCCAACATCGTTCGTGCGCTCTGGCGGCTGGCCTCGCCAATCGGGACACCGTCGAGCATCTCGGCAAGTTCGTCGACGCGGCCATCGCTATTGAGCGGACTAACGGATGAGCGGGTGCGTCCGGCCTCGACCTGCTTGCGGATCGTGTAGTGCGCATCGCCGAAGGCTGCTACCTGCGGTAAGTGTGTAATGCACAAAACCTGATGGTTCGTAGTCATAGCCCAAAGCTTCTCGCCGACCACCGAGCCAGCACGTCCACCAACGCCGACGTCGACCTCGTCGAAGACCAGCGCAGGGATCACGTCGACCAAGGACAGGATCGATTTCATTGCCAGGAGCAGGCGCGCGCTCTCACCGCCCGACGCGATCCGCGCGAGCGGCTTGAGTGGCTCGCCCGGATTTGGCGAGATCATGAACTCGACCCGGTCGGCACCGGTCTTGTCGAATGCCACTCGCGCGCCATGTCCATCGCCCCCGGCATTGGCCAGGACGAGACCGCGCGCGTCGGACGCGTGGTCGATACGGACCATGAACTTCACGTGGGGCATGGCGAGATCGGCCATGGACTGTTCGATCTGCTTGCTAAGCTTAGCTCCGGCGGCCTCGCGCTGCTGTGATAGCTTGCCGGCAAGGTTGCCGAGCTCAGCCACAAGCTTCGCCTCTTGCGTCTCAAGATCCGCGAGATGCTCCGCCGAGTGCAGCAGCCGATCGAGCTCGACGCGTGATGTCTCGACCGATTGAAGCAGCTCTTCGACCGTGGCGCCGTACTTGCGCTGCAGTGTCCGCAGCAGCATAAAGCGCTCCTCGATCGCTTCCATGCGGCCGGGGTCGAATTCCAAGCTATCGCGGTAATCACGCAGAGTCGATGCCAAATCCTCGATGCGGAACAGAAGCTCGTTTGCCTGCTCCAGCGTCTGGCTCACTGTGGGGTCGAAGCGCACCAGGTCGTCGATCGCCCCTACCACCGTACCAAGACTATCTGTAACCGATTGTGATCCGGGCGAACCATCGCCCTCGGCCAACAGCTGATAGGCGGTATTTACCAGCGTTGTCACCTTAACCGCATTTTGCACCAGCGTCCGCTCACGCAGCAGCTCCTCTTCCTCGCCGACATGGAGGTTCGCCGCTTCGATCTCTTCGATCTGATACTGCAGCTCCTCGATCCGATCTTGCCGCCGTAGCTCAGAGCGGCGCAGCTCGTCGAGCTGGTGGCGAACCTGGCGCAGCCGATCGACGAGCCCGGCGACTCGTTCGCGCAGCGGAAGGAGGTTGGCGAAGCGATCGAGAATATCCAGATGCGTCTTGACGTTGAAGAGCGAGACGCCTTCGTGCTGACCGTGGATATCTACGAGGCGGCCGCCAATCTCCTTGAGCGTCGCAGTGTTGACAGCACGGCCATTAATGCGGGATACGCTGCGCCCGGTTGTGGCGTTGATTTCGCGGGCGATAATAATCTGGTCATCGCCCTCATCCATCAAGCCGTACTCGGTGAGGAGCGGCAGCACCTCGGAGCAGTCGTCAGTCGAAAAAATGCCTTCGACGCGTGCAACCGTACTGCCCGCGCGTACAAATGTCGGGTCCGGCTTGTCGCCACGCAGTGTACCAAGGGCATCGATAATGATCGACTTTCCGGCCCCAGTCTCACCGGTGAGGACGTTAAAGCCAGGATCGAACTGGAGATTTAAGCGGTCGATGATCGCAAAATCGCGAATATTGAGTTCAAGCAGCATGAAGCTTATTGCTCATTCTATGGCATTACAATGCGTTATAGCGCGATTGCTATCAGCACAAACGGTCGACAAGAATTGTACCATAGGGTGAGACGAGGGGCTAGGGGCAAGGAACGAGGGACGAGGGACGAGGTTGTAGCTGCTAACCGCTAGCCGCTAGCCCCTCACCCCTGATACCTGAAGCCCGCTGAGAGCGTGCTATAATCTGCCGACCGATGGTAGTGCCGCCGATCGGCCGTACATTCCGCATATAAATGCCGCCGGTTGGGCAGCTGTTCTTGGAGTAGATGTATGGGTCAAACTCCGCAGGGGCGTACGCTGGATTCGGGTGACGAGCTGTTCCTTCCAGCTCCGCTTGAGCATCAACTCGAAACACTCGTCGACGAGGTCCTTGGCGATATACCGCAAACCCAGACTGAGCCAGCGTTCTTGGCGGAGAAGGATCCTGGTGCGCGGATTGTGGTCACCGGTATCGGTGTTGTGTCGCCTGTTGGCAATACCCTCGACGATTTTTGGAGCGCTATCAGCGCTGGCCGCTCGGGCATTGGCTTCAACGACGCGGTGCCTAACTACCGTGATTATCCCTGTCACAGCGCAGGTGTGGTGCGTGAGTTCGACCCGCGCGCATATATGGATTTTAAGGAAGCGCGGCGGATGTCACGAGCGGCCCAGTTCGCCGTCGCGGCAGGCCGCATGGCGTTGGAAGACGCGCGGCTTACAGTGGGTCCTGATGCCGACGAGATCGGCGTGGTCATGGGCTCAGGCACGACGGCCTTGCCTGAGACTGAGCAGACGATGCGCCTGCTGATCGACAAGGGCGGCGCTAAGGTTAGCCCCTTCTATATCACCGGGGCACTGCCCAATATGCCGGCGTGTCAGACAAGCATCCAGCTTGGCCTGCGGGGCTACAATTCCACGATCTCCACGGCCTGCGCGGCATCGGCGCAAGCCCTGGGCGAGGCCGCGCAGGTGCTGCTGCGGGGTGATGCCGAGGTGATCCTGGCAGGTGGGGCGGAGGCGCCCCTTACCGAGCTGGCCCTGGCCTCGTTTTGCGCAATTCGGGCACTGTCGACGCATAATGACGACCCAGCACGGGCGTCGCGGCCATGGGATGCCACCCGTAACGGATTTGTTCCGGGCGAGGGGGCTGCCGTGCTGGTGCTCGAGACGCTCGCTCATGCCAAGGCACGCGGCGCGCGGATTTACGCCGAGCTGTTGGGCTATGGTGTCAGCTCTGACGCATATCATGTCACGGCGCCCGATCCGGTCGGGGATGGCGCGGCACGCGCGATGCAGCGGGCATTGCGTCGGGCGGGGATCGGGCAGCAGCAGGTCGACTATATCAACGCCCACGCAACGTCAACGCCGGTCGGCGATGCGTCCGAGACGCAGGCCATTAAGTCGGTCTTCGGCGAGTACGCGTCCGCGGTGGCAATCTCGTCCACGAAGTCGATGTTGGGGCATCTTACAGGTGCTGCAGGCGCGATCGAAGCGGCGGCCACGGTCATGGCGCTTAAGCATGGCTTGATCCCGCCGACGATCAACTACGAGTTTCCCGATCCTGTGTGCGACCTGGACTACGTGCCAAATACCGCGCGCAAGGCCGATATTCAGATCGCCCTGTCAAACTCGTTCGGCTTTGGCGGCCAGAACGCCACCCTGGTTTTCCGCAAATACCAAGAGCGACAGCTTTCGCCGGCCGAGCGTGCAATTGAAGCTGAGATCGAGCAATTGCTCGACGAGCAATAATGATGGTTGAAGGTAAGCGACTACCAGGTATCGCCTCCGTCGTTCGACCTTCGACCATCCCCAACACTATGCAGCAACCTGACTCAAACGCCTGCTTTGTCTGTGGCAAGCTAAATCCACATGGCCTAAAGCTTGAGTTTTTCCAGTCGGACGGTCGTGTCGAGACGAGCTACACGCCTGGGATCGAGCACCAAGGCTGGCCCGGATATGTTCATGGCGGCATCTTGTACACGGTTCTCGACGAGACGCTAGGCCGTGTCGGTTTTACCATTAACGCCTGGACGATGAGTGGCAGGGTCGAGATCCGCTATCGCGAGCCGGCGCCGATCGATCAAACTCTGCGGGTTGTCGCGACGTTGACGCGGGACCGTGGCCGCGCGTTGGAAGTGCAGGGCTTCGCCCAGTTGCCCGACGGGCGAATCGTGGCCGAGGCGTCCGGTCTGTACATGCGGATTCCAGAAGAGATGCGGCTGTCGCTCGAAGAGCAGATCGCGGCGGGGTTTTAAATGCGAGGCTACAGGCAACAGGTGATAGGTAGCAGCTATGTTGCTGGCGTCGCCGCCCGTTTCCTGAAGCCTGATGCCTGTCCATTGATCACACGCCTATGAGTCTTGTTGGAATTATTGCCAATCCCGCATCGGGCAAGGACATTCGTCGTGTCGTCGCGCGGGGCCTGACTGTTCCCGATCACGAGAAGATTAACATCCTCCGCCGGGTTTTAGTGGGGATTGCGGCGCTGGGAGTTCAGTCGATCCGCTGGATGCCCGACTCTGCTGGGCTGGTTGAGCGTGCGGCCGAAGGTTTGCATCTGGACATGGACGCGCGGCCGCTCGACCAGCGCATTACCGACATGCCCGAGGATACTACCGAGGCGGCGATAGCGCTGCGTGAGCGTGGCGCGGGCTGTATTGTCGTGCTGGGCGGTGACGGAACGTGTCGGGTCGCGGCAAAGGGGGCCGGGAGCACGCCCCTGCTCCCGATCTCTACCGGCACAAATAACGCCTTTCCGTTTTTTGTCGAAGGCACGCTGGCTGGTCTAGCGGCGGCGATCATGGCCCGGACATCAGATGTGCCTGCGATTGAGCGCATGGTGCAGCAAGCTCCCTGCCTGCAGATACTGCGCGAGGGCGAGCCAATCGACACCGCATTGATCGACATCGTGAGCTATAGCGGGATGGTTGGTGCTCGTGCGGTGTGGCAGCTGGAGCGGGTTCATCAGCTCGTGAGTGTGCGGCATAGCCCGGGCACGATCGGCCTCTCGGCAATCGCTGGATACCTTGGCCTCAAGGCCCCTCATGCCGATGTTGGGCTAGCCCTCACGCTTGGCGCTGGGAGCGGCACCGTATCCCGGCAGGTGCTCGCGCCGGTTGCGCCCGGTGTGGTCGTACCGGTCACTGTGCAACAGTCGCAATGGCTTCAAGCAGGCGAGGCGATCCGCATCGAGCGCACCCCCTGTGTGCTGGCACTAGACGGCGAGCGTGAGCTCCCAATCCGGAACGGAATGGTGGTGGATGTGCAATACGATCGTCGAGGGCCGTGGGTCGTCGACGTCCAGCGAGCGCTAGAGGTTGGGGTTGAACGCGGCCTCTTCGATCCCGAGCGCGGATTATCCAGCAGCGGTCGGACCTCGTCGGTTGCGGGAGGCTAGCGCAGCGGATCAAGTGCGACAGGCTAGGTTCATTCGAACATAATGGATTAGAAGGCAGCCCAAGCCCGGTTATCGGCCCAAGCTCAGGCGACGTTTTTGGAAGAACAATCAGCAGAGCAGAGGATTGGTTGGATTGGAAGGTGCTCGGATGATCCCAGGCACAATCCAGTGCATTTATAGTATTCACACGTGAACGAACAGCAGAACAACTGGGGGATTGTCGGCCATGAGTGGGCTGTGTCGTATCTCCGCCAGTCTCTAGCACGGGGACGCGATGCTCACGCCTATCTCTTCGCTGGGCCTCCCAATATTGGCAAAACGATGCTGGCACAGCGCCTTGCTCAGGCACTTGTCTGCGAGACTCGCAGCTTCGATCCATGTCTCGCGTGCCGTGCTTGCCGTCGTGCCGAGCGGGGCAATCATCCGGATCTGCGTGCGATTTCCCTTGAAACGCAAGCAGCAAACGATAAGAAGGCTGAGACTGCCTCGAAGAAGCTCAGCATTGATACGATTCGTGAGTGGCAGCGTGATATCGACTTGCGGCCATTTGAAGCGACACGGCGTGTCTTTATTTT
>JADDQE010000215.1 GCA_016781525.1 bacterium | reverse complement strand
TGCTTCTTCGGACCCCTGACGACCGTTTCGCCAACCTGCCCGACTACCCGTTCGATCCTCATTACACGCAGGTCGGCGGCATACGTATCCATCACGTCGAAGCGGGATCGGTGACGGCTCCGCCGGTGGTGATGCTGCATGGGGAGCCGAGCTGGTCGTACCTGTACCGCCACATGCTCCCGGTCATTGCGGCGGCAGGATACCGTGCAATCGCCCCCGATCTCGTGGGCTTTGGTAAATCGGATAAGCCCGCCAAGCGCCGCGACTATACCTACCAGCGGCATGTCGAGTGGATGGCACGCTGGATGGAGATCTCCGGCCTGCACAACGTAACGCTAGTCTGCCAAGACTGGGGCTCCTTGATCGGGCTGAGGCTGGTCGCGCTCGATCCGGAATGCTTCGACCGGGTCGTGGTCGCCAATGGTGCGCTGCCCACGGGCACCGGAAGTCCGCCGCTGGCGTTTCGCTTGTGGCAACAATTTGCGCGCTGGACGCCGCACTTCCCCGCCGGCCGGATTGTGAGCGCCGGCAGTCGTCGTCGGTTACCGGCCGAGGTTCGCGCCGCCTACGATGCGCCGTTTCCTGATGAATCGTACAAGCAGGGCGCGCGTGCGTTTCCGATGCTGGTGCCACTCAGGACCATTGATCCCGAGGCCCGGGCCAATCGTCGCGCCTGGCGGGTCCTCCGGCGCTGGGAAAAACCGTTTCTCACGGCCTTCAGCGATGGCGATCCGATCACCCGGGGCATGGAGCGCTGCTTCCAGGAGCTCGTGCCTGGTGCCAAGGGCCAGCCGCATACGGTGATCCATGACGCGGGTCACTTCGTGCAAGAAGACAAGGGCGTGGAGCTTGCCAACATCGTCGTCGACTTCATCGCACGAACCAGTTGACGAAATGTGCTGCTCGTCTTTGCGCCATGTTAGGTTATTTGTGACATACCCGACGCGTTGAGCAACGGTTGGAGCGGTAGGCGTCTTACTCGGGTCACGTACACAGGGGCGGCATCCCAAGAGGTGCCGCCCCTGCGCTCTTTCGCTTTCCGTTACAAATGCTACGGATAAATGCGATACAGCTGCCGCGGGAAGGGAATGGTCTCCCGAATGTGGCGCGTACCGGCAATCCAGGCGGTGCAGCGCTCGATACCCATGCCGAATCCCGAGTGAGGGACCGTACCATAGCGCCGCAGGTCGAGATACCACTGATAGTGTTCGGGGTTCAGGCCGTGCTCACGAATACGCCGCTCGAGTAATTCTACGTCGTGGATACGCTGCGAGCCACCGATGATCTCGCCGTAGCCCTCAGGCGCTAGCAGGTCGGCGCAGCGCACCACCTCGGGACGTCCCTCAACCGGCTGCATATAGAAGGCCTTGACCTCGGTCGGGTAGTTGACCACAAAGACCGGACGCTCGAACTGGGCGGCCAAGAAGGTCTCGTGCGGCGAGCCAAAATCCTCGCCCCATTGAATTGGCGGCAGCGGCTGGTCTTCCGGCGGCACCGTCACACCGCTGCCGGCCGCAGTGTTGATCATTTCGACGGCCTCGTCGTACGTGATGCGAGGAAACGGCGGCTTGATATTTTCCAGGGCGGCGGTGTCGCGCTCTAAGGTCGCGAGATCGTCACGGCGCCGCTCAAGCACGCGCTGAACAATTGCCGACACAAAGTTTTCTTGCAAGACCATGTTGTCGTCCTGGTCCGCAAAGGCCATCTCGGGCTCGATCATCCAAAACTCCGTCAGATGGCGCCGGGTCTTGGAGCGCTCCGCGCGAAAAGTCGGCCCGAAGCAGTACACCTTGCCAAAGCTCATCATGCCCGACTCGACGTAGAGCTGGCCGGTCTGAGCAAGATAGGCCGGACCAAGGTCGAAGTACTCGGTCGCAAACAGGTTGGTGGTGCCCTCGGCGGCGACCGGCGTCAGGATCGGCGTGTCGTAGCGGACAAAGTCGTTGCTGTTAAGATAGTCCTGGGCAGCCGCAATCACTTCGTGACGGATGCGGAGCAGGGCGTTTTGCTTGGCTGAGCGGACCCAGAGGTGCCGGTGCGCCATCAAGAACTCGGTGCCATGCTCCTTGGGTGTGATTGGGTACTCGTGCGTCAGCGAGACGATCCGTAAATCCTTAACATCGAGCTCGAATCCACTCGGCGCTCGTTCGTCAGCGCGAATGCTGCCGGTGACATACAGAGAGGATTCCTGTGTCAGCGACTTGGCTGCTGTGAATGCCTCCTCGCTGACATTCTTCTTGAACACGACGGCCTGGATCGCCCCGGTGCCATCCCGCAGCTGAATAAAGACTAGCTTCCCTTTTTCAGTTTTGTTATAAACCCAACCTGCCAGCGTGACCTCCTGGCCTTCGTGCTGGGCAATCTGGGCAATATACGTTGTCGGGAGCAAAGACATGTAGACTCCTTATTGTGAGGGACAGGGTAGTTGTTCGCAGAGGTGCGCAGCTAGAGCCGTTCAAAGACTGCCATGTACGCCGGGTGCGGCTTAAGCAGCCGCCACAGTGGGGCGGGCCAGAACGGGCAGAAGAGCGAATCCAGCGTGCGAAAGCCCGCTTGCTCGAAGAGAAGGTTGAACTCCGCCCCGGATGGCCGGTAGACATGCGTGGGATCGCGCTCGTAGCTATGCGCGTAGATCCAACGGCTGAGCGCGTTGTTAATCGTCGGCAGATGCGCGACAACGACGCCGCCTGGCCGAAGGGCGGCCGCGATGGCCCTAGCGGCGACAGAAGGCTCAGGCAGATGCTCCAGCACATTGACCGCGATCAGCACATCGAACAGCCCCTGGAAGGGAATACCTTGTTGAATATCGGCTGCCACGACATGCGAGGATGGCAGACGCCGTTGAGCGACCGCGGCCGCGTGTGCTGAAATATCGGTTCCATGGAGACGCCAGCGACCAGGCATCGAGGCGCCGAAGCTTCCCAGCAGATAACCAAAGCCGCAGCCAATCTCCAGCAATCGGCCACCTTCAACATAGCGCTGGACGAGGGTACGGATCAGGCGGTCGCGAGCAACGTCGACCGCGGTTTGGCGCGGCACCGCGCCATACAAGGCAGTGAAGTAATCGTCGCCATAATCGGCGAAGGTAGGCCGCCTATGAGAGCTTGCGGCAACATCATGCGTCATGCATGCCAGTATGCCATAGCTTGCGTGGCAGGGCAATTGTGGCCTTCTCCAGGCCAGAAAGCTCCGCGCCGCCGCCTCGAAGATTGTTCTGGACATGCGACAAAAAGCGCTGGCAGATATGCTATGCCTGGCCATTGTGCGACTACCGGGACATCGCTCGTCCAGCAAAATGGACCGGGTCGCGAAGACCCGATCCAAAATCAACCGAAGCGCTGGCATTGAGGACCCAGAAGTGAGCACAGTTATTTTCTGATGAGGGCCTACCAGCCTCTAAATCGATCCCTTGGCGTCTAGCTCGCAACCTTTAACTGAGGGAAGTGCATCCCAGCTAGAGGCGGCGTACCGCTCGGAACGCCGTGGCATACAGGCCTGTCCCGTTCAGAGTAGATCTCCCTTTATAGTCTCCAAGCGTCGGCCCGTTGATACCCTTCCGGCTAGAGATAAAGCGGTGATGACCTCCCGTATCCAAACCGAGGTACATACCCACGTGATCAATGTCGGTCCCGTCGTCGGTACTGGCATCGAAGAAGACGAGGTCGCCCACGCCGAGACTCGAGAAATCCTCGACCTGCGTACCCTGATTAGGAACAGTGACGACGCCGGGAGCACTAGCATACATTTGCACGGCACGGCGCGGTAGAGCCGATCCAATCGAATCAAGGCTAAGCGGGACGCCAGAGCGGTAACCCCAAATCATGCGCATATATCCCGAGCAATCCAAGCTACCGATTTGGAGTGCTTCGGGATTATCAGTCGTGCTGCCATAGGTCCAGGGAAGCCCGAGGTAGTCGTTAAAATCGGATCCCTCTTGCAGCGTACCGTCCTCTTGCACTGGCCCATAATCGGCGTCGTCTGCGATTTGGAGCCCTGTGCTGTCATAGATCGACAGTGCGTTTTCGATATACTGCATGGCGAATGCCAGCAGATCAGGTGTAGCATCAGCACGTGCAGCCGTAAGCCAAGCCTCGTCAACCACGCCTGTAAAGGGCGAGGGAAGCACACGTACCCACGTCGAGTGTGTGACCGGATAGGTCGCCGTTGACTCCGCGAAGGTACGCTGAGGCCCTGCGAGCGTTACGGTATAGCTTCCATCGGTAAAGGTTGCAACCCAGGCGCCCGCTGTGTCGCTGGCAATTGTACGGGCCGGGTTCGACATTTGGGTGTATGAATAGAGGCCGGTAGCCTGTACCTCAATTTGCGTGCTGCTCGACGTTGAGCCAACCTTTGCAGTCACGATATGCGCACCGGGCGAGGTCGAAGGCGCAATCATATATTGCAGGGAAAACGCGCCAGTACCGTCAGTCTTGAAGCGAGCAACGTTGGTGCCGTTGAACTTGAGACTTCCATCTTTCCGCTTAGCGAAGCCTGAGCCAGTAACGGTAACTGTCTCACCCGCTTTCGCTGTCTGCGGTGATACTGAAATAAGGGCAGCGGCCTCCACTACTAGAGTAAGAATGGAGCTGGATGCAGATACCATGACCATCATTAAGAGCAACGCGAGGCACCTAAAGTGACCTCCTCGAAGGCCCAATTGAGACGCCGATGATAGAAAAAGGAGTGCGTTGTGAAAATGCGAGTCCTTCCGAGTGCAAGCCTTCCGCACATCGAATCCGACGACTTTTTCCATGGATTTCATGATGATTCGCTTCTTCCCTTTGCAGTGACTACCGAAGAGCTTGACTTCCACAGCGAGAAGTGCTACCTGGAGAACTACAGCTTGCGCCACAACCTCGACCCGATACTCCTAGCTTGACCCTGAGATATCACCAGATCGGTTCGCCACTCAGCGATAGGCAGCACATAAGACCAGTGCAAAGCGGCGAACAACAGCTAGTGCTCGTTCCATCAAGTCTGGAATGTGGAAGCGCGTCGTGGGACTGTGGCCGTTCGACTGGAGCGCCAAAACATGTCCAAACACCACGAGTTAGACTTGATTCGATGTAGGCAGTCACATTTGAGGAAGGTCCTCAACGATGCGCTTACCGCGTACAAAAGGCACAGGATTAGACCAATCAGCGGGTTTTCAATTCTTAACGTGGCAGAAGTTTCATCGACGACAGTGCTATACCTTTGCGCGAGGCGGACGCCACCTCATACCTCGCGAGAAGCATTGCTTCCGAGGTCGATTCCGAACTATTGGGGCAATCTAGCAAGGGCACGGACGAGATTCGTTCGGTCGGCAAACAGCCGGCACTACCGGCGAGGTAGCCTTCCTACAATACGCCCCAACGGGCCTGTTCTAAATAGACGGTGGTCCTCGTCAGGTTCCTCCAGTTCTACCGGAGGTGACCGTCCGGCCGTACTAGAGCATTGCCACTTCCCGTCAGACGCCTCAAAACGCCTAAGTGGAGCGGAACGAGCATGTTAACCGCGGCTTAGAGTGCGGGAGTCCAGTTAATAGCAGATCGCACACAACATGCGAACCGGAAGCTGATTTCTCAAATAGCAGCGACCTAGCCCAAGCACACCGTATCGAGGTGATACAGCTGCATGCGCATGCATGAGAACCCGCGTCCTGAGCTTTTAAGAATGGTGCGGGAGATACGGCCTTCCATCCTGCGGTAGTGCTGGCAGCGTAGGAAATGAACGGCCTCAGCTCTGGTCGCGCGTTGTCAATTATGCTGAAACAAGTGGAATAACTGGCGTTTTGTGGAAGATACCAGGTGGTTCCCATGCAGAGTGTACCGGAAAGGCGCGTGCAAAGCAATTAAAAAAGGGTAAAAGAATCTAAGCTTGTGAATGGGGCATGGAGGTAGTTGCGCCACGGGTTATACGATAGCTACTGTGGGGCACAGCTTAGTCGGAGAAATGCTTCAGCAGCCGCCAGCAGTTTATGCAGCCACGAATACGCCGGTACTGAACTTTATCAACCAATCCTTGCACAAGTACAAGGCCATAGCCGCTTTCCGGGAGCGAAGAGACGTCGAGATAGGACCGGGAGAGCGTCACGGACTCGAGTGGACTGGGGGGGTTGAGCTTTCCAAGGAACGCTGCTCCGTGATCGATGAAACGTGCCTCGACCCCGTTGAAACAGAGGCGCAGCCGAAAACCTATCTCGCCCTGTAAGCAAGCATCGGTGTACGCATGCTGCACAATGTTCGTGCCAATCTCGGCTACCGCGGTTGCAAAGGTTAGCCGCCAAAGCTCATCGGGTCCGTCCGGCAGCACCCGATCCACCCCTTCCCAGAAACGTGACAGCGTCGCGTGGAGCACGGCAAGCTGGTCAAGTCGGGCAGGGACGACCACCGCTTCCTGAAGAGCTGCGCTCATACGTTCGACCGCACTGCAGGAGGTTCGCCGAGAACGTCGCGAACCGCAGCTAAGAAATGATGAATCGCGGAGTGACTCGGCTCGTCTTCTCGCCGATAGGCGGTTCGGACACTCTCCGCAATTTCACAATGCAGAAACGTGTGGCGTAGATCGAGGCGCTCGAGCAGATCGCCTTGGGCGTTTCCGGTTCCACAGAGGAGGTAGCTCCGCGTCCTTCCGTTAGCTTGCTTATCGCCGCATACGCCGATCGTAAGATAACCTTGCGCTTGGACACGGCGCTCGATCTTGCGCATTGCCGCCAAGGTTTCCGAATGGGGCGTAAAGGTGCCATTCGAAATGGTAATCATCGGCTGTTTCTGTCGATCCGAGCTCCCATGGAGCTGGACGAACCAGAATGGCCGGCCGGCTGAGTAGCCGCGTGTCGCCAGCCAAACGGTCAAGAGGTGAAACAGGTTGTCGGTGGTGTGGGCAACATCGGCCGTAGCAGGTTCACGGCCATTGGCATAGCGATTCGTACCGGCGAAGAGCACCACCGACGCATGAGGATCAGCGACAAAGGCGTCGAAGGCTAGATTGTCGGTCCAGCTATCCGACTGGGGATGCGGCGCCTGGTAGACCGTGTGCTGGTTAGCGCCGGGCCTGACGAGGGCTGCGCCCCAACCGCGGTAGTTTGGTGTGCCGGGTCGAACGCACTCCAAGAACCCCCATATAGGCTTGCCACCTCCGTCAGCGCAGCGCACCAGCGTGTACATGATGCGCTGCGCCTCGAGGGCGGCAATTTCACGCGCCGCGGCCGTCACATCGTCAGCCAGCAGGGCGTCGACGATACGCCCAAATGCACGGGGAGCACTACCCTCTGGAATTGGGACAAATAAGTTGCTGTGCTTGCCGCCGACCGTTCGTTTGTAGGCGACCATCCAATCTTGTAGCCTTAGGTCGAGGATCTGTGCCATACGTACAAATTACCCGGGCCTATCCTAGCCGCGACAAGAGCAGCGGGCCAGCGCTAAGCCTCTTCCGAAATCACCATACCGCACTTAGCGCGCCTGGCTACCCGTTCCAAGTGCCGCAGCTGTGTTGTCATAGATTGGAAACACGCGATCTAGACGGGTAAGCTCGAGCGCAGCTTTGATTTGCTCGCCCAACCCCGCCAGCACTAACTGCCCGCCCCGCTCACGCAGCGCCTTGAAGCCAGAGACGAGCGCGCTCAATCCGCTCGAGTCGATCACATCGACCCCTTGGAGGTCGACCACAAGCTGGGTTAGCCCTTGCTCGGCGGCCTCCCATATCGTCTGCTTTAGTGCGTCGGATGATTGGGCATCGACACGTCCGCTTACGTGGAGCACGGCCCGCTGCTTTGAGTGCTGCTCGAGATTGAGATCCACATCTGCCTCCCCTGCGCGCAAATACAACCCACCAACTACACCTTCGACCGATACCTCTGTGGATTAGAGGCGGCGTGCAGCGCGAAACCGCTTGGCATACATACCTGTGCCATTCAGCAGTGAACGACCGTTGTAATCGCCCAAGGTCGGTCCATCGATTTTTTTCCGGCTGGAAACAAATCGATGCCCGCCGGCTGTATCCTGGCCCAGGAAAATACCAACATGGTCGATCCGCTCCCCGTCATCAGATGAGGCGTCGAAGAAGACCAAATCACCGGGAGCTAGACGCGAGAAGTCGGTGATCTGTGCTCGAGTATTGGGGATGATAATGACCCCGGGCGCGTTTTCCAACATTTCAAACGAGCGGCGCGGCAAGGCAGTGCCGTTGGGTCGCAAGGTCAGCGGGAAGCCGGCACGGTAGCCCAAAACCATGCGAATAAAACCCGAGCAGTCGAGGCTGCCGCGCTGCTCCGGTTCTGGTTCGTCGACACGCTCACCGTACGCCCAGGCGATGCCGAGGTAGTCATTGAAATCGGAGCCTTCCTCGCGCTTGCCATCGGTCTGAGTTGGACCATAGCTTGCATCACCGGCGATCTGCAGCCCGTTCGCATCGAAGCGCGGCGGCGCCCTCTTGATATATTGCATAGCAAGCGCCAACAGATCCGGGCTTGTATCCTCGAGCGCAGCCGACAGCCAACGTTCCGGAAGACGGCCAGCAAACGGCTCTGGGAGCAGTCGTACCCAGACCGAGGTGATGACTGGAGCGCCAGCCGTCGGCTCGTCGAACGTGCGAGTGGGCCCGGTCAGGGTCACCGTAGAGGCACCTTCTGTGAAAGTAGCGAGCCAGGCGCCATTCGCATCTTGCACAACACTGCGCGCTGGTTCCTCCAGCCGAGAGACATAGTAAGCTGAACCATCACGTATGGGCATTGAAGAGTTCCTCAGCACGGACATTGACATCACCGTTTTCGTCCGTCGCAGGCTGCCGCACTCAAGTGCGGCACCAGCACCAACTCAAGGCAGCGATGCACCAATGAGTGCGCTGCCGCCGCAGAGCAGGAACACAACGAAGGGACGTCGTCTTGTCGCCGCAAAAACAAAGCTCGCTCCCCCACTGCAATCGCGATGCCAGCACTCCATCGGCAGCGCTCGCCGCAGCCCGCTGCTCCAACACGCGGCCCGACTTATCAGCAGGCTCATGGACAAAGCTTTCTCTACACGCCGGAAACATCAACGGAAGCATCGGAGGACATGACCGCAAGCGGCAACGCGGCCGAGCGGCCATCTGCGCAGCCTGACTGTGACAGTCCACGATCTCGCTAGTTTTCTACGTGCAATGGTGATTGATGCAGGAGCCCTAGGGGGTAGCTCCGCGTTGCTACTCTAGCCCACTTCGTCCGCTTGTCAAGATCGCGCGCAGTCCCGGCAAACCCCAGAAGTTGGGCTACCTGGAAACAGGACTAACGGAAATGCGAGACGAGGCGCAACTTCAAAGTGCGCCTCGACTGAGCGGGCAATGACAACCCGGCCGCACGCAACCACGACCGACGTCACAATGCAGATTGAGGGGCAAGCCAGCTTTGGGCTTACTGTTTAGCGCCCTTTCCGGATGTCGGGGGCTGCCGACACACGCACGGTCTCCCGCTTGTCACGGTCGTGAACAAAGACATCGGCTCCACTATCCGGATCATTAGCTACCAGGTTGTTGGCACGCGAGCTAAAGGCAACGTAACGGCCGTCGCCCGATACGTCGAGCAAGAACGACCTCCGGTTGGCCTGCGTACCGTCGCTCGCGATCGAAACGCGGCTCGTCTGGCGCGTCTTCCGGTCATACACGAAGATATCGGCGTGGCGGTTGGAGTCATCCTTGACTAAGTTACTCGCGAACGAGCGAAACGCGACATAGCGGCCATCGGCGGAGAGAGCAGGATACGCAGACCAGTCATTTGGTTCCGCACTGCCGAGACCTCGCGAGGCACGCTCGATCTTTTTCTGCTCACGGTCATACACAAACACATCGTCCTTGCCATTACCATCATCACCCACCAAGTTACCGGCGCGCGAGCGGAACGCAATGAAGCGACCATCGGCGGAAATGTCTGGCGGGAACGAGTCGTGGTCGGCTTGCTGACCGTTGGTCGCAACCGAGACGCGGATTGTCTCCTTGCTCGTGCGGTCATGGACAAATACATCGTCCCGCGAGTTTGTATCACCGGATACCAGATTGGTCGCGCGCGACACGAAGGTGACATAGCGACCATCCGACGAGATCGTGGGCGCATCCGAGAATAGGTCCGCCTGCTGACCATCCGAGGCTACCGAGACCCGCGTCGTCTGCTGCGTCTTTCGATCGTGGACAAAGATATCGGCATAGTCATTGGTATCATCGTCGACTAAATTACTGGCCGATGAGCGAAACGCGACATAGCGCCCGTCGGCGGAGATCGCCTGTACCGAGGAATGGCCGTTCCCTGCGACTCCAGCCGATGTGGTCGAGACCCGCGTTGTTGTACGGGTCCGGCGATCGTGAACGAAGACATCCTTCGCCCCATTCGCGTCATTGGCAATGAGGTTGCTGGCATCCGAGTGAAACGCCACATAGTGGCCATCCCCAGAGATCGCTGGACCAAACGATGCACCATTAGCCTGTTGGCCGTTGGAGGCGATGGAGACACGTTCGGTCTTACCCGTTTGCTTATCATGGACGAAAATGTCCCACTGCTTGTTGGTGTCGCCCTCGACGAGATTACTAGCATCGGAGCGGTATGCGACGTATCGACCGTCGTCAGAGATCGAGGGCGGGTAGGACCAGCCGCTCGGCTCCAATCCTTCGGACGAGACCTCATCTGCTTCACCCATATTGAGCTGCAAGTCGTTCAAGAAAATATCCGTCTGACGGTTGGTATCGCCGCGCACTAGACTCGTTGCTGCGGAGGAAAAGGCCACATAACGACCATCTGCCGACAGTGATGCAGAAGTTGACCTCCCATTCGCTTGGAGCACGGGATCGGCCGAGACACGAGCCGTTTGTCTTGTACGCCGATCGTGAATAAAGAGGTCCGCCGTACCATTAGTGTCACCATTGACAAGGTTACTAGCCCATGACTGGAACGCGACATAGCGCCCGTCGGCGGAAAGGGATGGAGCCGCCGACCAATCATTCGCCTGCCCTCCACCCGATGGGATGGATACACGCGTCGTCTTCCGACTGACCCTGTCATGGACAAACACATCTGAGTTCGCATTCGTGTCGTCATCGACGAGGTTCGACCCATGAGAACGAAAGGCGATATGTCTTCCATCAGTGGAGATCGCGGGACCGTATGAGTCGCCCGAGGACTCCGCCCCGCGCGAGCTAAGCGACACACGGATCGTCTTGTTGGTCGTGCGATCATGGACGAAGACATCATCACGACCGTTCGTATCGTCAGTGACAAGGTTGCGCGCCCGCGACAAGAATGTGACATAGCGTCCATCACCGGAGATTGCAGGAAAATCCGACAGGAGATCGGCCTGCTCACCTCCTGTCGCAATTGAAACGCGAGATGTCTCCTGCGTCTGGCGATCGTGCACAAACACATCGACAGCCCGATTGGTGTCGCCCTCGACGAGATTAGAGGCCTCCGAACGGAAGGCGACGTAACGACCGTCGGCAGAGAGCGAGGCTGCGTCAGATGCGCCGTCGCCGGCCCAGCCCTTGGTGCTCACCGAGACGCGTGTCGTCTGCCGGGTTTGCCGGTCATGGACGAAGACATCGGTCTCCCCGTTGAGGTCGTTACCCACGAGATTTCCCGCGTGAGAGCTGAAAGCAATGTACCGTCCATCTCGGGAGATCGATGGTGCATGCGAGCCGGCCTGCCCCTGAATTCCATTAGCCCCAACTGAAACGCGTGTGGTTTGGCGTACGACCCGGTCGTAGACGAAGATATCAGCTTTGTCGTTCGTGTCACCAGGGACGAGGTTGCTGGCGGCAGACTCAAACGCTACGAAGCGAGCGTCGCCGGAGACGGAGGGCAGAATTGAGGCATTGTTAGCCGCCGCTCCATTTCGGCCGACCGATATGATGCTGATAGTGCTAGCGCTTTGCGCCTCGACCGCACCTGCCGGCGCAGACCATGCAAGCATAACCACAATACTTACCAGCAACATCAGGGCAGCCGGTCCACCCACGCGCGGTGTGATCAGAGCACGATTGTCAACTGTACGGAGCTTCATATGAGGCGCCCTTCTGTTACAAACTGATAGCCGGCACTTAACGTAGCCATTACCAGAAACACAAGGCCTGTAGCGAGGCCCATGCCCATCACGGTGCGGCGCGGTCCCTGGCGTTGCGCATCATTGGCCAGCAACGACACGATCGTCGGCGCAATGGCGTTGAAACCGAGCCATGGGACAAACCCCAGGCCGCTAAAGTCGAGCAGCAGCTCACCCAGCCAGGTCACCGTCATTCCGGTCAGAAACATCGCGCTGAGCTTGGCGCGCCCAAAGAGGATCGCACGCTGCATCAGCAGGCGTGTGACAATCAGGTAGGTAATTCCGGCACAGACGACCACAAACAGAATATCCAGCGGCTGGAATACAAACAGGGCCAGATAGCCGGCAGACACGAACCCGCCACTGCGCAGCGAGTGGGCCAAGAGGCGCCGCGGCAAAAGATTGCGGTGGTACAGCGCGATACTGCCGAGAACACTTACGGTAACTCCAAGTAACAGCCAGCCGGGCGGGTACGCATAGGTGAGGCCACCTGTACGCAACGGCAGGTCGCCGATCGGAACATATAGCCCAAAGATATCGCGCAGCGCACGGATCAAGGTCATGATGCCGAATACAACCAAGGTACAGATAATCCCCGCCTGCACCGTGACCTGTGCCTTCTGACGTCCCATATCGTGCGCGATGACGCCCGGCAGCACAAAGCCGACGCTGTAGAGCGCAATCAGCCGCGGATCAGAGCTCGCGGGAACGTAAAGTAGGCCATGGACAAGGATCTGGAGCGCAAGGGCGACAAGGATTTCCGCCTCGAAGAGCCGCCGACCCCAGAGCATAAAGCGCGGCCGCAGCCAGCGCTGCACCAGCTGATAGGTAACAATGGCGATCAAAAAGGTCATGACGATCTGTGTCGGCCGCGGCACAAACAACGCTAAGTAGCCCGGCACGATCGCTCCACCGGTAGTCACACCATAGCGGTTGTAAAACAACATACTGGTGATGATCCCGAGGATCAGCGCCACTCGGACGAGCTCGGTGTCGAACGCATACTCATACATTGGACGTCTCTGCCCGGCTGCGGAGGAGATGGCTAATGAGGTAGCGCCGGCGGCGCACGCTTTCGGGCACGTGCCCGAAGTCGGCCACGAGCGTCGTGCTCGCCAGCTTTTCTTCCTTAAGATGGTGGAAAAACTCCATCAACAGCTCCGCCTGTGGTGTATGAATATTTACCATACCGATCAGCAGCGCTTGATCGCCGTTGGTCAGCGCGACGACTTGATCCAGGATTTGTTCGAGCGTCGGATTTTTACTAAAGCCAAGGTTGATGATGCGCTCGCGCGGCGTGCCGATTTCGACCATCTTTTCAGTTACCTGCTCTTCATACGCGCCAAAGGTAATGTAGTAATCCAGCTTAAGATCACGCGCCGCGATTTCTGCGAACTGAACGGCCCGGACGGCACGGTCGTAGCGGTTGTTCAGCACGCCAATCCGGGCCGCATCGGCCTTGTGATAGGGCCGCAGCGCCTCAACGCCCATGATCGTGCTTTCACGGTCGTTTACAGCGAACAGGGGCGCCCAGACGATCTCCTTATCTTTGATCGTCGCTTGCTGCACGAAGACAACGCCGATGTCGGGAATTGCTCGCTGCATGCCCTTGATCGCAACGTCTTGTGGTATATCCAGAATTTTGGCAATCGCCAGCCCGATTGCCAGGTTTTCCTTGAACGACAAATACTGGAAGCCCGCTAAATCTTCGTCGGTTACCCACTCCGGATCAGCGTACAAAAAGTCCGAACCCCGCGCAGTAGCGATCTTTTGCAGACGGTCGCGCAGATGCTCGCGCTCCTCGGCAACGATCAGCAATCCGCCATGCGGAATGGTATTGGCCAAGGAATCGGCGATCTCCTCCAAGGTCTCGCCCATCACATCCTGATGGTCCTCGCGGACGTTCGTGATCACGGTAATATTGCCCTTGACGATCTGCTCCTGCGACACCTTCTGGTAGATTGGATTGACCGCCATGCATTCGATCACCAGCGCCTCGGTCGTCGGCGTGACATACTGACGCACGATCTCGATCTGCTCCACAATCGTGGGCGCGCCGCGGCGCTTGATTGGCTCCTCGTTGCCGTCGGCATAGATAATCCGCGCTGCGCTACCAGTGGTCTTGGCAACGGTTTCGTAGCCGCCTTCACGCAGAACGCCGGCGACTAGACGTGTGACTGTCGACTTCCCACGGATTCCATTGACATGAATCCGAATCGGGAGGCGCTGGATGCGCGCCTCGTGCTCGCGGTACGAGCGATGCCAGTAGAACATGAGCACGAAAAGGATAATCGTGGCCATCACAAAGCCGACCATGCTACCCTCCAACCTCTCGGCTTACCGTAGTGGTCTCACCACGGCTGATGGGCGTAGCGGGCATAGCAAATGCGGATGGGAGAAGAATGCTGCCCAAGTCTTCCAGATCGCGGCTGACGCTTAGCGAATCCTCAGCGGCGCGCATCAGATCGAGGCCGGTTGCTTCCTCGCCCTGGTAGGTACCCAGCCCAAAGGTAAACTTCACCGTGTCGCGCAGGTGCTGACCATGACCCGCGCGGTCGAGGTAGCGACCACCCGTGATTAACGCCATTGTCACCGACTCCGCGTGCTCATACAAATGTCGCCAGTCCCGCTCCGGCAGGATGAGCCCAAGCCGTGTGTCGCTAACACGGAACGGAATATCATGCACTGATGCGGCACGGGAAAGCTTGCGTGCGATGGCGCGGTCGACCATTTGCAGCTCCTCGGTCGCCAGATCGTGCAGCGGCTCGCTATCGACCAACAGCAGCGCGAGGGGCCGGCCAAAGCTACTCGCTCGATCGATCTCTTCGTTCAGCCGCAGCATCGCAACGTCATACGGCAGGATTCCAGTGCCCGGCTCACCCGGGACAAGCACTTGTTGCAGGCTATGGAGCTGAGCGACCAGTCGTTGCTGCCGCTGCCATATCTGCTTATATCGGACGGCGAGGCCAACCAGGAGAGCCAAGCCGATCATCTCGACAATGCTCTGCGTCAGGTAAGCGGCAGTCCATACGCCGGTTGTTTGCCGCAGAAGGACCCAGAAGACAACGACCCCAAGGCCGCCTAAAGCACCAGCGCTTGGCGGCAGTAAGAGGGCCAATGCAACGCCAGCCGCCACCAGAGCTAATAACCATGGCATGACGTGCGGCACGTTGTTCATCACGACCAGCGTCGTGAACACAATCAATAGCCCTAGGAGAAGATAAATTTCCCAGGGCTGGCGTTCGTCTATCGGCTTCGGTGCTCCGTTCGTTGTCTCCATCACCTAGCTACCCACCTCGCTCGCTGCATTTTGACTGCGCAATCTTCGATCCTAATTACTTACCCTGTACCGGCACCACCGGATGTGCGAGATCCAGCCATTGCTCGGCACCTGGCAGCAGGTCTTTACTGAATATCGCCTCGCCGCTACCCTTCACGGCAAGGTAGTCGTAAAGCACAGTTGCGCCGGTACCCTGTGGCGCCCATTCAATTAAACGGATATTATCGAAATCCGCCGTGACATTACCGTGCTCGACCGGGCTAAGTCTTAAGAACAAGCCGACTGCGACCGCGTCCGGTGGCACGGTCACATCCAGCCTGAACGGTTGCCAGGTGTTAGGCGCTTCAATCGCAACGGGTTGAACCGTTTCGCTGTTCGAGGGGCCTTGGGTAGCGGGATACCATCCCAATCGGACGCTAGACGCTGTACCTTCACTGGCACGAACCATGCCTACAACCGAAAGTTGAGTGCCAGGCTGCACCAGAATTCGATGGAGGGGCGTAAGAATTGTTTCGGAGCGGGAGCCGGCTCCCCGCTCAAGTCGCACCCCGGCCTGGCCCTCAAAGGCGTACTGCGGGCCAATACGCCGCCCCGGGGTCCCGAAATCCCAGAGCAACGTATCTTCCTGCTCACGATCGACATCCTCGTCCTCAAAGGATCCAACCCACAACAGATCGCGTCCCAAACGGATCTCACCGGGACCTTGGAAGTCGGAGAGCCACCACCCAGGATTGAGGTGAAAGATCGTCGCTTGCTCTGCGCCGCCCTCGAGCGGAAGCGGCACATCATGACGCGTTGCGTTACCACGCGCATCAAAATGCATCGCCCCGTTTTCCACCACAAACGGTCCGCTATCCCGCCCCGCAGCCCCACGTGCCACAAACTCCGCAAGCTGACCCGTGACACCCTTGGGAACAAAACCTTCGATGATCAGCGGCTCAGCATACGCCCCCACGACCTGGCCCTCGCGCACGTAAACGCCGAGCAAGTAGCTCTCGAAGGTCGGCCAAACCGTCTGATCAAAGACGAAGTTACCCAGCGTCCACGCTACCAGCGACGAGCCGTCCCAGTCGAGACCGCCCACAACATGGGGATGGTGATTGATGACCAGGGTCGCGCCGGCCTCGCGTGCAATGGAAGTCATACCAATTCGCGTTCTAAGTTATACTACTACCAGGGACTGATTCCTTAAT
>JADDQE010000184.1 GCA_016781525.1 bacterium | reverse complement strand
GATACGGACACTCAACTGGCCCTGCGCCGGATCGGGGAAGGTATAGGCGAGCATTTGCGTCCAGAAGAGCCCACTTTCGTTCCAACGCTGCCAAGCCTCACTCCATGTCTCGCCACTGTCCGAGGTCCACGCGATCGAGCGCCCCAATCCGTACTGCCACGTCGTCAGTATCGGGTCCTGCTCTGGTGACTGCAGCACCACTTCCGCCTCTGGCTTTGGCGTCACCGCGACGTAACCCTCTAGGTTGGGGAAGCGCCGCGGGACAAACCCGCGAACGATCGGGTGCGGGCCCTGGGGCTGTGGCTGAAAGTCTCCCTCGACGCGTGGATCTTCGCGGGCGATCTCCGTCTCCATCAACGTCAATCGCGGAAGCTCCTTGGGATCGCCTGCAAAATGGTAGCGACCACCCCCATGATTTGCGAGGCGCTCGAGCAGCTCGGTATCGGCGTCGCTGCCGACCGCGATTGTGGAGAGCGTCATCCCATTCGCCTTAGCCGCTTGCACTAGCCGATCGTACGCGTTGGGGTCACTCAGGTAGGTTCGGCCGTCGGTAAGCAGCACCGCGTGGCGCACGGTCACATCTTGGCGGGCCAGCTCGGGCAAGCCGATGCCGAGCGCGCGATAAATATCAGTGCCGCCGCCATAATCAATTGCTGCGATTCGGTCTTGAATATCGGTCAGTGCCAACCCCTCACCTAGGCGGCTGAATGGCACCGTCCACTCGGTGTCAGTATCGAATGTCAGAACGCCCAGCCTGTCGTTCGGCACGAGCGCCTGGGTCGCCGCCATCGCGCCGCCTTTGGCAAGCTCTAGCTTGCTGGTCTCGGGCGTCGGCCCGTACATGCTCGCCGAGCGATCGATGATGAGGAGCAGTGCAACCTGCTGCCGTTCTCGCCGCGGGGGCGTTTCCATTGTGACGGGCAGCACCTCTTCGAGCGGAGTACCTTTGTACCCGCCTAGGGCGTAGCTATTCGAGCCGCCGAGCGCGAGCAGGCCATGTCCTAAGCTCCGAACAAACTCGCGCAATGCCGACTGCTGATCGAGCGTGAGCGCATCCGCTGGAATGTCTTGGAGAATAATCGAATCGAAGCGGCGGAGCTCGGACAGGCGGCTCGACACGTCGCCTGGGCGTAACGCCTCGCTCTGCACCCCTTGCGCTTCAAGCGCATCACGCAGCGCCGCAGCGGTGTCCGGCTGCCGCTCGATCACCAGTACCTTCGGGGGTGGGCCAACGAGAGCCGTCGTGTCGAGTGCATTGTTTTCTGCATGAGCGTCGACTACGCGAAGCTCAGCACGAAAACGCTGCATGCCCGCGTTTGGTACCCTCCCCGGTAAGGGAAATGACGTTCGGCCTGCTTCGAGGCGCACGGGTAGCTCGCTCACCGGCTGGCCGTTTACTGTAACCGCAAGCGTGCCTTCGACCAGCCCTGTGCTCTCGACCGTTACTTCGCCCCGAAATGATTGTCCCGCGCGTAGTCCGGCCGGTAGTGAAATATCGACGACGCGCGCATCAGTCTCGGCGCTGTCGCTTAACGGCAGAACGTCCACCGCAACCCCTTGTTGCTGCAGTGCTTGTGCTGCCTCCTCGACGCCAGGTGTAGTCGAGGCGCCGTCCGACAACAGCAGAACGCGTCCTCCAGCCGGCTGAAGGCCTTGGGCGAGACGCAGGGCTCCCGCGATATCGGTGCCCGTGCTGTCCAGCGTGGGCTGCATGAGGTCGGGAGCGACCACGGTTGTCTGTCCCAGCGCTGCGACGGTGGTGAGGGCGGAACCGCGCTCGCCTGCGATGCGAACTGCTGTTTGCCAAGCGCTTTCCCGTGCCGCGGGCGTAAGGCTAGCCGACTGATCTACAAGGATGAGCAGTGGTGCAGGTGCGATAGTCCCCGGTCGGATCGGGTCGGCTAGCGCGACAACGACGAGCGTGACGATCACGGCCCGCAGCAGTAGGGCGCCGCGCGCGATCGAGCTCCGCCGTGCGATCAGCAGACCGGCAAGCAGGAGCAGCGGAAGAATCCAGAGCCAGAGTGGAGTACGAAAGATCATGTTATACCTGTGCCCGCTGCTTGCGCCGTCCGCTTCGTTGGAAGCTGGCACGGTGACTGTAAAGCCACTCGCCGATCAGCACGAGCAGCGCAGCGACTACAAGTGGCTGCCAAAGCTCACGGCCCACAGGCGCGTCGTCGGTCGCGACTTGCCGAGGGACCTCGGTAATAGCAGGTGCCGGTCGTTGCTGGAGATTCGCTTCTGAGTCGTCAATGGCGTTCACCGCCAGAGCCCCGTTACCGGATGCTGTCTGGTAGATGCCGACTTGGGCTAGGCGGTCACCCGCGGCGATTACCTGGCCGTCAGGAGCGCGCAGGGCGAACGGTGCGCTGGCGCCGACGAGCAGCCGATCATGGGCTTGAGGCAAGAGCTGGCGTGCTGTTGCCGCGGTGAGGAGCGGAAACGCCAGGCGATTCGGTAGATTCGACGCGCTGGGATCAAACGCCCAAATGACGATCGGGTTGTTGTTAAACTGGCCGGTCAGTACAAGTGGAACATCTCCACTGGACACGGCAACATCGGCCCACGCCGGAGGCGTGATCCGCGGTATGCGCTCAAAGGTCACTGGCTTCCAATCAATGGCTGCGAAGCGATCATCGTTGGCGGCGGCAGTCCGTGGGCTAAGCACCTCATCTGCCACCTCGATCAGCTCCTGATCGCGCGGTGGTGCGACAACCAGCACGGGCGCCGATGGGAGCTGCGCGGGCACGTCGCCCACGAAGACCACGAGATCCGCAGCCGCACTCGCCTGGTACTCAGCCGCCGTAATGCGCTGGACCGCGAAACCACGCTGCGCGCGTAGTGCTCGCTCAACTGGCGTGTCGCTCGAGGTAACCAGCAGCACACGCGTTTGCGCCGTGCCTCCAAGCACAATGGCTGCTTGATCGTCCAGCGGCTGGAGATCGGATCCGCTCAAGCTGGCTGAAGCCAGCTCGGTTCCCGAGGGCAGCGGCCAGCTCCACTCGGCTTCGCCGCCGGGCGCAAGCCGAATTGGCTCACTAGCTACTCGCTCGCCGTCAAGGTTGAGCTGGAGTGTTCGAGCGATCGGCGTGGTCCCCGAGTTGGCAACCCGCGCGTAGAGCTGCTGCCGGCCATCTCGCAGTTGGCGCGCGGCTAGGGCGACGATCGCCACGTTGTCGCCTGCATTACCAAAGGTCCGCCACTCCATACTGCCGGAAACAGTTGCCGTATCCGGCGCACGGAAGGAGCCATCGGTAAGCACCACGATTTGGATTGCCGCCTTCGGTTGCGCTGTTGCCGGAGCGATACTCATTGCCGCTGCGAGGTCGCCGTCCGGACCGCCGGCTTTGAGTGTCCTCAGCTCGGCGAGAAGCACGGCCATATCCGCGCTCGTGCCCTGAGCGACAATACGTGGCTGTGCGCTGAGCTCGATCAAGGCCGCACTATCTCCGCGCCTTAGGCTGGTGATGATGCGTTCGGCCTCGGCCTTGGCTGCGGCAAGGCGGCTGGGACTTTCGTCTGTTGCTGCCATACTGGTCGAGGTGTCGATCACAAGCACAATATGTTGCGCCTGCCCACGGATTGCTTGCAAGAATGGCTGCCCGAGAGCAACTGCTAGCAGCGCTGCGAGCAGTAGATGGAGCAGCAACAATAAGGTTAGGGGAAGCCGGCGTGGCTTCTGCTGGACGTTCTGCCGCTGGAGCTCGCGCCAAATCTGCAGCGACGGCACACGCACGCGATCACGGCGCTGCTGGATCAAGTGCAGGAGCGCTACGATCGGGAGCACCAGGAGAGTAAGCAGGCCAATTGGTAGTAGAAAGCTCATCCACCCACGATTTCTAGTTGAATGCCACAGTCGAACTGTAGCCACCGTCGACAGCGCTGGCTGTCGGGATGTTGGTGTACCAAGAGCGGCACTTCAGCGGCCTACGTGCCCCGCAGCACCTGGCGCTGTCTCAAGAAAGGTATAACCGCCCGCTCCAGCGGCATATCCGTGCTGATCCGTGCATAGCTCGCGCCCCTACGCTGACAGGCTGTGTCGATTGCTCCACACCACTGGTTGAGACGCTCGCGGTAGCGCGCGAGCGTCTCAGCGTCGGCACTAAGCGTGATATAGTCGCCCTGTTCGCTATCTTCGATCTCGATGTCACCCTGCATGGCGGGCTCAAGCTCCTCTGGATGTAGCAGATGTAGCAGCAGGAGCTGCCAGCGCGGAGGCTGCGCCAGGCGCAGCACACGATCGACGTCGCTGACCGACCAGAGGTCCGATATAACAACAACCATGCCACCCGGTCGCGGCCGCGTGTACTGTTGGATTGTCGTCTCGATGCGGCTCTCGGCGCCAGGGACAATGCTGCTCGCATAGCGCAGCAGGCTGACTGCGGCGGCTTTGCTGCGCTGTGGCCCAAAGACTGGCTGTGCTGCCCCGTCGAACGCTGTCGCAGTTAACGCATCCCCTCCACTCAATGCAAGGTAGCCAAGCGCGGCTAGCAGCATGCGGCCATAGTGTAGCTTGTGCATATCCCCTGTGCCATAGTCCATCGAGCGACTGCGGTCCAGCAGCAAGTGGACCGGCACGTCCTGCTCTGTCTCGCCGAGCTTAACAAACAGCTCTTCCTGCCGTCCATATGCGTTCCAGTCCACATAGCGTAAATCATCGCTCGTCGAGTAGGAGCGATGGTCGCTAAAGGTCGGGGCAGGCAATCGGCGTGTACTGGCATGGACCCCGCTTAAGCCGCCGCGCAGCATCCGGCTCGCGTTCAACGACAACCGCTCGAGGCGCCGCAGAAAGGCTTCGTCAAGCGCGGTCTGGTTTGCAACGCCCGCGCTACGGTTGCGGCGAAAAGTAGTCTTCCACCACATCTCGATACTCCAAAGGAATGGTTAGGGGATCGGCCTCGCCGGCGAGCGGCTGGTCTCCGTTTGCGCCACCTAAGTTCTCACTTGTCCCAGTACCACCTGCGCCAAGTTCAATCGTTGGCCCTTTCGGCCCCGTTGCCGGGGTTGTTGGTCCACCAGCCGTGGAGGGTTGCGGCAATGGGAGGGTTTCGCCCTGGGCTTGTGCTCCTGGTTGATCGGAGCGTCGCTCCGCGCCAAGCCCGTCGCCATTGCCGGCGCCTGCGCCACCGCCCTGCTCTCCTTGCTGCTGGCCTTCACCCTGTTGCGCCTGCTGCTCCCCCTGGCCCGGCTGGCTTTGCTCGCCTGCCGCCGAGGGCTCGGCTTCAGCCGCCTGTTGCCCATCCTCACTCAGCTGCTCGACCGTTCGTGCCAGGTCTTCCAGCGCTTGCTCGGCTTGCTGGCCACCTGCCTCGAGCGCATCGGCTTGTCGGCGTAGCTCATCCGCAAGGCCTGGCTGGTCTTGCCCGAGCTGGTCCGCGGCGTTGCGCAGCCCTTGCGCAATATCACGCCGCGCCTCCTCACTCAGCTGATCGGCCTGGTCTGCAAGTTCGCGCAGCTCACTGGCGGCGGCATTGGTATCACCCCGATCCAAAGCATCCGCGGCCGAGCGCGTCGCGCCGTTATCACGTAAGGCGTCGGCGATCGCGTCGGCGGCCGCCTGTGCTTCCGGAGATAATGGTTGTTGCTGCTGTTCAGCGACCGGCTGCTCGGTCGGCTGCTCCTGGGCATGGGCAGTCGGCGATGTCGCCGGCGCAGGAAGATCTGGGAGTGCGACCGGAGTTGCCGCTTCCGGCAACAGGGGGTGTGTCGCGACTGTAAGGCCAAGCGCAAGCAAGGCCATTGCGACGAGCGTTTCCACCTCGCGCCATGGGGTGCTTGAACGGCTGGCAATGTAGCGCCACATGCGAACCAGCAGCGCCTCGGTTTCCTGGAGGAGACGCTCTTCTAGGGGCTGGGTTTCCGTATGCCGTGCGACTTCGAGCGCGGTCGTAACTTGCTGCGCCAGGCGATAGTGCCGGTCCAGACCCTGCGCCAGGCGGGCCAGCGAGGGATGACTGAACCAGGCGTAGGCGGCGCCTACCACCCACGTCATCGCTGATGCTCCCAAAAGGAGAGCGGGGTTCAGCGCGAGGCCAAGCAGCAGCGCTACCAGCCCGACGCACCACACGGCCAGCGCGACCCACAGGGCTCGAATCATAAGCCGCAGGCGGCGGCGCCGACGGAGGGTTGTTGCGACTGCGTACAGGCGCTGAACCACATTATTTGGTTGTGCGACAGGCTCGTAGATTTGCGCCATGTTCTATCCAGTAATCAAGAGCTAGAGTTCAACAGCCAATAATCAAGAGCTAGAGTTCAACAGCCAGCCGCTTCGGCGGCTGGCAAAGCACTAACCGAAGGGCAGCGCTTGGTCACGCTCGTTCACCCGTCGGTGAATGTTCCAGCCGGCAACCAACGCGGCGAGCAATACCAGCACTACCGCTACGCCTGTCTCAGTTCGTTGGATGCGTACCAATGAGCTCTCGGCAATTCCAGCGTGATATGTGTCGCCGAGCCGGGTGAAAGTGCGGTACGCGGCAGCTAGCTCTTCCTGTGCCGATCCCACGCGTAGCGTGACCAAGTTGTTCCGTGCACTTGCCAAGCTGCGCTGCGCCTCGATCCCTTCGGTAGCAAGCTGAATATACTGATCCAGCACCTGCACCTGCGCGGCTTGACCAAGCTCGTTCAGCAGCTCGCGGCCCTCTTCCGCGGCGGTACGTGCTTCTTCGTAGCTGCCGCGTGCCAAAGCTTCGCGGGCAGTCGTAGCCAAGCCCGTGGCGCGCTGGGCTGTGGTCGCGCGCCTGAGCAGCTCGCGTGCACGCTCGCCAAGTTGGGTTTGATCACCAGCCAGAGTGGCCAGTGCCGCTTGCAGCTGTTGCACCGCCGCGTCATACTCGCCCTTGGCGATCAGGGCCTCTGCCTGGGAAAGATCTAGTGCCCCCATCGACCGTGCGCGGTACCCGCCGTTGACGAAGTCGCTCAGCTGGTCGCGCCACTCGCGCTCGAGCTGATCTGCGCTCACGCCATACGCCGCTTCAAGAGCGCTACGATAGCCACTGCTCGTTTTTACCTCGTCAAGGAAGCTCCGAAATGTGGCGAATCCGTTGCGTCCGATCAAGAAGGCGACAATGGTGTAACTTTGCGGATAGCTGATGCGCGGGTCGGAGTATGCGACCCCGGGCCGGTTAAGCTCACGCCAGGGCAACACCTTGTCGGCGGCAATCACCTGCTGCATCAGCTGCATCTTGGTGTCGAGCTCTGCCGAAGGATGCTCCAGGTACTGCGCGATCCCTTCCTGAAACGCCGTTGTAAGCTTGTCGCCAGAAAGGTCGGCCGCAATAATATGAGCCAACTCGTGGCGGACGTTGTTGACGATCTGATCTGGCGGCTGCCCAACGGTCTGTGGCAGGGCAATGCTAATCTCACGCCGGCCAGTATGCGCGTGGGCAACGACACCTGGCATCTGCGCCGCTAGCGGGTTTGCCTTGACGTACAGCTCCATCGTGGGATAAATGCGCAGAACAACGGGCGGCGGCGTCCGATACCCAAAGACCGCACTCACCTCATCGTAGACGCCATCCACAAACAAGGCGTATTCATCGGCCGCTGTCTGCGCGGTAATGTCTGCTGGGTACAGAATGGCAAAGCTGTTAGTACGCCGCTCCCGCCAAGTTTGCTGCTGGGCGTGAGCGTCGCTCGTTCCCCAGAGCAGCGTCGCCAGCAGCAGCGCAACCGCGGTTACATACCCGGCCAACCCGTCGCGCAATCGTTGATGGCACATGCCTATTAGAAATAACCTCTCAAATATACATAAATACGGAAGCTATCGAAAAGTGTACCGACTACACCACGTATCGTCAAACAAGAACGGCGCTAGCTCGAGCTAGCGCCGCCATGAAACAGTTGAACGTTTGATTTACCGTGAGGTGCCGAACGTTTGGACCCAGTAGGTCCCAAATGAGCTGCCGTCGTTCGAGCTAAAGCCAATCCCAACGTGGCGGAACCGACAGTTGAGAATGTTGGCGCGATGGCTCGGGCTAGCCATCCAGGTAGCTACTACTTCCTCAGGCGACTGCTGGCCAGCCGCGATATTCTCGGCGGCGAGCCGCAGGCGATAGCCCGCGCTACGAATTCGCGCCGCGAAATTGACGCCGCTCCGGCTGTTGTGGCTGAAATAATTATGGGCAGCCATATCATCCGCATGACGCTGTGCTGCCGCTCCAAGGGCCGGATTCCACAGCAGGTTCGGGCAGCCAGCAGCCTGTCGCTGCTCGTTGGTCAGCTCGATACCTCGGTTGAGATCGGGAGATGCTGCAGCTTGGGGGATGCCGAAGACGAAGGATGCCAGAAGTAGGATCGACATAACTAGCACGGACAGTTGAACACGTGGTCGGGCTGTCAACACGGACATGCTCCTATGTACTTGAGCCGTACACATAGACGGCTGCGGTTGTTGCCGATCAACCTGGATCGGCGGTGACGCATGATGTGCTGGGGGAACGATTTATCTAAACGGTGACAACGTTCGATAAGCGCGTGCACACCACTGTACCCATAGCCTCTGAGAGGCCATAGCACCGCTAGTACTACTATTGGGTAGTCCCTTAGGATGGTTGGTGGAGTACGGGTCTGCTGATCTACTGTGGGGGCGGAGGCGCCACAGGCTTGAGGTATGCAGCGGCGGCCCAGCCGCTCTGACCTTCGGCCTCGACGCGCCACCACTCGAGGTTGTCCGCTACCTGCGGGCCTTCCAGCACATGGACTGTTTGACCTTCACGATAGCGCGTAATCGTCACTTCCTTCAGACCTGGCTTGCTTCGTGCGCGTAGCGCAGCGCCTTGTGTGCCCGTAATGACTGCGAAGCTATCAGCTTGCAACATCGGCACGGGCGTGTGTGTCGGCGGGGGGATGGTTGGGCGTGGCGTGGGCCGCGGTGTAGCCATTGGGATGGCTACCTGCTGTACGATCGCGGTCTGCGGCTGACGGGAGCGCCAGGTGTTATATCCTAATCCGCCAAGGATGAGTAGGACCGGCAGCGCCCAGAGCAGGCGCCGGCCAAAGGCGGCAAGCACCCGCTGCCGTCGTGTACGGCGTTGCTCACGCCGAACTTTTTCATACGCTAGCTTGTAGTCGTAGTAATAGTGGTAATAGCTTTCATTCGGCGGATCACCAGCAAGGGCGTCGTTATGACCGCGCCACCACATCTCGCTGTGCCGTTGCTGATTTTGAGGCATCTCCGAGCTCCTGGCAGTGTCATACCTCGGCGGGGGCTCTAACCGTCCCGTATTGTAACATGACCCCTTGGTGCGTTGTTAGGCTGTGCAAGACCTGGTACGATCAAGGTATGGATAAGGAGTATAGCATGGCTAATGTCCGCATCTTGCTCGCCGACGATCACGCGATGCTGCGCGACGGCGTGCGGATGGTTCTGGAATCCCATCCCGGGTTTGAGGTCGTTGGGACGGCCGATAATGGGCGTGACGCTGTCCGGCTCGCCGAGGAGCTGCAGCCGGATATTGCCGTGGTAGATGTCGCGATGCCTGAGCTCAATGGGCTTGAGGCGACGCGGGCAATCCGCAATACGAGTCCCGAAACGGCAATCGTGGTGCTGTCGATGCACGAAGGTGAGGAGTATCTCCGTGAAGCGCTGCGCGCAGGTGCCGCTGGCTATGTGCTGAAGCGTGCCGCTGCGAAGGAGCTGGTCGGGGCAATCAACGCCGTGCGTCGCGGTGATAAATATCTGGACCCTGCTTTGACTGATACGCTGATTAGCGATTACGTGCGACAGGTCGAGCGCGGCGATGATACGCCGGACTCGCTCACCGAGCGTGAGCTCGAAGTGCTTAAGCTAGTCGCTGAGGGCCACACCAACCGGCAAATTGCACTACAGCTGAACATTAGTATCAAGACGGTGCAAACCCACCGCGCTAATCTAATGGATAAACTCAATCTGCACGATCGAACGGAGCTCGTGCGCTACGCAATACGACGGGGGCTCATACAGCCTTAGCTGGCACATGGTACGCGGTTGTTCATGGTGCGGTTGTAGGTGCCGGCGGCAGCATGGAACGTCATTGTTTCACAAAAGAAGGTACGCTGCTGCCGCGGGCTCAATTCCCGGTCACTACATGAGGGCGTAACTCCTGTAGCTGGGTTGAAAGCCGGTGCTTGTCTCCCCCATGAGCGCCGTATATCCTGCCGGTTACTGTACTTTTGCTTTACCTGGGCGCTAGTACGACAGCCGGATGCGGCCGAAGTGCATGGCCCCTCGCTAGCCGTCTTGGAAGCGGAACTACCCGTGCCGCTCAGTCACTATTAGCTAGACGGTCAGGTACGATGGCGGGCCCGAGAGGCCCCTTGGATTTCCAGCTGCAATCTGGGGTATGTAAAGATCAGGGAGAGTCGCGTGCGGAGCAAACGACTACGCAATCTCGGGCTGGTACTGCTCGTCTGCTATATACTTGCTAGCTGTGGTATCAGCGTTGAGCCGCGTAATCCGGACGTTCCCGTGGCTGCGCCAGCGCCGACGGTTGTTCCTAGCGGCAGGCCGCTCGAGCAGGGCGCCGCTCCGCCCCCCAACAGTTCACCGGCCGTCTCAGGGCTGCAATTTTTTGTCGTCGACAAGCTGGTGCGGGCAACCGATCTCGATGGCATCGACCTCCATCTGCGCTATGTTGAGCGCACGGCGCACGCGCTCGTGCTGCATCTCTCGTTCTACAACAATCGAGCTGAGGATCTTGCCTATGTGAGCGGGTCCGATCTTTCCGCCGCTCGGCTCGTCGGCACGAGAACGTACGAGCCGAGCGCCCATAGTCCCTCGCTCGATACAGGTATCGATCCTGAGGGTGGATGGCTGGCGGGCGGCGCGACCGTTGGCAGCCTGACCTTTGCAGGGGCACACGGCGCTGCTTTTCAGCTGCTCATTCCAGGTTTTCCGGAGCTGTCCTTCAGGCTTGATCAGCCGGTGGCCGAAGCTCCCGTGGGTCCACGCCCACCAGAAGGCGTCTACACCTACGATGTCGAGGTGCGCAGCCCACGATTAGAAAACATTGTGTTGCGTGTCAACGAAGTGCGGGTTGAGCATGATGCCCTGTTGCTTCAGGTTGCGTTCGTCAACATGAACCCTAGCGACATTACCTTTAGCTCTACGATTACCGGCCATGACGCCGTGATCTTCGACGGTCTTTGGCAGCAGTACCGGCCTGCTCAGGTCGAGCAGACGCTTGATCAAGGGATTCAGCCGGTTGGCGACGTGTGGGGTGAAGGCGAGCCCAACACCGGCACGCTAACCTTTCCGCGGCCCGTCGTGGGCGATGTTCTGCTGCTGCGCTTTCCAAGCTATCCGCTAGTCCGCCTGCCGCTGAGGGCTGGCGCCGAGGCCGGTATCGCTAGCGAAGCAGACTTGCCGCCGACTGTCGTGCCCCGTCCAACGCCGACACCTACACCATCGCCAACCCCGCTCAGCGGCGATGAGCTGGCACGCCACGAGGTACATGAGGTTATAGAGGCACTTGGTAGGGCGCTTGCGAGCGGGGATCGCGAGCAGTATCTCGCTCAGTTTGCGCCTGCGCTCCGAGCCGCCCAGGGCGAGGTTTTTGATCGAGTCGCCGTACTGCCAATCACAGCGCTAACGCTTGAAGTGGGCGACGACGAACAAAATGGCTTGCCCAACGGCGAGAACGAGATTCGCGGCGTGGCGGCTGAGTTGAGCTATTCCGTTCGTGAAGCAAAGCCGGTCTTTACGTCGTCGCTTGAATACACGCTGCGCCGTGAGGGGGGCATAGCTAGTGGACGCTGGCTGGTTAGTGAAGTCGGCGGGCAACTGCCCTTCTGGGTGTACGGGAAAACGGCGGCAAAACGTTCGGGTGCCTTCTGGATCTTTTACCGTCCAGAGCTGGCGGATGAGCTACCAGTGGTGGAGCGCGAGGCCCAGGCAGCGTTTGAGCGCATCGACCAAGCGCTGCCCGGCCGTGCCGAGCCGGTGAATGTGATGTATATTACGGCCAGCGAGGAAGAGTTTACCAGCCTCACTCAGCGCAGTGCCGAGCGCTTCCTCGGTGTGGCGCTAGCACGCTATCACATCAACAAGCGCGGCGTAACGATCACCAGCCAATCGTTTTATATTAATGGAGCTGCGTTTCAGAGTGACCCGAGCCAAGATCGGCAGCAGACAATTGCCCACGAGCTCACGCATCTCGTCCTTTCGCCTACGACTATGCCGTACACTCCGGCATGGGTTTCTGAGGGCGCCGCGATGTTCATTACGAACAATTTTGATCGGGACGTGATCACTGATTGGTATCGCCGTGGTGGTCCCGCATCGCTCGACCTCTTTGAATTGACGGGCAAAACGTCCTTCGGCGAAGCTGACCACGCGGGCGAAGAAACCACGGTCGAGTATGCCTATTCGGCATATCTCGCCAAGTATCTTGCTGATACCTATGGGCAGGATACCTTTCTGGCGTTCTATGACTCCTTTGCGGCCGTGCCAGTCGAGGTGATCCAGAGTCAGTTGCCGCGCGGGGAAATAGTCTCGGTCTTCAGCTCGTCGATGTCTCCGATCGCGCAGAAGGTCACACCCGAGCGAGTGCAGGCGGCTTTCGGGGTCGACCTCGTGACGCTTGAGCGCGAGTTCGAAGAATGGCTTGGTCAGGAGGTCGCGCGGTAGGGCGGCTACGGACACTTGGCATAACGGTTGCTATACAGTGCGCTGACGGGCCCTCCGTCGCCGCATTTCGGTGTCAAAAGTGGAGCGCTACGATGAGAAAATGGCTGGACCTGGCGACGAATACATTCAGCGAGTGGTCGGAAGACAACTGCCTGCGCCTCGGTGCGTCGCTGTCGTACTATACCCTTAGCTCGTTGATTCCGCTGCTCCTGATTGTCACAGCTGTTACAAGCTTTTTCCTCGGCTTTACTGCCAGTGGTCAGGATGTTCAGCAGCAGATCATCGATTATATTGCCGGCGTGATCGACAACGAGGAGTTCGCGCAGCAGCTGACAGCCGGACTGACCGGAGCAAATTCAGATGCCGCCACAGGCAGCATCGTCGGGACGATTATTGGTATCGTTTCCTTACTCTTTGCGGCCTCGGGCGTGTTCGGCGAGCTGGATGCTGCCTTCAATATTATCTGGGACGTGCCGGCAGACAAGCAGCCGAGCGGCATCTGGGGATTTATCCGAAGCAAGTTCCTGTCGTTCACGCTGGTGCTTGGCGTGGCCTTCCTGCTGCTCGTCTCACTGGTTCTGACGTCGATCCTGCAGGCCTTCTCAGACGCACTTGAGCTTAGTCCAGCCTGGCTCTTTTCCGTTCTGAACTTTTTTGTGCAGATTGGCATCATCTCGCTGGTCTTCTCGCTCTTGTTCAAGTATCTGCCCGACACGGAAGTGGAGTGGCGGGATGTGTTCACCGGAGGTGTGCTCACTGCCTTCTTGTGGGTCGCGGGTCAGTACCTGCTGACCTTCTACTTCACCGCCTCGTCAAACTTTTCGAGCTATGGCATTATCGGCGGCGTGCTGGCATTCTTAGTGTATGTCTACTACTCCAGCCAAATCCTCTTTTTGGGAGGCGAGTTTACCCAAGTGTACGCCCGGACGCATGGCAGCCAAGCTGCGCAAAATAATCCGGCCGCCAGCGGCATCAGCAGAGAAGCGACGCTGATGGTCCAGGCCGCGACGACGAATGCGCGGCGGCGTCAGCAAGAGGTTGTCTCCACGAAGGAAGATGAGCTGGCGGCTGCTCGGACGAAGCAGTATGCCGCGGCGACAACCGGTGGCATAATTGGGCTGCTGGCGGGTGCGGCGATCGGCGGTGCCGGGCTTGTCGTCGGGCTGGCCCGTGGTGTTGGCAAACTGCGTCGTGGCTAAAAGTCTGTAGTCAGCGAGATAAAGAGGTCGTCGGGGCGCTCGGATGAGCGCCCCGATTACATTGATAGATATGCAAAGATTGGGAGCGTCACGAGCGAGAAGACAAACGTCGTGAAGACGGCGGTACTGGCAAGCTCGACGTCAAGCTTGTATTGGTTGGCATACGCGATGGCGATCACCACCGCCGGAAGCGCGGACTCGAAGACGACGACGAAGCGCGCCTGGGAGTCAAGGCCAAAGATCGCGGCGAGGAAGATGGCGACCAGCGGCGCGAACACAAGCTTAACCAGATTTACCGAAAGCACCGAGCGTAGGTACTGCGAGAAGTCACGAATGGTGATGGTCATCCCTAGCGACAACATGGTGAGCATAACCGTAGCCGAGCTTAAAAAGCCAAGCGTGCCTCTCAGCGCTTGAGGGAACTGGCCGCCGTGCGTCTCAGGCCAGAAGAGAAACCCCAGGACGAGCGCAATAAACGGCAGAGATCGGAACAAGCCGATGAGGATTTGCTTGACGGTAAATTCTTTCTTTTCGCCGTACGCAGATGCGACGATGGTTACAATCGTGAGCAGCGGGATAAGTGTGCCAATCTCACTATAGAGCGAGGCCATGCCGACCATCTGGCCATACTCCTGTGGATCACTCTTGGCCAGCGCCCCAAAGATCGGCGTGCCAAAAAAACCCGTCGAGCCGCACATACTGGTGATGACGACGGCGCCCGCAGTGGCACGGCGCAGCCGCAACCGGTGGGCGATATACGCGGCGGCAATGCCCGAGGCCGAGATAACTAACACTGCGATAATCGGGATTTTGACGAGCTGCCACGAAAACTGCTTGATGTTCATCAGCCCCAGAAATACCGTCGCCGGCAGTGTCAAGTTGATCACAGCCTGGTTAAAGATCATCACGGCTTGATCGCGCGGCAAGATATTGCGCCAGCGGACCAACAGTCCGAGCCCAACCAGAAGGAAAATCTGGATTAGAATACCGACGACGTCGCTCACAAGTTGCTCCACTGACGAGGTGACGAGGATTAGCGCTTCACGGTTGTGTGTCCAAGCCTTGCCGTGCTTGATGCTTGCTGCTTGGCACCAACGACTGATTGTAGCAACTCCACCGCTCCGAGGAAGGAACCATGCAGCCTAACATCACCCTTGCACCTGGGCTATGCCGCAACCGGGATGTCGTTCTCAACTGTGAGTGGCTGGTAACCAATGGGCTTGGCGGATATGCGATGGGAACCGTTGCGGGCGCGAATACGCGCGCCGATCATGGCTACCTCGTCGCCGCGACGCTGCCGCCTGTCGAACGAAGATTGTTGCTGCAGCATCTGGCTCAAACGCTGATCATGGCAGGGGCACACTATCGGCTGGGATCCACCGAGTGGAGCACCGTCGAGGTTATCCCGTCCGGCTATGACTACCTGCAAAGCTTTTCCCTCGACGGGGGCGGGACAGCGGCGTCTCGCGCGCAGCCTATCAGGCGTTAGCGTACCAGAAGTGCGAGCTAGACGCGCTTCTGGTACGCCGAGCGAGGCTATTTGTACGACGTCCTTGATACCCCTAACGGTCATGATGCTACGCTGCGTCCGAATCAAGTGCTCACCCTTTCGGTCGCCTCCGAGCTCATTCCCGAGCCGCGTCGGGGTAGTGCCCTCGCAGCTGTCACTGCTGCGCTCTGGACACCAGTTGGACTTCGAACCCTTGACTCGGCCAATGCAGATTATCAGCCGCGCTTCACAGGCAATGGTGTCCAGCGTGACACAGTGTGCCATCAGGGCACGGTATGGCCATGGCTCATCGCGCATTATCTCGATGCCCGCCACCAGCTGTAGCCGAACCTTGATGTCCGCCTGTTTCTGGCGCCACTTCTGGCCCAGCTTTGGGAGGGTGGCCTGGGTACGATCTCGGAGGTTTTGATGCCGAAGCTCCCCGCTTTGCCACGGTGTGCATGGCTCAAGCCCGGAGTGTTGCGGAGGTGCTGCGCTGTGGCCAACGGTATCTTGGAGAGCAGTAAAGTGAGGTGGCACAAGACCTGCTATAAACCGCCTGGTCTTGCACGCCAGGAGTTTTATCGAATAAGCGTGCTACTAAGGAGGAGTTATGCGAAGGAAGGTAGTTTCGTGGAGTCTGTTGGCAGCGCTCGCCCTGGGCTCGTTGACGGCTTGTGGTGGTAATGGCGGTGGTGGCACGGGCGGCGGCACGACCGGCGGCGGCACGACCGGCGGCGGTACAACCGGCGGCACGGGCGGTACTGGTGGCACAACCGGCGGCACGACCGGCGGCGCGGATGCTTCGGCATCGGCGAGCCCGAGCCACTAAACAGCCCTGTGTCTGCATCCGTTTCTGGCGCCGCTTCTGGAGGAGCTCTGGGAAGGTGGCCTAGCTACGGTTGCGGAGGTCTTTAATGCAGACTCACCGCCTTCGGGACTGGCTGTATGCCGCAGCCTTGGAGCGTGCGGAGGTGCTGCGCTGTGGCCAACGGTATCCCCGAGAGCAGTAAAGTGAGGTGGCACAAGACCTGCTATAAACAGCTAGGTCTTGCACGCCAGGAGTTTTATCGAATAAGTGTGCTTCTAAGGAGGAGTTATGCGAAGGAAGGTAGTTTCGTGGAGTCTGTTGGCAGCGCTGGCGCTGGGTTCGTTGACGGCTTGTGGTGGTGATGCCGGCACGGGCGGCACGGGCGGCGGCACTGG
>JADDQE010000033.1 GCA_016781525.1 bacterium | reverse complement strand
GTAGCTTAGACCGCGAAATGGTATTACTGCGTCGACCGGCGTCTCGCTTCCGTCCGGCCATACTACACCTGACCGTGTGAAACGGGTAAACATTCGCACAGCTTGGAGGACGCCACGATCCCGCGCTTCTCGGACCGCGGGCACCACCACGATGTCCCCAAGGCCCCGGATGGGCTCCGTTTCCCGGCCAAGGTGCGCGTCTTTGTAGCGTTGCGTTGCCAACTCGAAGAGGTAACGTCCATCGATATGATCTGGGAGGAACGATGGTGGCTCGGCGGTAACCCAGGTTGCATCGCTGTGTGCGGAAAGCTCCGCCATGATTTGGGCACCGGAATTACCACCGCCCACAACGAGCACCCGTTGGCCGGCAAGGGGCACCGGGGAGTGGTACTGAGCAGAGTGGATTTGAAGACCTTGGAAATCGTTCTGGTTAGGGAGCTGCGGAATACACGGATTGCTCCACGTGCCGGTCGCGCTGACAACAGCGCGCGCACTATACTCGCCCCGATCGGTCTCAACCAACAGAACGTTAACCTCACGGCGAACAGCCCGTACGCGGACTGGGCGTTCGATCGGTAGCTCGTAGCGCTGCTCGTACTGCCTGAGATATTCGAGCACAGTGCCGCGGCTCGGAGTGCCCGTCCGATCTCCCAGCATGAGAACCCCTGGCAGCGAGCTGTACGGCGCCGGCGAAAATAGCCGCAGGGAGGCCCAAGCGTGCCGCCAAGCCCCGCCTGGACCCTCTTCTGCGTCGAGCAACACGAACCGGAGGCCGGTACGCCGTAGATAATATCCAAGTGCCAGGCTGGCCTGCCCAGCGCCGATCACGAGTACGTCGACGATGCCTGCCCGCACTCCATTGCTATCTACATGCTGGCTGCTCTTGGCCACACGCCGCTCCTTGTACGCGTACTGGCCTTTAACTTCCCGAAGCGTACCAGCCTTGAGCCGGGTCGTCGCGAAACCCCTGCGCGCGGCAGCATGCCGCCTTCAGGCTCCCGCACATTACCAGGAATGGGAGCGTTGTACACATATGCGTGCTGCACATGCCGGGTTAACTGTCGTGAGCGCCGAGGCCCAGAATCAGATACGTTGCGAGCAGTGCGGCCACGACCAAGATAATGCTCAGGGTGACGACGACGAGCGTCGGCATGAAGAGTGATACACTCAGCCCAAACATAAAAAACGACGTCCAGGCAAAGGCGCCCCAGACGACGATTATTGCAAGCAAACGGTGAGAGGATGTCATACTCTATAACCCCTTGCGCTAAACCCTACATTACACGTAGTATCATCCTCCCATGCCGGGTGCCTGTCCTCCGGCGTTGTAATGGAGCGGGCTTGTTCTTTAGTAGTATGAATTGCCCTTTGCACCGCATGGGTCCGGATGGCGTTAATTGAGTCGCCTCCAAAACACCTGACATTTTTGATTGGCCGGTCGTGCCCGTCGGTGGGCTGGCTTGAAGGCAACGGGCAGAAGGGAGACGTTGTGGCATGATCGACAGCGCATCGTTGCGGGCGGTAGAGCAGTCGCGCTTCGGTACACATTTTGTTCGGCCGATGTACGCTGGCTATAGCTTTGCGCAGCTCCCGCAGACGGTCCGCTCGCTCTTCACGGGCGGTACGCCGGGCGTACCCTTAGGCGCAAGGAACGAGCTCTACACAAACTACGATGCGGTCATCCTGCTGTTCGTGGACGCATTCGGCTGGCGTTTTTTTGAGCGCTACGCTGATCGGCATCCGTTTCTACGGCGCGTTGTTGACGATGGGGTTGTCTGCAAGCTTACATCACAGTTTCCGTCAACGACCTCGGCCCACGTTACAACGATGCATACGGGTTTGCCGGTGGGCCAGAGTGGCGTATGGGAGTGGTTTTATTATGAGCCTGCAGTCGATGCCCTCATTGCTCCCTTGCTCTTCTCCTATGCCGGTGATAAGGAGCGTGGTACCCTGCGTGGCGTAACCACACCGGCAGCGATCTATCCATCCAACACCTTCTACCAAGAGCTTGCGGCCACGGGCGTCCGTTCCTGGGTCTTTCAGCACGCTCTGTACGCGGCATCGCCATACACCTTGACGGTAACCCACGGTGCAACAGTTGTTCCATTCCGCAGCCTCGCGGAAGTGCTGGTCAACCTGAGCCAGCTAGTAGCTGAGTGCAATCAGCCAGCCTATTACTTTGTTTATTACGACAGCATCGACACGCTCGGCCATCTGTATGGGCCTGATTCACCGCAGTTCGATGCTGAGGTGGAAATGTTTTGGGAGGGCATCGAGCGGATCCTTCAGCCGCGACTCGCGGCGCTCGGCCGGCGCACGCTGCTCTTGATCACCGCCGACCACGGTCAAACTGCGATCAATCCCCAGACGACAATGTATCTCAACCATACGCTGCCCGGTTTGCAGCCCTTAATTCGCACGAATCGAGCCGGGGCTCCACTCGTTCCCGCAGGATCGAGCCAAGATCTCTTCTTGTATATTCGTGAGGACAGCCTGGACAACGCCGAAGCGCTCTTACGGGAGCACCTCGCCGGTAGAGCCGAGGTGCATCGTGTAACAGACCTGATTACAGGCGGCTTCTTCGGTCCTACGCAGCCGTCGTCCGCCTTCTTAGGCCGGATTGCCGACCTCGTCGTGCTGCCATACGCGGGCGAAAGCATCTGGTGGCATGAGCCGGGTCGTTTTGTGCAGAACTTTTGGGGCTCGCATGGAGGCCTCACGCCAGACGAAATGGAGACGGTCCTGTTGGCACTACCGTATAGCTGATGGATGAGGTTGAGGCGCACATGGTTGTGCCGTGAGCAGCCCTTCAAAAGACGCGCTGTTCAATCCCAAGCCTTTCACACATCTGCTGAAGCTCAGCTGAAGACAGGCCGCTCGCAGGCTCGCCCGCACTGAGGTTTAGGTATTCGTAGCGGGCGGCAGCCTCCGCATATTCAACCAGATCGCCCGCCTTGCCGATGCTCGCGTCCGCCCGTGTCACTATGCCGTGACGCGCCCATACAACCGCCCGGTACCGTTGGAGGGCTTGGGCAGTTGCTTCGGCCTGCTCGCTCGAGGCCGGAGGCTGGAATCGAATGACGGCCAGTCCTTCCGGAAACTCGATGATTGTTTCTGGCTGCCAGCGGAGCAGCTGCCGCGTTAGCGCCGTCGTCTCGCAGTATCGCTCGATATGACTGAGGTAGGTGAGGCGCAGCGGCTGGGCATGGAGGAGCGCGTGGTACTCAAGCCCGCGCCGCGCAACATGGTCGTCGTGGGTCGCAAGGTGCGAATTGAGCTCTGTGGTAGGTCGTAGACCTTCTGGCGCGTGAAGCGCTGCATTTCGTCCGCCATCAATGATCTGGAGCAGGCAAATGACCTCCTTCGGCCGCGTCGCGATATCACGGATTCGCTTTCCCGAGCCGCTTATGATCAGCCAGCCGCCCTCAAGTGCCGGAACATGAATCGGTAGCTCGATCTGCCTCTGTGCTTGGGACCACCCAGGTACTCCACCAAGCTCGCGCACGAAGATGGAAAGATTGCCCGCCGCTCCCTCGGCAGCACCAATATGCCACATCCGGTGTCCAACATCCGCCGCGTCGGTCAGTAGTGTATCGATATCGTAGTTTTTCATGCCTGTCCTTTGAGTTGTAGCAGAACAAATACATGTTGAGCTACTCCATAAATCGTGTGTAATGGTAGTACTGCTCGTCTCCGATCTGTTGCCACCGGCTTAACCCCTACTGATTGTGCACGAAGTAGCCATGGCAGGGCAAGACCGGATCGCTGGTAAACATGGCGAATGTGGACTGTTACATCCTTTGCCGCGCCACCTTCACCTGGCGCTCAGTTTGCAGCGTGTCTTGCATCGAGCATGATCGACACATCGGGGCACCTGTGGTGGGCGGACACCGACCGGTAGCCAAAAGTCCATTGATCGCCGTGGCGTGTAGTGGTAGTGTTGCGCTGTGCCCGACAGTTGTTCTCGTGTTGAAAGGAGACGCTTCCCGTAATAGAATTGCTCTTCATACTCCCCTAAGTTCCTCGATCTACCGGCAACACGCGTGTTGCCGCCGCTGAACAGTCAGCTAAGCGCGAACCAACGCTCGTTCGGACGCCTGCTTCGACCTATAGCTCGGCAGTCTCTCCTTGGCATGAGCATAATCATGCCGGTGAGGCTGCGGCAATGGTTCCGAATGACCTGGCTGGTAATCCGTATGTGCTCAGCCTACGGTTTCCCGGCGTGCGAAGCAGTGCCAACAAGTGCCGTCGACGCTTTGGCGATGGGCGTCACTCTCGTTGACCATGCGCTGGTTCCTGTTATAGCGGCAAGCGACAGTTGAGGATATGCGTACCTACAGTGGGGAGCGATGATGATGAGCAAGCGTTTCTCTGGGCTGTGGCAACAGCCCGAGTTTATGAAACTTTGGACGGCGCAGACGATTTCGCGGCTTGGCTCGCAGATTGGCGGCGGGGCCCTCCGCTTTACGGCCATTCTCATGCTTGGCGCTACACCCTGGCAACTTAGCCTGCTCTCAGCCGCGGCTATGCTGCCGGCGCTGCTCGTAGGTCTCTTCGCCGGGGTCTGGGTTGACCGCCTGCGCCGCCGGCCGATATTAATCGCAGCCGATCTCGGGCGCGCGCTTCTGCTGCTTTCGATCCCGCTGGCGTATGTCGTCGGCCTCCTGCGCATCGAGCAGCTCTATGTTGTGGCAGCGTTGACGGGAGTCCTAACAATCTGGTTCGATGTGGCGTACCACGCCTTTCTGCCGTCAGTCGTGCAGCGCGAGCAGTTGGTCGACGGGAACAGTAAGCTAAGTGTCAGCGATTCGGTCGCAGAGATTACGGGCCCGCCAGTTGGTGGGACGCTTGTGCAGCTCCTATCCGCACCCTTTGCGATTGTTCTCGACGCCCTGTCATTTATCATGTCAGCCTTCGCTCTATGGTCGATGCGTACCGTGGAAGCGCGGCCGACAGTCACGGCGGATCGCTCAAGGGTCCGTGAAGAAATATTCGTCGGACTGAGGGCCGTGGTGCGACAGCCCGTATTGCGGGCGCTGTTCGTGTCGACGATTTTGCTAAGTCTGGCAGGTGGCGTTATCGGCGGGCTGTACGACGTGTATCTGCTGCGTGAGCTTGGCCTATCGCCTGCGCTTGTAGGTGTAACGGTCGGCGTTGGGGGAATCGGCGCGTTGTTCGGGGCCTTTCTCTCGCCGGCGTTGGTCGAGCGATTCGGCGTTGGCCGAGCGATGGTGGGCGGGCTAATTATCTTCACGGTGTCCGCCATATTATTGCCATTAGCCCAAGGGCCGGTCCTCCTGGCATTTATCGTGATTCTCGTCGCTCAAGCGAGCGACATAGCGGGAGCGGTCTTTTTCATCAACGAGCTCAGCGTTCGCCAAAGTATAACCCCCGAGCATTTGCTGGGACGTGTTAATGCCAGCTTTAGCTTCGTTTCAACCGCGGCTGGTCTTGTGGGCGTGCTCCTCGGTGGAGCACTAGGTGAGACAATTGGACTACGGGCCGGAATGGCAGTTGGGGTGTTCGGCGTAGCCTGCGGCTGTCTATGGCTGTTTTGGTCACCTGTGCGTAGTCTACGTGATGTGCGCGCAATGGTGACGGAGGAGCCAGAACTGGCCGTGGTATGAGCGCGAGGGTCGGGACAACGGCTTCAAGCGCTGCACAGATTCAACCTCGTCCCAGCGGACGAGCTGGTGGATTCGCACCGACAGGAGGGCTGAATTCAGCGGCCTGTCGGTGCCTGATATGACTAGCGCTCGTGTGCCGGAATTGGTGGTGCGTCGAATGGCTCTTCGTCCGGCACGGTTGTCGACGAGTCTACGACATGGGCCCCCTCGTCAATGGCCTCGCGGATCGGTGGCTCGCCCGGGTGTGGGCGTTCCGTTGGGAGCGGCTCCTCGACCGGTGGTTCGACCGGCTGCTCGCGGAGGGCGATCCGCAGGACCTCGTCGACATGGTCGACTGGGACGAACTGCATCTGGCTGCGCAGCTCCTCCGGAATTTCGTCAAGGTCGCGCTCGTTGCGCTGGGGCAAAATTACCGTCTTAATGCCGGCACGATGCGCCGCGAGCGCCTTCTCCTTGAGACCGCCGATTGGCAGCACCTTGCCACGTAGCGTGACCTCGCCGGTCATCGCGACGTCATCACGTACTGGTCTGCCCGTCAGCAGCGATACGAGTGCAGTCGTCATGGCGATGCCGGCTGATGGCCCGTCCTTAGGTATGGCACCCGCAGGGACATGCAGGTGGATGTCGATGCCGTTGAAGAAGTCGCGCGGCAGGCCCAGGGCTTGCGCTTCGGCTCGTACGTACGACAGCGCTGCCCGTGCCGACTCACGCATGACCTCGCCGAGCTGACCAGTCAGCATAAAGCCCTTGCTGCCGGGCATCTTTGTCGCCTCGATAAAGATGATATCGCCGCCCACAGGTGTCCAGACGAGACCCGTAACAACGCCGGGCCGCTCAGTCCGCTCTGCGACCTCGGCGAAAAAGCTCTGCTTGCCGAGATAGCGCCGCGCGCGCTCCTCGTCGACCACAATTGGCTCAGGTGCGGCCGGAGCGGATGTGCCGGCCGCTTCGTCGGGCGTAGGCAACGGAAACAGGGCCCCGTCGCCGGTATGTTCTGCTAAAGGCGCAGCCGCGTCGGAGCTGCTTACGCGGGAGGCGCGTGTCACGAGCTCGGTCGCGACTTTTCGGCACAAGGTGGCGATCTCACGCTCAAGGTTGCGCACGCCTGCCTCGCGCGTGTACTCCTCGATCGCCACGCGCAGCGCACCGTCGGTTACTGTGACGTCGGCGGGGGTCAGCGCGTGCTTCTGCATCTGCTCCGGCAGCAGGTACCGTTTGGCGATCTCCAGCTTTTGCTGCAGGGTATAGCCGCTTAGCTGAATGATCTCCATACGGTCACGCAGCGGCCCTGGAATCGGCTGGAGCGAGTTGGCAGTCGCGATAAACATAACATTGGACAGGTCAAAGGCCACGTCAAGGTAATGATCGCGGAAGGCGTTGTTCTGCTCAGGGTCAAGGACTTCGAGCAGTGCAGAGGCTGGATCGCCGCGGAAGTCGGAGCCCAGCTTATCAATCTCATCCAGCATAAAGACCGGGTTATTCACGCCAACTCGGCGCAACGACTGGATGATGGTGCCGGGCATGGCCCCAATATAGGTTCGGCGGTGACCCCGAATCTCGGCCTCGTCCCGCAGGCCACCCAGCGAGATGCGCATGAACTTCCGGTCCATAGCGCGGGCGATCGAGCGGCCAAGACTCGTCTTGCCGACACCTGGGGGGCCGACGAAGCAGAGGATCGCACCCTCGCTCGGCTTGTCCACTGTGGCGTCGTTCAGCCGCGAGCGGCGCAGCTCACGTACCGCGAGAAACTCAAGGATGCGCTCCTTGATCTCTTCCAAATCGTAATGATCTTCGTCCAGCACCTGCTTGGCAATGGCGACATTGAGCTGGTCCTCGCTGCTTGCCGCCCACGGTAGTGTGGTCAGCATCTCGAGGTAGGTTCGCGCAATGCTGTAATCGGGCGCGGCGGGATTCATTCGGCTCAGACGGTTGAGCTCGCGCTCGACCGTTTCACGCGCCTCCTGCGGCATGTTGGCCTTCTCGATCGCTTCGCGGAAGCGCTCGATCTCCGCGGCGTTGGTGTCGTCCTCGCCGAGCTCGCGCTGGATCGCGGCCAGCTGCTGCCGGAGAATATACTCACGCTGCGACTTGTTAACCTCTTCGTTGACCTGGCCCTGGATCTGCTGCCCAATCTGCAGCACCTGGACCTCGCGCCGCAGGATTTCGCTGAGTCGCTCCAGCTTACGCCGGACGCTGTTCTCCTCCAGAATTGCTTGGCGCTCGGCAAGCTCCATACGCGTGTAGAGCGCCATAAGATAGGCGAGGCGGCGCGGATCATCCTCGTTGATCACCGCCATCTGGAGCTCCTCGGGGAACTGCGGCACCAGCTGAGCCATCTGGGTCACGAGGCCCTGCAGGTTGCGCATCAGCGCCTCGACCTCAAGACCCGGCTCGGTCACATCGGGCATGACGCGGATCCGTGCCCGGAAGTACGGCTCGGTCTGAGTAATCTCAACGATTTCGAAACGCTCGACGCCCTGCACCGCGACGCGGAGTGTCCCGTCCGGCATCTTCAGCAGTCGGTGAACGTTGGCGGCACAGCCAATGGTATAAAAGTCTTGCGGCGTAATCTGCTCTGGCCGGGCATCAGTGTTCCGCAGAGATACCAGCCCAATCATGCGGCTGGCCATCAGGGCATCGTCAATCAGCTTGATGCTCTGCTCTTGGCCGATCGCCAACGGGATAATCGTCATTGGATAGACAATATTGTTGAAGATCGGCAGCAGCGCAAGCTCCTCAGGAATATCCGGCAGCTCGACCGCTTGATCTGTCATGCCTCCGTTGGGTGTCATATGCTCCCCTCGCTCCACAATCCAAGCGTCAGCTAACGCCCACTACATTGCGGATCACGTAACGATCCCGGTCACGCATGAGCGGCAATCGTAGGTCTGCCCATCTCGCGCCTGGGCTACTCGGCGATCTTGCCGTCGCTATCGGTTGTCTCCGACGCTTCGTGATTTAGCTCAATGCGTCGGTTGACCGGTATTCGCTTTGGCAAGGTAACGGCTAGCAGCCCATCGTCGTAGGTCGCCGTTACATCTGCCTCGGCCACTGGCCCTGGGATGTAGACGGCACACTGAAACGGACCCTCGTTGATACTTAGCTGGTGGAAGTGAACAGCACCTGGATGGTGGAGCTCGGGGCGCCGACCGCTCACAAAGAGCGCTCCGTCGGTCAGCGTGATCTCCAGCTCGACCCCACGCATACCGGCAAGCTCCAACAGTACAACATAGTCTGATTCCGTCTCATAAACATCGGCGTCCGGCTGCCACAGATCGCTACGATGGCGCATCGAGAGCCGCTGCTGCCGGCCCCACTGCTCGCGAAATAGCTCTTCCAGCTCGCGCTGCATCGCCGCAGTGCCAATGCTACGGCGCAACACAATGATTCGGCTCATGCTTGCTTCCTCATTCAATCGTCCTGGTTCAGTTTTGCCATAAAAGCACCAAGGCCCTGCCGGTCGGCAAGGTGCGTGCCAAAACCCAAACGCCGTGGGCCGGGTTGACCTCGCCCGCTCTTACTCCGCAAGCTCGCGCTCGAGCACTTGGAGAAAGAGCGCCGTGGGCTGAGCACCACTTAGCAGCTTACCGTTAATAATAAAGGCGGGAGTGCCACTTAATCCGAGCCTTTGCGCCTCCATAAAGTCCTGCTGGACCTCGGCTTGGTAACGGCCTTCGTCTACACATTGACCCAAATCGGCTCCATTAAGCCCGAGCTCCTGAGCATAGCTGACAAACGCGGCGCGTGCTTGGTCGGCCCCACGGCTCCATTCGGCTGGCTCCGCAAACAGGCGTCCATGCATTGCCCAATACCCACCCTGCTCGCCGGCGCATTCCGCGGCTTGTGCTGCTAAGCTTGCCTGGGGATGGGTCGCAAGGACGGGAAAGTCCTTGTACACGTAATAGACATGGCCGGTGTCGATGTACCGCGCCTTGATCTCTCGTAACGTCGAACTGACGTAGCGCCGGCAAAATGGTCAGCCGTAGTCCGAAAACTCGACTACCGTCACGGGTGCATCGGGATCCCCCAGCACTGCAAAGCGCTCGCCACTGAGCTCAAGCTGCGCCATGCTTGGCGTCACGGGTCCTTCACTCGTGTGCGCGACAGCGGTAGGGCTTGCAGCCGGGGCTACCATCGATTGTGGCGCTGCGGATGCGACGCCGACGGGCTGTGAGGGTGAGGTGCTGCTGCAAGCTGCAAGCGACACTGTGAGCAGCAAGCCCGCCCAGCTACGAACCCGCATGCTGGCCTTCCGGTGGCCTCCCTGGGCCGCGGAGCTCTTCGATAGCGGCTAAGGTTGCGGTTGTGTCGCAGTAAGCGTCTCCAAGCGGTAGAGATCGGCGCATAATCGTACTGCCGCTATCAGTAAAACCGAGCCGCGCATAGAGCCGCTGGGCTGCACTATTTGCGCGCCGCACGTCGAGCATGATGCTGTCGCAGCCCTGCGATTCCGCTCGCTGCAGGGCATAATCCAGCATCTTCGTGCCCACGCCCCGCCCGCGGGCTACCTGCGTCAGATAGACATCTTCAATGTAGGCGTAGCGCGACGCGTGCCATGTCGACAGCCGGTAAGCGATCTGCAAGCAGCCAATTGCCTCGCCGCCTGCGGTTGCGAGCAAGAAGTCGCTCGAGCCCGTGCGCAGGAGCGCGGAGACGATGATTTCGATCTCTTCTGGCTCTGCGGCATCTGCAGACTCCTCAAGCGCTAGCTGGTGGATGAGCTTGGCGAGCTTGGGCACGCAGCGGGCCTCGTCCTCGGGCCGGCATAGTTCGATCATGAATTCTGTAAAGCTCATAGCTGCCTCGTGTTGATGATCCCATTATACCGGACGTATGTACTCCGCCGACTAGTGGTACAACCGACCGTTCTAGCTACATGATTATATGCAAGGTGCCGTGGGATCACGTCGAAAAGTGGTAAAAAAGCAGTTGCTCCGCCAAACATTTTTCGCTATACTTACATCACTTAAATATGGCACTGGTTCGCCAATACTCGGGCGATGGATGCTCACCCTATTCGGGGTGGGCGTTTTTTGGCGAAGGAGCATAAGTATGGAGACAGATCTCATGAAAGCACGAGCCTGCCCGACCTGTGGATGCGCGCTTGCCGCCGACGGTTCTGCTTATCGCTGCGATGAACACGGTCTCTGGTACAGCTACGGGGCCAACCTGCTGGTTCATGGACCTAGTGATGAGCATAAGCTCCGGGATCGCTTTACGATGCCCTGGGAGGGCGCGCCTCAGTCCGCTTAACCTGCCGCACGTGCGCCTGGTGACAGCAATGACGCTGTCGCTTGCGCCGCTTTCTCCACCTCGATTATTCTGACAGAAGATAGCCCGCCGCAAGCTGCGGCTAGCTGGCTTAGCTCGGGCGTGAGCAATGTTTCCTGGCAGGGTGAGGGGGGTCTTCGGGCTCATGCGATTAGTCGCCGAACTCCGCACGGAAGCGTCGCTCGATGAGCTCGGCTAGGCCCTCGCGAAAGCGGTTGTAGCGCGCCACTAGCTCCCGGCCGGCGGCAGTCAGCCGCGTTCCACCCCCACCAACACCGCCACTATAACCTTCCAACAGGGGATATCCCAGGCGTTCCTCAATCTCCTTGATTTTGCCCCATGCGACGCGGTAGGCAACTGCGTAGTGCTGGGCCGCCGCGCTGATCGAGCCGAGCTCGTCGACGGCAGCAAGCAGATCGACTCGCCAGTCGCTGAGTACCAGCGCGCCGTCGTCCTCCACCCAGCATTTTGAGCGTACAATCAGGCTCATATCTCTATCCTCACGGGTAAACGTTTAACAATAGTTGACAAAAGCTATACAATAACAAGGCCATGACGACAACACCCACCTTTACCGAGCCCGTGCTTGAACTCGAGTATATCGAATGGGATGGTGCACGTGCGACTGCGGTTTCACGGGCCGTGATCACCGAGACACCTTGGGTCATGTACCTGGATGGCCGTGAGCTGCTGACCATGATGTGCACGCCGACGCGGCTCCACTGCCTCGCCCTTGGCTTCCTCCAATCGGAAGGACTGATCGAGACACTTGACGACGTTTGGCAGATTAAGGTTTTTTTGGATGAGCATCGCGTTTACCTTTTCTTCCCGGAGGCTGGCATCGCCGAGGAGCGGCGAATGGCGACGTGTCCGGAGGCCGGTGGCTCGATCGTCGTCCAGCTCAAGCGGCCGGCTGCCGCTCTTCCCGAACGCCGTGTGCTGACTTCGGGCTGCGGCGGCGGGATTACCTTCGATACCCTCTCTGGCGATCGGCCACCGTTACAGTCGGATAAGCGTGTGCGCGCCAGCCAAGTAATTGCGCTGATGCGTGAGCTCAACTACCAGGCCGGGCTGTACCGTCAAAGCCGCGGCGTTCATACCTCTGCACTGAGCGACGGCGAGGAGCTCCTTGTGCTGGCTGAGGATGTCGGTCGACATAACACGCTGGACAAAATCCGCGGTGAGGTGTTGCTATCCGGAATTAGCACCAAAGACCGGCTGCTGCTTACCTCGGGACGTATTTCATCCGAGATGCTGACCAAGGCACGTAAAATGGAAGTGCCGATCGTGGTTTCACGCACCTCGCCAACTGCAACATCGGTGCGTCTTGCGCAGCGCTGGAACATAACCTTGATCGGCTATGCACGGGCGCCTCAACTACGGGTGTACACGGGCAGCGAGCGCATAGTCTGGGAATAATTTTCCGCGCGCAGGTCATCGACCGCGCCGAGGCCACGAAGGTCTGGTGCCGCTAGATGGGTCGAAAGTCGGGGTTGACTGGGATTGGGCGTTCTGCTATGCTCGACCTACGATGAATGCACTTGCGCACATACTTCCAGCTGGGTTCGACTACGACAACGGTGGCTTCCGTGGCTCCATGCAGCACACGGACCATAGGAGTAGTGTGCCCAAAACCTGAGTTGTAGTGCAATCCAGCACATGGATTCGGCAATCGGCTGTGGGCCACGAATGGTCCGCAGCTTTTTTGTGCCTCTTCCTCGGGGCGCTCAACGAGCTGGGCTGTTCGGGCCTCAAGGGAGAACCAAGATGACTATCGTAAGCTTACAAGGAATCACCAAGTCGTTCGGCGGGCGGCCATTGTTCGAGCCGATAAACTGGAGCATTGACGGCGACGCGCGGATCGGCCTCGTGGGAGTTAACGGTACCGGTAAATCGACACTGCTCCGGATTGTCGCGGGCCGTGAAGGCGCGGATGATGGGCAGCTCGTGCGGCGACGCGGTCTCCGCTGCGCCTACCTACAACAGGAGGTTGGCGGAGAGGATCGCTCGGTGCTTGCCACAGTGCTGGCAGCCCGTCCGGATATTGCCGCGCTAGAGGCCGACTTGCAGCTGGTGGAAGCTGAGCTGGCACTACCTGCCGTGCTTGCCAATTCCGAGCGGTTAACGGACGTCCTCGATCGGCAAGCTCGACTGCTCGATCAGCTCGATGCCTTGGGGGCAGCCCGTATTCGCAACGAGGCCATCGGTTACCTTCGTGCGCTCAACCTCGACGATCGCTACTTCGACGTGCCGACCTGCCAGCTCAGTGGCGGGCAGCGCAAGCTGGTCGCCTTGGCAGCCTGCCTGATCCAGCAGCCTGACCTATTGCTGCTTGACGAGCCCGACACACATCTTGATCTTGAACATAAGTCCCATCTTGAAACGCTGATCCGGGACTTCGGGGGTGCGGTTGTTATTGTGTCACACGACCGGTATTTACTGGATGAGACGGTGACCACGATCGTCGAGCTTGAGGAGCGACGGCTGCATGTCTGGGAAGGTAACTACTCGGCTTTTGCGGTGGCCAAGGAGATTGCACTTCTGCGTCAACAAGAGATCTTTGTCACTCAGCAGAAAGAGATTGCCCGGCTGGAGGCCGCGATTGCGCGCTTCAAGATGTGGGCGAGCATTGTGGTAAATGAACGCCATATCAAGCAGGCACGCAACAAGCAGCGGCAGATCGACCGGATGGAGAAAGTCGAGCGGCCGGTGCTTGAGCGCAAACAGATGGGGCTCCACCTTCAGCCGACGCAGCGAGGTGGTCAAAAGGCGCTCGAACTGCGTGATGTCAGCCTGGCTTTTGGCGAGCACATTGTTCTGCTTGGCGTAACTCATACCTTTTGGCGCGGCGAGCGTGTTGGCATTGTGGGGGCAAACGGCGCCGGAAAGACAGTGTTGGGGCGGCTCCTAACTGAGCAGCTAGTGCCGACCGAGGGCGAAGTATGGCGCGGCCCAAGTATCGATGTTGGCTACTATGCGCAGGGCCATGAGACGCTGGATTTGGACGCGAGTGTGCTACAAACGATTCGGTCGGCAAAGCCGATGTACGAGGAGCAAGCGACTGCGTTTCTTGGCGGCTTCCTCTTTCCATACCGCATGGTCAATCAGAAGGTTGGTACGCTCAGCGGCGGTGAGCGCTCACGGCTCCAACTGGCGCGGCTGATGTTGGGCGGGGCGAACTGCCTGGTGCTGGACGAGCCGACCAATCATCTCGATATTGCCTCGGCGGAGGTTTTAGAAGGTGCGCTTGCAAAATACTCCGGTACGATCATCGTGATTTCACACGATCGCTATTTCCTCGATCGAGTGGTCGACCGCGTCGTCGAGGTCCATGACGGCGCGCTCGCCCACTATGAGGGCGGCTATAGCGCGTACCTGAAGCAAAAGGCTCGCCGTCTGGTAGCTGCGCCCGTGGTACAAACGGCAACGAAAGGCTCGGCACGTGTACCGCGCTGATGCGCATCACGGACAGATTTGCGGAGGAATATGGGTGTCGTTTGGGCTTTGCGGCAGCGCTCGGATGGAGTCCCGCGGGTTTCCTAGCGCGCAATATGAGCCTACGTCTGACCGCGTCATGTTAGCAACTGTTGCGCACGTCGATCTTTGCTCCTCAGCTGTGCGCTGTGCACGGTTATTGCAAGGACGGCCTCGCGAAATGATGGTTGAACAGGATCCCGCCATGCTTCACTGTTCAACGCTATAATGACAAGAGGAGCCGTATGACAAAGCATTTACGGATCAAGGCGGGGGGCGTATCCATTCTGTTGTTTGCGCTTGCGGCGATGGCCGGCGTACAGACCGCGTATGCCCACGAGAAATGGTTTACAAACGCGCAGGACTATCCCCTGCGCTTCGATCTCATGTTCAGGCCCGTCCCGCTCGCCTTCATCGGCGCTGTGCTGATTGCGACAGCCGTTGGTGCCTGGCTGTGGCGACTTCGCGGCGGACGCGATTTTGTTCCCGGTCCCAAGTTCTTCGGGGCAACGCCCGAGCGACTAGCTGCGCTGTATAGCTTGGTGCCGCTGATACTCGGCATCCATATCGCGGTGCCGCTGCTGGTCAACGGCGTGCAGGGAAAGCTCTTTTCGCCGGATGTAACGCTACAGCCTGGTTTCTCGAACTTTCTGGGGCTAGGCGAGACATTTATTGCGCTCGCGTTATTCTACGGCGCCTTCACTCGTCTCGCGGCACTCGGGCTAGCGGCGCTATGGGTGGTCGGCCTTTTGGTCGTCGGTCTCCAGTCGATGTTGGACAACATCTTCTATCTCGGCTTCGCCGGCTTCTTCTTCCTAGCCGGTCGCGGTCCCATCTCTGTCGACCGGCTGGCGCTGCCGCGGCTAGAGCCGCCCGCACATCTGATGCGCTACGCCGTTCCTGCTCTGCGCATTGGGCTTGGCCTAAGCCTGACTTTCGTCGCCTTCACCGAGAAATTCGCGAACCTTCCGCTTGCCCAAGCGTTCCTGCAAGAGTACCCGTTGAACTTTACCCAAGCGCTCGGTATTCCGCTGCCGAATGAGATTTTTATCTTGATGGCTGGATCGGTTGAGCTATTGATCGGGCTCTGGCTTGCCTTTGGCATCTTTCCGCGCGAAATTGTGCTCCTGGCGCTCGTTCCGATCAACCTTACGCTGACGATCTTCAACTGGACCGAGCTAATCGGTCACTTGCCGATCTACGGCGCGATGAGCGTCATTCTCATCTACGTCTTCAATCAGGAGACTGAGGCGATCTGGGTGAAAGGCTTGCGTGAAGGACCGCTCGGTATCCACACACCCGCGACGCAGAGCATTGGTGCTCAGCAACCCTTGGCTGGTACGGTGCGTATCGCCCGGGAAGAGGGTGCATAGAGGCGGCCATGTGCTGCCAACCTGTGCTGCTCCGCGCTGCCCCGAACGATGAGTTCGGGGCGTCGTGTGTATTCCATAGAACGAACTGCACGCCGGCTACATACATCGAAGCGGTCCACGTAATGGCTGGCTGAGCGCCTCTGAACGTAGGAGTGAATATAGCTCTAGGTCGTGGCTTGTGCCCCGGTGAAAAATTGCGCCTCGAAGGACGCCCTCCATGGTAAAACCGCACTTCTCAGCAACTCGTCTGGAGGCAATATTGCCGAGCATGACCGTGAGCTGTAATCGATTGATCTTTTTCGTCGTAAACAGATAGTTAACTACCAACGCCAGTGCTTCCGTCATAAATCCTTGCCGCCGGTTACCACGCTCAAACAGAATATAGCCAATTTCGAGTCCGTCAAAGTACATCGCGTTGAAGAAAGAGATACTCCCGATGATGTGGTCGTGGGCCCAAATAAGAAACGTGCCGTGGGTGTCTTCCATGAACCCATGCTCGTGGTAATTTTTTTTGAAGTCCACTGCGGAGGGCACACTAATCGGATAATACTCGCCCCTATTTTCGATGTCGCTCCATAGCTCAAAGAGCGTGTCGATATCTGCTTCGCGGACCGTTCGCAACGTTATTTTTGTGCCACGGATCATAGGTGCCTCCCTTATATAACTCGCCAGGTACTGCAAGGGGAGCTGCCGGAGCCTCGCCGGAGGCTCCGGCGTTGAGCAATTCTATCCTACGCGAGACACAGTGCTGTTTGCAACCACGAGCGTAAACGCCGTCCCGATTTGACGAGTGCAACAGGAATACATAGTCTGCGGTACGGCTACCCAGAGCTGGTTTGCGTTCCGTATCGGCAAGAACATAGACGACTTACGAAGTATTGGCTGAAAAACTGTGTCGAACCTGCGAAGTCGGCTCGTGCACCATGCGTTACTCGCTCTGCGCACGTCGGCGGGCTACACGTCTCAACTTTAGTCCCACTCTTCTCACTAGCTTCGCCGAGACTTTTAGATAATGCATGGTGCCGTTGTAGCGTCCATAATGAGAGCCGTGATCGGAAGCGGCTCC
>JADDQE010000138.1 GCA_016781525.1 bacterium | reverse complement strand
GCTGCCCACGCCGTCGGCGCCCGTATTCGGGACGGCGTGCGGCGCCTGCTGTTGCCGCTCGCGCCACCACTCGCGGAACGTTTGCTTGGGCACGGCCTGCAGGTCGCGCATGGTCGTCCAGACGTGCAGTGGTGGTGGCAGCCGCCTAATAACGCCGCGACGCGCGAACGGGATCTGCCCAATCCGGGCGAGCTTCTGGGCCTGCTCGTAGCGCGCGGGACTGCGAAAGACCTGCGCGAGCAGACGCATCCCAACAGCCTCGGGATCGAGCTTGCCCCGGAGTCCTTCCGTGCTCTGCTTGTGGCGGACCACCTGTGCGCGCAGATGCACCAGCACTTCAGGGATGTTGATCTTGACCGGGCAGACGTCGTAGCACGCGCCGCAGAGCGATGACGCGTAGGGGAGCGTCGGGGCATGCTCCACGCCCAGCAGCTGCGGTGTCAAGATCGCCCCGATCGGGCCGGGGTAGACCGAGTTGTAGGCGTGGCCGCCGGTGCGCTCGTACACCGGACACACATTCAGACAGGCCGAGCAGCGGATACAGTTGAGCGTTTGCCGCCCGATCTGGTCCGCGAGCACGTTGCTGCGCCCATTGTCCAGCAGCACCAGGTGAAACTCTTGAGGCCCGTCGCCACGGTGAACGCCCGTCCAGAGCGAGGTGTAGGGGTTCATGCGCTCACCGGTCGAGGAGCGCGGCAGCAGCTGCAGGTAGACCTCGAGGTCTTCGAAGGTCGGAATGACTTTCTCGATGCCCATGATCGAGATCAGTACCTTGGGCAATGTCAGGCACATCCGCCCGTTGCCCTCCGACTCGACCACTGCGATGGTCCCCGTCTCGGCCACGGCGAAGTTCGCGCCGCTCGTGGCAACGGGCACGCTCAGGAATTTCGTGCGCAGGTACTGACGGGCCACGCCGGCGAGCTCGACGGGATCGTCGGAGAGCTCCTCGATGCCCAACGTGCGCATGAAGAGCGCGCGGATCTCGGCCCGATTCTTATGAATGGCAGGCACGAGTATATGCGACGACTGCTCGTGTGCCAGCTGGATGATCAGCTCGGCCAGGTCGGTCTCGATCGCGGTCACACCGAGCTTACTCAGCGCCTCGTTCATCCGGATTTCGTCGGTGGTCAGGGACTTGACCTTGATGACTTCCGTGGCGCCATGGCCGAGCACGATCCGTGCGACGACCTGATTCGCCTCGATCGCGTCGCGCGCCCAATGCACGTGGCCACCCGCGCGCTGCACGGACTCCTCCAGCTGCAGTAGGTAGTCATCAAGGTGGCGCAGCGTCCGCTGCTTGATCGCTCGTCCGGCCTCGCGCAGTGGCTGCCAGTCGGGCATCTCGTGTACAACCGCGTGCCGCTTGCCGCGGATCGTCTGGGTGGCCTTACCCATGTTTCGGCGCAGCTGGGTGTTCGCCAACGCTACCTTGGCCGACTGTTGAAAGGTCAGCGGGATGTGAAACTTGTGGTTGCTCTGATTCATCGGACGTCGTCCTCGGTCGTCGCCAAAATCTCAGCCAGATGAACGGGGCGTACGCCGGCGCGCTGGCGATGGAGCGCGCCGCCAATCTGCATCAAGCAGGAGTTGTCGGCGGCGATGCAGACCTCAGCGCGGGTGCTGAGGACGTTGCGCACCTTGTCGCTCAGTATGGCCATCGAGGTGTCGGCGTTTTTGATGGCGAAAGTGCCGCCAAAGCCGCAGCACTCCTCAGCGTTGGGCAGCTCAACCAGGTTGATGCTACGGACGTTACGTAACAATCTGAGTGGGGCATCGCCGACGCGAAGCATCCGCAGCGAATGGCAGGTGGGGTGGTAGGTCACGCGGTGGGGATAGTACGCTCCCACGTCCTCGACGCCCAGCTTGTTGACCAGCAGCTCCGATAGCTCGTACACGCGCGGGATAATCACCGCAACTGCTCGTGCCAGCGCGGGATCGCGGCCTACTTCGGCGAGGCGCGGGTAAAACTCGCGCACCATACCGACGCAGGACGCGGACGGCGAGACAATCACCTCCGCATCGCCGAACACCTCGACAAACCGACGCGCGAGGGAAATTGCCTCGCGCTGATAGCCCGTGTTGAAGTGCATCTGGCCGCAGCAGGTCTGCGCCAGCGGAAAGTCGACGCTGTGGCCGAGCCGCTCCAGCACCCGCACCGTTGCTTGCCCGGTCTGTGGAAAGAGCGTGTCGTTAAAACAGCTCAGAAAAAGTGAGATCTTCATTGATTAACTTTCGCTGCCGGCTCCCGCCTCCAACCATGGAAGGAGCCGGCATTTCGAGTAGTTCCAGCGTTAGCGCAGAAACGCCTCGTGCAGTCCGCCGTCGACAGTGATGATCTGGCCGGTCGTTTGCCGTAGCCGATTGCTCAGCAGCAAGAACATCGCCTCCGCCTGGTCGGCCGGCGTGATCGGCCGTTTCAAGAGGGTCCGGTCGGCATAAAAGCGGGACAGCTTGCTCGTCAGCTGCGCCGTCGGCTCGTCGTCGCTGTAGGGGATCTTGTACTTGGCGAGTGATGAGATGACCCGCTCGCGCGGGAACATCGCGCTGCCCTCAACCACCGTCGCCGGCGCTACGCCATTCACCCGCACCAGGGGCGCCAGCTCGACCGCCAGCTCGCGCACGAGGTGGTTGGCCGCGGCTTTGCTGGTGTCGTACGCCACGCTGCCCTTTTTGGCGACGACGGCGTTGACCGAGGTGGTCAGCACCAGACTAGCGGGTAAGCCCTGTGCCTGCCAGAGCTTGGCCGCTTCGTCAGCCACGAAGTAGAGCCCGGTCACATTGATCGCAAAGGTCAGGGCCCACTTGTCGTCGGGGATATGGCCGCTGCTATCGGGTGGCACGAAAATGCCCGCCGTTACTGCTACGGCATCCAGCCCGCCGTAGGCCAGTGCCACCTGCTCAAACATCGACTGAAGCGTCGTGCGGTCGGTAATGTCGGCATGGAGGCTAATGGCTGGTCCGCAATTTGAGATGCCGGTCCCTGCGACACCGATGCCAACACCGTAGCGATCGGTAATCGCTTGCGCGGTTGCTTGCGCCGCAGCGGTATCTCGATCGACACACACCACTTGGGCGCCTTCCTTGGCCAGCCGCAGCGCCAGGTCGCGGCCGATGCCACTGCCTCCTCCGACGACGGCAATGATCTGCCGCGCGAGCTCTTGCTCCGGTGGCATGCGCTGGAGCTTGGCTTCTTCGAGCAGCCAATACTCGATGTCGAAGGCTTCTTGCAGGGGCAGCGCGGTGTACTCGTCAATCGCTTCGGCGCCGCGCATGACTTCCACGGCACAGTTGTAGAACTCGGCCGTCACGCGTGACTCGGATTTGTCCTTACCCCAGGCGATCATGCCGAGGCCAGGAATGAGGATGACCGTGGGATTGGGATCGCGCATGGCGGGCGAGTCCGCGTGCTTGTGCCGCTCATAGTAGGCCGCATAATCCTGGCGATACTGGTCGAGCCCAGCGCTGAGGCGCTGCTTCAGAGTGGCGACATCCTCGGTCTGGGGATTCCATGGCACATACAGCGGCTTGATCTTGGTGCGCAGAAAGTGGTCTGGGCAGGAGGTGCCGAGCTCGGCCAGGCGGGGCGCGTCGTGGCTGTTGACAAAGCGTAGGATAGGCGCGTCCTCCTGCACCGTGCCGACGAAGCGCTTGCCCTGGCTGACCTGCCCGCGCAGCCACGGCAAAATCTCGGCAAAGACGGCATGCCGCCGTGCTTCATCTAATGCTTGATACTGCTGCCCACCAAAGGTTTGCTCCCCCTTGTCGCGCTCCGCAATGTACCGCGCCGCCCGCTCGATCAAGGTGAGGGTCAATTCGTAGCAGGCTTTATCGTCGTCGGCCCAATTGATCAGCCCGTGGCCACCGAGGATAACGCCCTTCGCCTGGGGATGCTCGTGGAGGATTTGCTTCAGCTTGAGGCCAAGATCAAAGCCGGGACGCTGCCAGGCGGTCCAGATCACCTCGTTGCCATAGATCTCGCGGGTGAGCCGCTCGGAATTTTTGGCGGCGGCAATCGCGATCACCGCGTTGGGATGCATGTGATCGACGTGCTTGCGATTGACGAAGGCGTGGAGCGGCGTATCGATCGACGACGGGCGCGGATTGAGATTGAAGGTCGCATGGCTGTAGAGTGCAACCATCGCATCCTCGATCGGCGTTTTGGCGCCGCGCTCCGGGGCACGGTGATAGTGCTGTTGCAGGCCGCGCAGCTTATCCATGTAGAGCGACGAGAAGTTGGCGCGCTTGGCGGTCCGTAGGTCGCCACCTGAGCCTTTGACCCACAGCACCTCGACCGGCTCGCCCGTCAGTGGGTCGGTCGCAATGAGCTTGGACGATGTATTACCGCCGCCGGTGTTGGTGATCCGCAGGTCCGCACCCAGGATATTGGAGCGATAGACCAGCCGCTCGACCGGATCGAGCTGGTGCGCGTACGCATCGTCCCAGGCATACGTGACGTGCTGAAAGGTTGTTGATGTCGTCATGTTGCTTGTTATCCTCGTTGGGCTAATGCCTGGGTTTCGTACTGTCGGATTTCTGTAAGATACTGCAGGCCGACGGGCACATCGTGTTGCAGGCAGAACTGATCCCACACGGCCGACCACGGCATGCCTTTCAGCTCTTCTAGCAGCAGGAGGCGGGTCGTGTAATCTCCCGCCTGCTCGGCGTCGCGCAGCCGCTGGGTCGGTTCAAGCAGCGCGATCAGCGCCGCGCGCTGGACGTTCCGTGCACCGATTGTCCACGCGGCGACACGATTGATGCTGGCGTCGAAGAAGTCGAGGCCGATATGCACGCGGTCAAGGACGTTCTGGCGCACGATCTCCTGGAGCATCATCTGTGTTTCGTCGCTCAGCGTCACGACGTGATCGCTGTCCCAGCGCACGCCGCGGCTGATATGCAGCAGCACCTCCGGGAGGTAGAGCAGCACCGACGAGAGCTTGTCCGCAACGGACTCGGTTGGGTGGAAGTGGCCGCTGTCCAAGCAGAGCAGGACGTTGTTGGTGATGGCGTAGCCCAGGTAGAACTCGTGCGAGCCGACGACGTAGCTTTCCGAGCCGAGGCCGAAGAGCTTGCTTTCAACGGCATCCAAGTTGTACTGATGGTCGACGGGCGCGGCCAAAATCTGATCAAGCGATTCGCGGAGGAGCAGGCGCGGGGTGGTGCGATCGACGGGCGTATCCTTGAAGCCGTCGGGGATCCAGATGTTGGTGACGCACGGCGTGCCAAGCTCGCGTCCGAAATGCGCGCCGATGTTGCGCGAGGCAATGCAGTGCTCGACCCAGAACTGGCGAATGCCAGGATCGTAGCTGGCTAGCGTAAAGCCGCTTTCTGCGAGGGGATGGCTAAAACAGGTCGGGTTGAAGTCGATGCCGTGATGATTAGCCTTAGCCCACTCCACCCAGCCGGCGAAGTGCTCTGGCTGCAGCTCGTTGCGCTCGACTTTTTGCCCGTTCGTCTCGGCATAGATGGCGTGCAAATTGAGGCGGTGCCGACCCGGCAGCAGGCGATACACCAGATCAAGATCACTGCGGAGCTCAACGGCAGTCCGCGCCTTGCCCGGATAGTTGCCCGTAGCCGCTATGCCGCCGCCGAGCTCGCCGCCGGGCGACTCGAAGCCGCCCACGTCATCGCCTTGCCAGCAGTGCAGGCTGAGCGAGATCTGGCTGAGACGTGCTAACGTCTGGTCGGTATCGACCCCCAGCATCGCGTACCGTTCACGTGCGGCCGCATAGGCATCTTGAATCTGCTTGCTTGAAGGCGATGAATCCAACATAACTCCTCCAGGTTGCATCAATCGAGGTGAAAAATTTCCGTTAATTCAACAAACATTTCATCTGGGCGCGCATTGTTCGGCGACTCAAAATACGGCGCCATGAACTCTTGCCATCGCGTGTTGATCTCTCTTTCTGCCATGTGTGCCTGAGCAGCCTCCAGAGTGCCAGGCGTCTCGAAGTAGCCGAAGAGCAGGCCGTCGTCGCGGACAAACAGCGTGTAGTTATGCCAGCCCGTTTCACGCAACGCTTGGAGCATCTCCGGCCAGACCTGCTGGTGATGCTGTTTGTATTCGTCGAGCTTGTCTTGCCGTACCTTGAGCATAAAGCCTACGCGTTTCATCACCTGCTCCCGACCCCGTGGGGTCGTCCAGCGCGCCTTCCTCGTCGGATGCCCGCTGGAACGGCCAGAACTACAGATCATGAGAAGTCGAGCTGACCGATGTTGTCTTTGTTGAAGACCGTCGGCTTGCCTACCCGTACCGTGCCCTCCTGAGCGATGGAGTACTTACCGAGTTGGCCGGTGGTGAATTTGTCTCCGGGCTAGCCCTGATATCCTTGGCTGTGCATCGGTCATTCTGTGTCCGGCCAATGGTGGCAAGGCACGCTGACGTGCTTGCGCAGGTTCGGCGATCGCTACGACGGCGGCATGTGGGCGGTTGCGTGTGCAGGGGATGCTGGACAGGTACGTTGGTGACAAACCCTTACATGACGATTAATCCCCTGTGGGCTCGTTCAACCCGTTTCGTACGCAGCTACCTCGTGGGTTGTTTTCTAATATTTTCGATTTTATTGATGCGGCGGTTATATCATAAGTCCTTGAAGATGTCAACTGCCTATTCCGGAGCAGATTATGATAGGAGGCAGCGGCGGAGAACAAGCGTACCGCTTGACTATATGGTTGCGACCGTGTTTTACTTCTGTTCGCAGGGTCTTCACAATGTTGCGAAAAAGTATAATTGACAAAATCTTGAAAGGCATGGTAAAACAGGAGCTGTGGCACCCCTAAGACGGAACTTACGGTGAATCTATCGGCTGGTGGTGCAGCGGAAGGTATGCCAGAATGTCACTTCCTCAAGCTCCCGATACCCGACAACCGGAAGTCCGACGTTTGTATTTGTTAAACCAGCTGCAGCAGGACGGGCAGCTCTCGGTGCGTGCCTGTAGCGAAGCCCTCGGCGTGTCCGAGGTAACGATTCGCAATGATTTAGCCGTGCTGGAACGGGAAGGGCTGCTACAGCGAACTTGGGGTGGCGCGATGCTGCGCCGGCAGCTCCGACCGGAAGGGGCGTTCATGGCACGCTTGCAGCAGCATCGCCCCGAAAAAGAACGGATCGCGGTCGCGGCGGCACGACAGGTGCATGACCACGACACGATTTTCCTCGACGCCAGCACCACAGCCTACTACATCGCGCAGCAGTTGAAGGATCGGCAGGGCTTAACCGTCATCACCAATGGCCTGTACACGGCGCTCGAACTCGGCCCGTTGTCCGCGATTACAACCATTGTGATCGGCGGTCAGGTGCGCGGGGATACCGGATCCCTCGTGGGAACCCTGAGCGCAGATCTGCTGGCGAAGCTGCAGGTGGGCAAAGGCTTCTTCTCCGCGCGAGGTTTAACGCTCACTAAGGGCCTGATGGAGAGCACGTTCGCAGAAGGCCAGCTGAAAGAGCTGGCCATCAACCATGTCGATCAGGTCGTGGCGGTGCTGGATGCCTCGAAGCTCGGATGCACGTCGCTAACCTCCTTTTGCCCTGTAAATGCGATCGGGTGCTTAATTACCTCCGGTGACGAGGCGGCAGCGAAAGCTGATGTTTTTCACCGCCACATGGATGTCGTCATTAGCTAAGCGGTCGCCGAGGAGGCTCTGATGCATTGAAGCCGGCTCTCGTTCGGTCGACGGCACTACCTGCTCAGTCGTGGCTACGTGTACCGGCACCGCATGCGGGTCAGAGGCTACGGGCGCAATGCTGGGGACATTGCTCCCTGTCTCCCGGCAGCCGTACACTGCTAGCTCTGCTTCTGGCCGCTGGTGATGCCAACCTTCACAAACTCGATCTCGACTGGATCGGCAAAGCGCTCGCCGCTGATCTTATCGTGACGCCCGAACTCAGGAGCTTCGATTCGTATCCGTAGCGTGTAGATGTCATCGCCGGGAAGCTTCCTGTTCCGGCCGTAGTGGTAGAGCCAGGGATGCCACAAGAAAGGTTGCTGGTGGGTCCCGATCTCATTCCCCGTGCTATCAATGAGCGTCGCGTACACGGTTAGGCCAGGGATAAACCGCCCATCGGCCCCGTCGCGGACGACCACCTCGAGGTGTGCGTTCTCCTCCTGCGGCGCGACCCACTCCATCGTGCGCTCGCGGAAGCACCGACCACCGCAGACCGCATGGCGATCTACAAGCGCGAGGCGGTGCAGGTCGGTACAGCAGCGGCTTGGGAAACCCTTCGGGACTACGCGTGTACCGCCAACCGTGACGACGTGGTAGCTGACGCGGTGACCCACTTAATTGTAGTGAGCTGCACCGGGTTTTTCGCACCGGGGCTGGATCAAATCATTGCGCGTGAGCTCGGCCTACGGGCAACGGTCGAGCGGACGACGGTCGGCTTCATGGGCTGTGCTGCCGCGTTCAACGCCCTGCGCCTCGCCACGCAGATCGTCCAGGGCGATGCGGCGGCATTGCTGCTGATCGTGTGCGTCGAACTCTGCTCGCTCCATATCCAACCTGGAACCGACCGCGTAAACCTCGTGGTGACATCACTTTTCGCGGATGGTGCGGCCGCCTGTCTGGTCGGGGCGCCGGCTCCTGATGACCGGGAGCATTTCGTAATCAATCGCTTCCAGTCTAGGAGGGCCCCTGGCGCCCACGGAACAGTGCCCAGAAGACGAGAGCGCTCAGGGCGGAAAGGGCTGCGCCGAGTAGAAAGAGGGCGCGGTAGCCTAGCAGGGTGATGATATAGCCGCCGCCGAAGGTGAGCGCCGTGAAGCAGATCCCCGCCGCCATCTCGGTGACGCCGGCCGTCGTGGCGCGTTTGTTGAGCGGAACGAGGTCGAGGAAGTAGACCATCGAGGCCGCGTAGCGCACGCCCGACAGCCCGGAGACGATCATCAGGCTGAGCCAGGCCGGGCCCCAGTGGGGGATGAGCGCGAGCGGCAGCATGCCGACCGCGGTCGCCAGCGACGCGCCGATCACCACATTGCGGTTGCCGAAGCGCGCACTCAGAGCGGCGGTGGTCAGCACCGCCGGCACGCTGACCAGGCGCCCGAGGGCAAGCAGCACCCCGATCTGCGCCGTCGACACGCGCAGCTCCGCGTCGAGGTATAGGTTGATGAAGGTGCTGGTCACGGCCAGGCCGGCGACCTGCAGGACCCGCACCAGCGCGATCAATGATAGGAGCCCCAGGATCGATGTGGCTGCCCGTGTGCCAGGGGCCCCTGCCGGCAGTGCCGGCATCTCGCGGACGGCGCCAGGCTGGATACGGGCGAGGGCGAGCAGGGCCGGGATGACCGCCACGCCGGCCACAATCAGCCCGTAGCGGTAGGGCATCGGCTGGTCGAGCGCCACGCTCGTGAGGACGCTCACGAGGGTTGGCAGCAACCCGCCCAGCAGGCTGCCCAGGAAGGAGGCCAGGCCCAGCAGGGCCGTCTGGGTCGCGTATGCCTGGTTGCGCTGGTCGGTCGCTACCAACCCGAGGAGCATTGGCGCGGTGTTGACGAAGGCGAGGGCCAGGCCAAGGTAGAGGCAGATGATCATGGTGATCAGCCAGGGCAGGCGCGCGGCGGCCGGCAGCAGATCGGCCAGCGGCAGCAGCACCCCGCCCACCATGAGCAACCCCAGGCCCCAGAGCATGATCCGCTTGCTGCCCCAGCGCTCGCCGAAGATGCCAGCCGGCAGGCTGGCCAGCGCAAAGACCACCATGCCCGCGGCGTTCACCAGGCCGATCACCTCAGGCCCGTAGCCGAGCCGGGCGAGGAACAGGTTGAGCAGCACCGCATAGACCCCGCCGTCGACGGCGAAGCCGAGTAGCGAGACCGCCAGGTAGTAGCGCCGCAGATCGGGCGTAAGCTGGCGCAGGCCATCTACGTAGCGACGGGTGATTAGTATCCTGTGCTCCTCATCTGCTGCCACGTTGTAGGACGGCCAATGCTACCATACTATTGTTGTGCTAGATAGGCTGTCACGATTGGTGGGCCCAATCAGCACAATCCCAGCGGTCGGCGTGGCGATAGAAGTGCTCCTGCTGCACCAAATCCTTGAGGGAGACAGCAGTTCGTAGCGCAAACCGCCGGATTTTGGTTCCCATCATAGCGCGCGATGCTCCTAACAAGAGGTAAATGTGGCGATCCTACAATCACAGGCACCAATTTTCAAGACGCTGCCCTTATAGCAAATTTCCGCTTAGTCGTAGAGCAGACATTTTCTCCTTTTTCTACACTACCCCATGTCTGCCGATACTTTAAAGAACCCCAATGTGACGGGTCTGCTTATACATTAGGCGCACCGCGATGGGCGCACTTCATGCAATGGTGACTACGCGCCACGCCGGACAGAGGATGACGCGGCTGTATTCCCACCTCAAGCTCCTCTCGTAGCACGGCTACACGCTGCCCGATGACGTGAGAGACGGGCCTTCATCGTATAATGGCAGCACAAGAGTACGTCAGGATTTCCAGCCCATGAAGACGTTCACAACACTATTCACTTTGGCCCTGGCCCTGCAGTGGGCCTCAGTTCGAGCCCAGGAACCCTTGGGCACCATGACAGTCACCACCACGATCGCTGAGCAGCCCTTCGATCTACCCGCCACGGAATATCGGGAGGTGCCAGCCGGGAAGCCCATAACGATCACCTTCCATCTGACTGGCTCCATCAGCCGCTGGGTGGATTGCTGGCTGGTCAGTGATCTGGAAGCTGTGAAGGTCTTGGAAGTTCCCCAGGATGCCACGAGGCTATCTACGACGTCTCACTGGTATGATATTCCGGACCGAGCCAGCACAGCGACCTTTGTAGTGGAGCTAGTGGAACACCAAGCGAGCGATCGGGTCTGGTTCGCTCGCTGCTATGCTGAAGACACACTGGGCAGGGCTGTCTATAACAGCACTGGCTTTAATCTAACACCACCCAGGCCCTACAAGGTCTGGTTGCCGTTGAATGCAAAATAAGCCGAGTTATCTTGCATTACCCTCGCACACGCGTGCGGCGACGTGAAGAGGTAAATGATAGACATAATAAACACCCCGGCGATTGGTGCCAGGGGTGCGCTCAGGCTGCTTGGAGTGGATCGTATCATTGACCAATGGTATACTAATGAACATACAGCGCTGTGTACTTCGGACTCCCACACCCCGAGATCGTTGATCCCCTACCTATCTTCCCAGCCATTACGCCTGAGGATGGACTGCGCATGGGGCAAGAAATTCTGCAACGGCAGGGTGCTAGTTAGCCAACCATGTAGGCCGGTCTGCTATCGTTCCCATGCGACTCCCGCGCCCGTCTAAGCTCGGGAGTCGCTATGGTTTCGTTGGACGTGCTGAGGTAGCGCCAAGAGCCAGATGAAGTGGACGACTTGAACGGTGTGATGAGAAGCGTACGATCATCTCAGCTAGAAGCTGCAAAGCGGGGGCCAAGCTCCCCTATCGGCTTCCGATGACCAGCCGTTTCGTGCACAGATGGCACGATATCCAATCACATGGCGCAAAGCCTGGTCATGTGCCGTCAAGCGGGGTTGCGTCAGCTCTTCCGCGATACCCCAGCGGCCGTATTGTGCCGGTCATTTGGCAACCGCGCTGCCGAGCCGGTCCACTAGCGCGTACTGGCCCCGTGCCGTGTCGGATGCCAGCCATTCGCGCTGTAACCGCTCGATTAAGCAAAGACTTTGCGCCCCGTGTTGCACGCCACGCGCGAGCCTGCATAGTCACTCGCGGGTCTGCTGCAGTGGATAAGCCTGGCTCACGCCCGCGTCGTTCCGTCATCCGGGCCACGTAGACCGTAAACAGATGATGTCGCCGCTCATCCAGATTTCCACCTGTTAAGACCATCTCAAACGTGTATCCACGATAGTTCCGTGCCATCACACTCAATATCAAGGGGGAGCGCGCGCCAACCCCGCAGCACACGGATCCCAAGTAGGGCTTCCGAACAGCCCGCGCTGGGCTGATCGATGATGCACACTGCGTGCGAGGAGGCAAAATTACAAGCCGTGTGGTCTGTAGGCGCGTGTCCTCAGTGTTGATTGAGTCGGACTCGGGGTCGGTATGTCTTGGCGGGTGCCGACGATCATGCGAAATGCTTTGCAATGCTGCAGTCACGTTTGTCGCCGCAGCAGTGCAAGGGCCTGGTATCGTTAAGAGCGTGACCAGGCAACGAAAGACGGGCATTGAAGGAACAGTAGCAAATGGGGAAGATCACCCCAATTGCGCCGACATCTTTGCTGGATTCCGGATGTCCCACTGCTTTCAGTCGTATGTTGCTGCGAAGGTAGAGATCTTTGCTAAACGCTGCGGCGCCGTCTCGTCATCGAGCAAACTCGCTCGACTGCTGGTGCTTACCTCTTGGTGGCGGAGGCGGTCCATAAGGAGATAACAGTATGTCGTACTCTATACGTAGACCGGCAGCGCACCACGCGCAGCCGTCTAGCTTTCATGCGGGCACAAGCGACACGCCAGCGAATGCAGCGCGTGCCTGGGCCGTCGAAGGCTTCAACGTGGGCATCTGGGAGCTGAACCCAGTGACCAACGAGCTGTACTGGTCAAAGCGCGCACGTGAGCTTTTGGGTGTCGCGCCAGACGTGCCAGAGGATTGGGACCTGGGCTGGTCGGCGATCCATCCCGATGACCGCGGCTGGATACCTGCAGCGCTTGACCGCGCAATGGACCCGCTGGGGGATGGACACTATCACGTTGACTTTCGGATTGTGCATCCCGACGGACGGATCGTCTGGGTTGACTCGCGGGCACGGGCCGTCTTCAAGGAAACGCCCGAGGGACGGCGTGCCGTCGGCCTGTTCGGGGCGATGCTCGACATCACAGAGCGCAAGCAAGCGGAAGCAGACGTGCGCCAGTCGGAAGCCCATTTCCACGCGCTTGCCGATCTGGTCCCTGACCTGCTGTGGAGCAACAACGTGCGCGCCAAGTCGGAATGGTACAACCAGCGCTGGTTTGAATATACAGCCCAAACCTCGGAAGAAGCACGTGGCGATGGCTGGCTCGAGGTGATTCACCCCGACGATCGCGAAACTGTCCTGCGAAACCTGCACATCGCTGTCGAACGAGGTGCGCCCCTGCGCCACGAACACCGAATTCGGAGGAGTGACGGTGTGTATCGCTGGTTTCTGGTGCAGGTGCGACCGGTACGTGACGAGCAAGGGCAGATTTCGTCCTGGTACGGCGCCGCAACCGACATTCACGAGGAGCGGATGGCACGCATAGCTGCGGAGCAGGCGCGGGCCGAGGCCGAAGCTGCCGTACACGTCCGCGACCAATTCCTGTCGATGGCCTCGCACGAGCTGCGGACACCACTGACCGCGTTGTCGGGCTACGCCTATGTGCTAGGGACGGTCGCGCAATCAAGCGCGGGTGAGATCCCGAAGCTGACGGACACGATTACCCGCCAGGTGGAGCGGCTTACGCGCCTGATCGACCGCCTGCTCGACATCTCGCGACTGCAGCAGGGCCAGCTCGTGATTGAGCGCCACCCCGTCGATATCGTTGCGCTCGCGGCGACCACTGTTGCGGATTTTCGCGCCACCTTGCCCGCGACCTCCAGCCACACGGTTGAACTCAGGTGTCCGGCGGGACACGTGCTGATCGAGGGTGACGCTGATCGCCTGGAGGAAGTGCTCTTCAATCTGTTGAGCAATGCTGTGAAGTACAGTCCTGAGGGCGGCCCAGTACACGTAGTGATTGGCCGGTCAGCCGCCGAGGCGATCGTGGAAGTCCAGGACCAGGGGATTGGTATTCCGGTGGACGCGCAGCCGCACGTCTTTGCAGCCTTCTACCGCGCACGCAACGGGCGCGCGCAGGCGCCGGGCTTTGGGCTAGGACTCCATATTGTCGGGGAGATCGTCCAGCGCCATAACGGGCGGATCGAGGTCGACAGCGCGGAAGGCGTGGGGAGTACCTTCCGAGTGCTCCTCCCACTGCTTGATACGGCGCGCTGAGTCCTACGATGGTCGAGCAGGAGCGAACATGCTAGCAGGCACAGTCTGTCTGTCCGCCACGTGACGTGGACCGTGCAGCACGCCATGGATAACAGTGGTGCGTCGGGTCCGCGAGGCCCCAGTACCACTGCGTCCCCGACTCACTTGCGGGCGAGCGCAACCCGACCTACTGGAACCCAATCAGTGCTAATAACCCATTCCTTGAGCGCATTCGGTGGGAACTCAACTACCGAGGCATTATAGTTGTACATGACGAGCTCATAAGCGGGCGGCGTACAGGCAGTATCTGTTCTCAACCAGCGGAAATTGGCGCGGGCGAGAAAACCTCGGACACCACGGAGTGCTTGGATCTGCCTGGCAATTTCCCGGTTACTTAGGCGACAGCTGAAGACATCGACGAGGCGACGTTCAGAATAGTACGCGACTGTGCCGATCTCTCCCCGTACTTGAATATTCGCCTCGGCATCGACATTATCGCCGAGCCATAATGCAATTTCGCGATAACGATTATGCGTTGCCCAATTCGTGTGGATCGGCGACTGTAATAATTTTATGTCAGTAACAAACATCAGGCCAGCGAGTGCCAGGCCGCATGGAAAGATGTAAAGCAGGCTCTTGATCAAGGGGGGATGATGCGATCCGAGGCGCTGTACGAGCGAGGTTAACCCCAATACGCCTAGCAGCGCCCACGGTATGACGACGGGTACGAAATACCAATGGTACGGCGGGACCCCAAGCAGGGCGTACGCGATGAAATAGATCGAGCTGAACAAGAACAGGATGCCCGCAACAACTCTTGCATTGCGGTTGTTGAGCCACAGACACAGCAACGCAAACGGTACCAGCAGCAACGTCACTCGTACTTCGGATGGGTACCGTTGATAATAAAAGAGCACGCCATTGAAAAAATTATAGCCTTCCCAGTCGGCTTGTCCGCGTTTAATCAGCAACGTGTGAGGCACAAGGGAGCCAAGATAGAGCCACGAAAAGAGATACCACGGGGTCAGGCAAAGAATGTACACCAGGCAGAAGTGAAGTCCAACCCACAGCAGGGCGCGAAACGTTGAAGCTAGATTGCGCCTTGGTTGGGTTGTAGCTGATCTGTTTCGGTAGTTGGCAGCAAGCACGGCTCCGAGCATGATCGGGAAGAGCAGAAATCCATCAGGCCGTGTGAGTGTGAGTAACGCCAGCAGCATTGCAAGCGCGCTTGGTGTGCTCACCATGTAGGCGTAAATGCACGCGACAAGGAGTGTCGTGTAGAGCAACGGTTCAAGGCCTAGTGTTGATATCAGCAGTGGATTCAACATGATGGCAATGAAGGAGATCGCCCCAAAGGCGTACGATTGCGCGCTGTGCTTTGCAAGCAAGAGGAGCAGGCCCAACAGCACAAGTGCCTCAATCGTTGCAAGGAGCAAGGCGGCCTGTACAACATCCGGCACGATCAGACTGGTAATGGCTGTCAGTAGAACGTTTAAGGGCGAGGTCGCGGTATTGGTGACTTCCCACGGATAAAATCCCCAGACCCCGTAGTCACGCAGCGTGCGAACATACTGCAACGTGATAAAGGTATCATCAATCAGGGCTTCTCGGAAGATTTGCAGGTACAGCCAGACGGGAGCGGCCGTTACTACGAGAACAGCGAGAACAGTGCTCATTAATCGAGGTGGGGTCGCCGTTCGGGCGGAGGTATGCGACGTGTACATCTGAGCGGGCACCTTTTACGTGTGGCTACTTCACTTTCCCAAGCTGCACTGAAGCTGAGCAACTCTCGTTCGAACGGTTCCTATGCAACAGCCGTGGGACCGTTGTTGGCAGCAGAAGAACGTGGTATGCCGATGAATAAATTATTCTGTAGACGCATAAACGAATCGGGGTGAGTAAGGCTCGGAAACCTGCTACTATCTCCGACTTTGACACGGTTTGTCTATCCTGATAAGGTTCACCTCATTGGAAGAAACGTATCTTTGATGACATTCACATGCTGGCGATCGTCAACATACCGCCTCGTAGGTCTGAACCCGGCTCGTCCAGGATCATTATTAGAATTCTTTGCGCAATTCCCCCGTCCGCTCAAGTAGGCAGTCCTTTTCGCTTTCTCTATAGTCCTGCTGGGCTTGGTCCGTCTTGAGGCCGGGCACTCCCCAGCTTTCATTAAGCGGCACCCACCTTCCGTCCACTGAGCGCTGTGTTAGGCTGAGCGGTGGCGTTAGCACCTGTCTCCTAGGAACTCCGAACAGAATGATCTTGGAAGCCGGCGCGCTACGCCCCGGTAGCCGGTCCGAACCACGTGGTTAGCGCGTCAGCGAGCCCCGACTGGGTTAGATCTCCCACCCAGGCCACGTATCCGTCGGGTCGAATCAACACGGCGGTGGGAGCAGTTACTGGCCCGATTACCGGAAGCTCCCACGTCCCGACGTATTCGGCGTCGATCAACTGAACGCGATCTACCCATGGCGTGATGTCGAAGCGCCCGGGCTCATCGAGGTTGAGCAGCACCGGCCGGGCATGGTGCAGCAGGGTGAAGACTCGCAGCGGGCCGTTGGCGGTGACCAGGTCGAGATCGGGCACGCGGCGTCCCAGCAGCGGGTGTCCCTCGCCGAGGTCGTAGTGGATGTCCAGACCAGACATCATCGCGCCGAAGCATCTGCGCGGCTCGTCCATGCTGAGGAGCTCGGAGATGGCGTCACGCAAGGCGTTAGTGCGGTCATCTGTGCGGAGCAGCGCCACTTGCGCCATCGTGTTGCGCAGCACCCGGGCAGCGACCGGGTGGCGCTCGGCAATGTAAGTATCTCGCGGGCGTTCTGGGGATATTCCGCCCTCAGCGACGGGCCGTCGGACAGCTCCACGTCGACGCCGGTGCCGTCCTGCGCGAAACCCGTCACCTCACGGCCATGATAGATTGGCACCGCAAGCTCGCCGACCCAGCCGGCCAGGATGCGCTGGATGTGGTTCTGCCACAGCGCGAGCCCGTAGTTGTGCC
>JADDQE010000104.1 GCA_016781525.1 bacterium | reverse complement strand
TAGATATCACTTAGTTTTTATGTTATTTTGATTGACATGTAACACGGGTGTTGGAGCCCCTGGGTACCTGTGGTTTCGTAGGAACCGTTCTACGGCGTTCTGCTTCGGTTCGGGGGTTTGTGTGGCATTCGGCATGAGATGGTGGTGCCCACCATGCTTTACACGCACACGACGGCGGCGCGTCCGTCAGCCTGGTCCTGTCGACGCTGGGGCGTGTGAGGGTGCAGACGACTGCGAAGTATCTGCAGCCCGGCCGAATGAATCGATCGGACGGTATCTGAGCGTTAGGGGTGCGCGAACACGAGCTGTATCTTGACGCGTTCGGTATAGTGAACCAAGATCACGGATACGAGAGAGCACGACGTGTGCGAAGGAGCTATCTATGGTGGAGCTGTATCTGAGCTGCCTTGTACGATTAACCGAAGGGGCGCGTACGTTGCACCGTCGCACAGCGGGACAAGGACTCGTCGAATACTCTCTCTTGATCGCGTTCCTTGTCATCGTCGTAGTCGGGATTCTGACGCTAGTTGGCCGGACGCTCTGCACCACCTGGTATGTCAAATTAGTCGACATTTCGGCTTGGGGATCCAGCACATCCGTCGACAATCCCTGCCCCTAGCTCAAGCACAAGCAGAACACACCAACGAGAACGGGCGAGGCAATCTCGGCCGTGCCCGTTTCGCTTCGTCAGCGGCACAGTCTGATAGTTATGCTGCACGATCACCTGCTGCCGCTGCTCGATTGACAGCAGTCGTGTGCTGTACGCTATCTCCAAGCTCGAAGACAAGGAGGAGCCGATGTATCTCCGCGTCACGCGTTCGCAGTTTGACCCAGCACGGTACGATGAGCTAAGGCCGATGGGAGCCGACATCATTGCCGCTATCCAGAGCCTCCCAGGCTGCCTGGGCGTTGACCATGCCATGAACCGCGCAACTGGGCGCGCGGTTACCATCAGTCGCTGGCCTACTGAGGAGGAAGCGACCGCCACGGCTCCCCGCGAACAGCTCGCCGGGCTGGTTGCGCGTTTGAAGGATGCTGGTTTGGAGTTGGAGGCGTCGGATATTTACGAGGCTGTGTCCTGATCCATCAACTTGAGGTCCGGTCTTAATTGGACACGAGAACGGGCGCAAGTGGTGCAAGCGGTGTTCAATCACTCTAGATGCCCAGCGCGTTCGGCGGGATGTCTGGAATGCCTTGGAATGTCGAGCATGGCCATTGCCCCTGGTGCACGTGCAACTCTGCAGGAACGAACACCCGCGGCCCTCGGTGCTCGCGGCGCGCTCTGCTCTTCGCCGTGATGCAGGGCTCGAGCCGGGCTTCGGCCGCTCGCTCCGGACCATAATTGAGCTGCTCGATCATGCCACGCTGCGTGGCGCGGGCATGCAGCGAGCGCACCAGCACCGGCACAAGGAACCGATCATCAAAGAGGAAGTCAGCGGAATGTAGGTGGCTGTGCGTTTTGACACGTACGAGTTCACGCCAGGCCTATACGAGCTTCGCGCTCGATCAAGGGCCGCTTCAGTCTGGTACGGTTGACGCTCCGCCATGCGGCAGGGCAGACGACAGGCAAAGGTTTGCCCGCACGGCTGAATGAATCGTGCTGGCGGTACCTGAGCGCGTGACGTTCGACGTACGACGCCACGTGCATACATCTTGCTTATATCAGGGTCATCGTAGCGGCAAGGAGGATTTTATGGGCAGAGGCATCATCGGGCTAATCGTCCTGGTTGTCTTGGTGGTTATCGCGATGTCCTACTTTGGTGTCATCTAGGACCCTCTCTTCAATGTCCGGCTGAAGGCTATTCTCGGGCACGGAACGAGCCTAGGCGAGGAATGCCCCTCCTCGCCTATCTCGATTCACTGGTGAGTCAGGAGTGCCGCCTTACGGCCATTCGACCCAGCACGGTGGAAATTGGACGCCGACGTGATGCCGGCTTCTGATGGCCTTGCCCCCGGCGCGCCATGACGGACTCCCTCGATCACACCAGCCGCCCCGTCCGTACAGCTCGGTAGCCATGTCCAACGGCGGTCATGGCGGGCTATCGTGCAAAGCGGGCGGTCAGCCTACCCCATGTAGTACGCGGCACGGCCTGTCGGCGCTGGTACCAACGCCAGGTCAATGCAGCCGGGACAAGGGCTGCCAGCCCCGCTGTTGCGAGCCGGCGGCGCTGCTCGCCAGTCCGGCCACCCCACCCGCCGCTCGCGTGGGCTCCCTCCGCCATTGGCTCGAACACGTTGCCGGAGGTCGGCGGGGTGTGCTTGTCCTGATACAGGTGCAGCCGATCCGTCATGATGGCAATCTGTCGCTCCGTCAGGCCCGGGGCCATCAGGAACTGCATCCACATCTGGCGGGCTACATTCCCGACAAAGACCTCGCGCCGTGGCCGCTGCGCCAGGCTAACATACGTTTCGGCGACACGCTCGGGGCTGTACACGGGCGGCATCGCTTTGGCCGCACGGCCGAGAAAGTTCGCCGCATGTTGGAAAAACGGCGTATCGATCGTCGCGGGCATCACCGTACACACGTGGATGTTTTTCTGCCCCTTCAGAGACAGCTCCTGGCGCAAGCTCATGCTCAGGCCGCGAACGGCGTGCTTCGCCGACACGTACGAGCTCACGAACGGCTCGGAGAGCAGCGAAACCATCGAGCCCATGTTGATCAGCACGCCGCTGCCCTGCTCTTGGAAGATTTGAAGGGCGGCACGCGCGCCGTACACGGTGCCAAAGAAGTCGACCTCGATGACGCGCCGGAAGACCTCAATCGGCGTCTCTTCAAAATAGCCGAAGGAGGTGACGCCATGGTTGTTGATCCAGGTATCGATCCGGCCAAAATGCTCCACGGCCCTGCGGGCCAGCGCCTGCACCGCTTGTTCATCGGTCATATCTGTGGGCACGGCTAAGGCCTGCCCGCCTGCCTGCTCACACTCCTGCACGACTTCGTTCAGGAGGTCTGCGCGTCTGGCTGCAACCACAACGGCAGCGCCGCGCTGTGCAAAGGCGCCGGCCGCCGCCCGTCCAATCCCACTCGACGCGCCCGTAATCACCACCACTGAGTCTCGCAATTTCCGTGGCATAACCAGTTCTCCCTGCTGATGCGTCCGTCACGTCGGCCAATAGCAGCTATGCTCATCACGCGACGCGTAGTCTGACGGTTATCAGCTGCATGTTTGATAGCCATACGTAGATAAGGGCTCGCGAGACAGCAAGCGATATGCCAGGCGGGTCTGGTAAGCTATTCCCCGGGCGTTCGACACTCTTGACCTCGATCCACTGCCCATGCCGCTGCCCGATTTCCCGCACGATATGCAGCCCAAGCCCACAGCCACGGGTGTGCGCTCCGGCATTCCGCGCGTGGTAGAAGGCGTCGAACAAGCGCGCCTGCGCCTCCGGAGGAATGCCACTACCCTGGTCGGCGACCTCAAGGACGCCATGCGTGGCCGCTCCTGCACTTCTGCACGCGAATCGGTCCACCCTCCGGGCTGTATTTCACCGCAGTGGTCGGCAAATTGACGACCACTTGTTCCAACCGCCGAAGATCGCCCACCGCCAGCTCCGCGCTGCAGCTGCGAGATGTACACGTTTCCCGCTTGGTACTCAGCCTGCCTACGATCCTTCGTCCCAAGGTGTGAGGGACTAGATTTTGCTACGACCGGAGTTACGTGGGCGGGCCGCGTAAGCTCACAGCTGTGGACGTTGTCGGTCGCAACCACAGCGATAAGATTATAATGACTCAGCACGAAGCCATGGCTTCGCAACATCAGGTTAAGCAACAGCGGCCCTGGTGCGTCGTTGTCGCCCGCCGAATGACTGACTGGAGTGGCGACGAGTGGTGGCTGGTACAGGTCGAGGATCCACGCCAGCGCTCGATCATGGTTGTCACTAATGAGCAGGAGTGGCTAAGCCTATCGACAACAACGTAGCGACCCACGCGCACACAGTCGCAACATATGGCGAAAGGTCATCCAAGGCTCGTCTGGTTCGTCCTGGCCTGCTCCACGGCCATGTCTCTGGTCGCATGGCTTCGACGATCGTTGTGCAACCTCGTAAGTGCACCGGGACGAATGCTCTGCTCCTTGCATCGAACAGGGGCCGAGACGCTGATACCAGCGCCACTCCTGCGCCAACCGCAGCACCGCGCCTGCTTCCGTACGCTGCTTCCTCGAAGCACGCATCCAGCCGATGACCGATACCTGTGGACATTCCACAATACATTCGAATGGAGCTCATGGTATGAACCAGATCGTCGTCAACGCAGATCTCGGCCAGGCGACCATCAGCCGGCACATCTATGGCCACTTTGCTGAGCATCTCGGCCGCTGTATCTATGGTGGCTTTTGGGTAGGGGAAGACTCGTCGATTCCAAATACGCGCGGTATTCGTAATGATGTTGTTGCGGCGCTGCGCGCCGTCGGTATCCCCAACCTGCGCTGGCCCGGTGGCTGCTTCGCGGATGAATACCATTGGATGGATGGCATCGGGCCGCGCGAACAACGCCCGACCATGATTAATACCCATTGGGGCGGCGTGACCGAAAACAATCACTTTGGCACGCACGAGTATCTGGACCTGTGCGAGCAGCTCGGCTGCGAGCCCTATATCTGCGGCAATGTCGGCAGCGGCACGGTGCAGGAAATGCAGCAATGGGTCGAATACCTTACCTTCGATGGTGTAAGCCCCATGGCAGATTTACGGCGGAGCAACGGTCGTGAGGCGCCATGGAACATCCGCTTCTGGGGGGTAGGTAATGAAAATTGGGGCTGTGGCGGAAGCATGACTGCAGAGCACTATGCCAACGAATATCGCCGCTACCAAACCTACGTGCGTGATTTTGGTGATAACCGGATTTATAAGATTGCCTGTGGACCCCGCAACGACGATTATCATTGGACAGAAGTGTTGATGCGCAACGCGCGCAACATGCGCGGAAACTTCCTGATGCACGCGCATGCCCTGCACTACTACACGCCCGATGCGCCCTATCGGCTGCAGCACCGTGCGACGGAATTCGGCGAGTCCGAGTGGATCAACATTTTGCGGACGGCGACCGTGATGGACGAGCTGATTACCAAGCACTCGGCAATAATGGATCAGTACGACCCTGATAAGCAGGTTGGGCTGATCGTGGATGAGTGGGGCACCTGGTTTGCTGCCGAGCCGGGGACAAATCCCCGCTTTCTTTATCAGCAGAATAGCTTGCGTGATGCGCTCGTGGCGGCGCTGACGCTCAATATCTTCAACCACCACTGTCAGCGCGTCACAATGGCCAATATCGCCCAGACGGTTAACGTGCTTCAGGCGCTGATTTTGACGGAAGAAGGCGGCGATCGGATGCTGCTCACGCCGACCTACCATGTCTTCGAGATGTACAAGGTCCATCACGACGCGACGCTGCTGCCGCTCGATCTGCACTGCGACGACTATACGTGTGATGACGAGGCGATGCCCAGCCTGAGTGCCTCCGCGTCGCGCGATGCAGAGGGGAATGTCAACATTACTCTGTGCCATGTCAACCCCCATCAGGATGTCGAGGTGCGCTGCGAGGTGCGTGGTATGGCGCCGAGCGGTGTGCGAGGCCGCGTATTGACTGCCGATCAGATGACCAGCCATAACACCTTTGACGCTCCCGACCGGGTGCGTCCAGCTGAGCTGGAGACGGCAGCTATCCAGGGCAACCAGCTAACTGTAACTGTTCCGGCCAAGTCGGTTGTGGTGCTGCAGCTGCAGGGGGCGTAGGTGTAATCGCCATCGAGTTAGAGGGCTTTCCCACAACCTAATGCTCCTCCGCGTCCGGACCGTCCCTGGTCAGTGCATTGCGTCCTGGCTTGGTTGCTGCTGCGTGCCTTGCCGTGGTTACAGACTTCCTGTTCCATGCCTGCAGCCCGCTCGACGCGCATGGGAGCCGCCAAACTGCGGCTCCTTCGCGAGGCCGGGATCTTTCCGACAGGTGGTGATGATCCCGGGGTTCTCCTTGAAAAGCGCTGTGTCCCAAATCTACATACATTCTTCACATAACCTTCATGCTTTCCAAACAGGGGCACAGTACCTTTTCAGTATGCCGGAGCGGGTGCTGTGCGCCGCGCTGCTTCCAAAGCCTGGTCTGCCGTCAGATGGCTCTGAAGTGACGGCGTTCGGGCGGTACTGGCCTGCGACGTGCTGAGTAGGGCTTGCCCAGCATCAACGGTAGAAAACGCCAGGTATGCAGAAACGGGAGCCTACTTTGTCGAGCAGCCGTAGAGCGCTGGTAGGAGATGTCGTATGAGGGAGATACGTGGTGGCGGATGAGCAACAACCCGTGCAGGAAGCCCGTTGGAATGATCGTTGGTCGCATACGCTTGATCCCAAGCCGCTCCTGCGCGGCTGGGTACACGCCGCAGGTGCGGTGGGTGCAGTCGGGGCAACCGGCGGCCTAATCCGTGACACGTATCACCATCCGCACCGCCTGATCGCTGCGCTTGTCTTCGGGCTAAGCATGGTTGCGCTGTACAGCGTGAGCGCCCTGTACCACCTTGGACGCTGGCATGGCCTACGAGCGGTCGTGCTCCACGCGCTGGACCGGGCGAATATCTTTGTGCTCATCGCCGGTACTTTTACGCCGTTCTGCTTGCTCTTGCTCAACGGCATCATGCGCGTGACGCTGCTCGCGGTTATCTGGGGTCTCGCACTAATCGGGATTGGAACCGCCCTCACCACAATGCGGGCTCCGCGCTGGGCGTCGACGCTGCTCTACCTGGGCATGGGCTGGTTGGGAGTGTTGATGCTGCCGGCGCTGCTCCAAGCGCTCCCCCTGGCGGCGATTGCGTTAATCGTCGTCGGCGGCATCTGCTACAGCCTTGGCGCACTCGTCTACGCGCTTGAACGTCCCGACCCGTGGCCTACCGTGTTCGGTTTCCACGAAATCTTTCACGTGTTGGTGATCGGCGGGAGCGTCAGCTTCCTGCTCGTCATCTGGGGCTGGGTCGTGCCGGCTGGTTGATGCCAAAGGGGCGGCCACACTCTGTCGCGCTGCTCCTGCCTCGCTGCGCCGAAGATGGACGCTGTAAAGGTCGTATCCGTGCGGGCGAATCGCACGCATGTGCCTGGCTTCCACCGGCGACCTTGCGCGAGGTTCGGGAAATGGCGGCGTCGCCTGCTGGAATAATCTCTGCTACGCGCTGGCTCCACACAACCGCTCGACCCCGAAAGGACCGACAATCGCTGTAGATATATCTCTATCCCGTGCAGGGGCTGACAGAGGGCGAGGCGCGCAAACGCCGACGAAATAGGGAGTTGATAACGACGACGTTGCCGATGAGGGAGTCACGGCTCCAGGCGGGCCAGCGTAGCGTAGCCACGCTCCATACGTCACGACTGACCAAAGCTCAATCCTCACAGCTTCTCTATCGGTTCTGTACACGATCTTCATAACCCCTAGGTATGCTAGCGCTGTGTGAGTAGGGGGTATCGCACGAGCGCATAAGCGGAAGAGGACGCCAAGTCGGGGAGTCGGAAGCAAAGTTGTCGGGGATCGCTGGTTAAGCGGCACGGCTTCCGAGCGGTGTTCAGCGAGCGCGCCCTGGCACAGGAACCCATATATCAAGAGGAACGAGTCATGGATCATGATGATCGCCAGATTGGACGAATTCTTAGCCGGCGTGAGGTGCTCACTTTGATCGGCGCAACGGGCGCGGCCTTGCTGGCGGGTTGTGGCGCGATGTCGTCGGGTTCTACACAGGCGTCAGGAGCCGCCGCTTCCAGTGAAGCGAGCTTAAATGCCGAAGCGCAGACGGCTGTGGCAATTGGTAGCGACCCGGCGGCGCAGGCAACCCAAGCTGCTGAGGTTGCAACGGCGCAGGCGGCTAATCCGCAGGTCGCGGTGCCGAGCTGTGTCGTCCGCCCCGAGGTGATGGAGGGGCCGTACTATGTGGATGTGGGTCTGGTACGCTCCGACATCCGCGAAGATCGAGCAGGCGTGCCGCTTCAGCTTACGTTCAACATTGCGCAAGTGAGCGGCTCGAGCTGCACCGCGCTAGAAGGTGCGACGGTCGAGATTTGGCACTGCGATGCGCTCGGGCAGTATTCGGGAGTGTCTGACCGCAGCTTCAACACCAGCGCCCAGACGTGGCTACGTGGGGCCCAAATGACCGACGCGAATGGCGTGGCGACCTTCACCACAATCTACCCTGGTTGGTATCCCGGCCGCGCGGTCCATATTCATTTCAAGGTTTCGCCCACCCCGGACAAGGTGTTTACCTCGCAGCTCTTCTTCGATGACACGCTCTCGCAGCAGGTGTTTGCCCAGGAGCCGTACGTCAACAAGGGCCCTACACAGGACACCCTCAACAGCGATGACCGCATGTATGAAGAGCTGTTGCTGATGGAGACGAGGCAATCTAGTGATGGCTATGCGGCAACATTCCCCATCGGCATCGACGTGTCGACGGTCGACAGCGCCCAAAATTCTGACAGTGCGGTTGGCTTCCTCGCTGCAAGCAGACGCTAGTCGCGCGGCGGTTGTAGCTTCATGATCCGTCGATCCGCTGCTGGATTGCCGGCATCTCAGGCGACGGCTTACGCTAATCCAAGCAGTCCGTACGGCCAAGCCCATAGCATGGGCCACCCGCCGCGTGCCGATCCCGGCGGTTGCTGCCTCCGGCGGGCTGATTCGGTCAGGGTGTCAATCAAGCGCCGCTGAGCGTCCTACAAGCCCACACTTGAGACAGGAAGTATCTGATCGACGCTTTCAGCCCCATCTTGGCGCCGAGTAACTCTTTTCAGGGAGAGAGTGAGAGGCCGCCGGGATTTGGCGATCCCCACGGACAGCTACCATTGTATCGACTCGGTTCGTGACCCTCAGATAACGATGACAGGAGCGGAAGGCTTGGCCTTCCGCTCCTGTTGCGTTGCCAGGAGTCGTCGGGGGCGTGCTGGAAAGCACGGTAAACAGGTTGCCGGCAGATATGGTATGTTTCATGCCCTAGCTTGGGTGGCGCTGTGCCGAGAAAGCCCTGCCCGGTCTGTTGATGGTCCCGAGGCGCATTGGCTGCTTCTCGACCAGCTGCACTCGTTAGACATCGACGCGGCCGTGCGTCACGCTAAACGATGAGAAGTTTATGCCGACGGGTAAGCATATCGAGTACGTTGACCTCAGGCCATTTGGACCATCAGAAACACTCGCTTCGTTCTTTTTCCGGCGGTTTCTGCAGACGACATTTCGGCCGTCGGCGGCTGAGGTGCCCCATCGCCACAACTATCACGAGCTGTTTGTTGTCCAAGCAGGCCGGGGTGAGCACGCGATTGACGGTCAACCGACAGCGCTACTGCCCGGAACGGTTTCAGTTATTACCAAAGGGCAAGTACATACTGTTGAGTATTTTACTGAGCTGACCGGATGGCTGATCCGCTTTAGCGATGACTTTCTGACTGCAGATATGTTCACACCCGTAGGAAGCAACTATGTCACGCTTTTCAACCAGCTCGGGCACAACCATACGATTACGATCGGGCAAGAGGATTTGTATGAGCTTGGACGCCTGCTCGATCTGATCGAATTTGAATGGTCGCAGCCAACTACCATGCAAAAAGAGCAGGTGCTTCGGCACTTGTTGTCGGTCTTAATCATCCGGCTTGCGCGGATTTTCGAGAATGTGCTCGGTACTCCGGACCACGAGCTGGATCCTCATCGGGTCTACCAGCATTTCATGACGCTGCTCGAGGCCCAATTTGCGGCCCATCACGATGTGCAGTATTACGCCGATGCCCTGCATGTTTCGCCGATCCGGCTCTCGCGCGCGTTGAACCGCGTCCTGGGCAAGGCAACGAAGCAGGTGATCGACGAGCGTATTGTCTTGGAGGCGAAGCGCTACCTGCACTATACTGATCTGTCCGTCACAGAAATCGCTGCCGCGCTCGGCTACACTGATCTCTTTCATCTCAGCAAAACCTTTAAGCGCCTCACGGGCGTTGCTCCACAAACGTTTCGCGAGCAGCGTCAAAAAGTGACATAGGTCGTCTACGATTCTTCCATTCTCGGGCCGTGCCCCTCTTGGTATGCTCCTCACGAAGTAATGGTGGTCCAGCAACATCCAAAGCACTCAGCTGCGTTCGTCGCGGACCGAGCGTTGAAGAAGGGGAGAAACAATGAATTGGAACGTACGTGGACTCAATCCGGGGTGGGCGCTGGCAATCATTCGCATTGTCACGGACTTGACCTTTTTTATGCACGGCTACCAGAAGCTGACGGAGTTCGGCGTCGCCGGATTCGCTGGATTTTTGACCCAATTAGGTATTCCCAGGGCATCAGTTGCTGCGGTAGTAGTGATCGCGGTCGAGCTGCTGGGTGGTCTTGCGTTGATGCTAGGGCTGGGGACGCGCTTGGTCGCCGTTCCCTTAGCCATTGATATGCTCGTGGCCCTGCTGACCGTCCATCTGCCGGCGGGCTTTTTCGTTCAGAACGGTGGCTACGAACTGGTGCTGCTGCTCTTGGCGGCAAGCGTTGGGCTGATCCTGGGGGGTAGTGGAGCCTTAGCGCTCGATAATCTGGTTGGACGGCGCGCTCATGCGGTGCCATCCGCACGGGCGTCGTAGGGATCGTACGAACAGGGCAGCGCTCTTGGGTCGCTGCCCGTGCACGAGGATTGTAAAGAGTATGACCAGCACACCTTTACCGGCGGAAACCCGGATCGGGCATGTACATCTCAAAGTTGCCGACCTTGATCGTTCCGTCCATTTTTATCACGAAATCTTGGGCTTCGATCTCGTGACGCGCTTCGGGACGCAAGCTGCTTTTCTTTCGGCTGGGGGCTATCACCACCACATTGGCCTCAATACCTGGGAAAGTCAGGGCGGAAGCCCGCCGGCGCGTGGCACGACCGGCCTGTACCACTTTGCCATCAACTATCCGACCCGCCGGGATTTGGCGGTCGCCCTCAAGCGGCTGTTGGACGGCGGCTGGGGTATCGACGGTGCATCTGACCACGGCACGCATGAGGCGATCTACCTACACGACGTAGACGGGAATGGCATCGAGCTGGCCTGGGACCGCGACCCGAGCGAGTGGCCGCAAGTGAACGGCAGTCTCACCTTTAGCCGGAAACCGCTCGACTTTGCGGGCTTGTTGGCTGAGCTTGAAGAGCAGACCGCCGCGGATTACCTTCCGCGCTTGTTCCGTTACACCTAGTTCAAAGGGTGCCGGAAACGATGGTGGATGAGCACTCTCTCATCCACTTTCGGATTCCATACGGAGCTTCTATTCGGTCAATGAGGTATGCCGCAACCCATCCGAAACAGCTTATCCGACCGAATTGTGCGGAGAGCTGCACAATCATGTTGACCACATCCAACGCCCGAGCCCTGGCTGGTTGTGCGGTTGGAAGCCGGCCCAACTTGTCCTGCTTTGCGTGACTGTTATGATGTGGTGCTTGGACCGCAGCTCTTTCGTCATGTTCGCCCTGCTCGAGCCGAGTTTCCACGTCGAAGCCCACGCCGGTCAACTGCTGATTGACACGGTACCCGCCTGTTGGGCTCGAATCTTGGTCCGCAGCTAAGGTTGCAGAGATCATGAAACGAGTTGGAGGAGGCCTATTGCGACTCGGCTTCGGAATTTTTCATGCATCGCTGGATATAGCAGAGTAACCGCCGGCGAATGTTCGAGGTCTTCAGCTGAGCGGGGTAATTGGTCGAGAGCGTGTTCGAGCTGAGCTACTGGTCCGCCATGCGCTGCGACGACAATGCGCTGGTGGAAGGTACGGGGATAGTGATGGTAAAGGTTGTGCCCTGGCCGACGCTGCTATCGACCGTGATTGCGCCGCCATGTGCCTCGACGATGCCTTTCGCAATCGCTAGCCCTAGGCCGGACGAGCCCTGCCCTTGCTGTCGCGATGCGTCTGCCCGGTAAAAACGCTCGAAAATGTGGGGGAGCGCGTCCGCCGCAATGCCGGTGCCCGTGTCGCGAACGTAGAGGTGGATGGACGTGCCGGATCTTTCCGCAGCCAGGGTGATCGTACCGCCCGCGGGAGTGTACCGCAGCGCGTTGCTCAGGAGATTGCCAAGCACCTGCGCCGTGCGTTCGGGATCAACGAAAACATCCGGTAGCGCGGGCGCCACCGCCACAACAAGAGCAATCCCTTGCTCCTGGGTCTGCGCCTTATACGCTGCAGCCGCGCGCTCAAGCAGCGCCTGGGGAGTAACAGCTTGGCGGGCAAGGGTGAGCTCACCTGCATCCGCGAGCGACAGGGTGCGTAAATCGTCGATGAGATGCCCGAGGTGCTGCGCTTCAATGTGCAGCGTGTCAAAGATCTCCTGCTCCGGGGGGAGCTTGCCCTCGCGCAAGGCCTCGGTGTAGCCAAGAATGACGCTCAGGGGCGTGCGCAGGTCATGGGCGATGTCCGCGGTCATCTGTCGGCGCAGGGTGCTCGCACGCGCTAAGTCCGTGCTCATGCGGTTAAACGAGCCCGCTAATACGCCAAGCTCATCGCGCGAGTGCACGGTGACCTGCTGCCCCAGCGCTCCTTTCGCGACTACCTGGGTTGCCGCCGTCAGCTCCCGCAGCGGACGCGTCAGCGTTCGTGCCAATATGGAGCCAAGCAGGAGCGCAACGGCTGCCGCGCCGAGGGCACTATAGATAATTGCGCGTGTCACACGCTGCCGAAAGCCCGCTTCGGGCGAACCCTGGCCAGGCAGCGGTCCTCCAGACCCCTCGAGGAGCCAGCCGACGATGGTGGTGTCGACGATAATCGGCATCGCTCGCGTCCGCTCGTCGAGCTGCACACGTGTGCCGGTCGGGTGCCGGCCGTTGCCCACGAGTACCAGACCGGCAGGGTTGGCTAACGCGGGTCGCGGAGCCGTCTGCCCCCCAGGACCTTGCCTCGCATCAGGTCGCTCAAATACCTGCTCCACCCCGGCCCAGCCGCCGTTACTGCGGTAATGCCGGACGAGCTCGGCCATCAGCCTTGGCTGACCGCGCTCGCTGACGAATTGATCGAATGCGCGTTGGGTACGTTGGCCGACGAAGACCGCGACTAACAACGCGCCGAGGAGTCCTACCACCAGAAACGCCGCGGTGAGCTTGAGCGTGAGGGAGCGCACGCCGAGGAGCGGCCGCCAATGCTCTCTGCGAGCCTGCGACGGCTCCTGCCCCTCCGGATGCCTCACGGAGCTCATCCGCTACAACCCCGCCGCAAATCGATAACCAATCCCAAAGACCGTTTCCACATAGCGCGGGTTGCGGGGATCTGGCTCGATTTTGGCGCGCAGATTGCGGATGTGGACATCTATCGTACGCTCGTAGCCTTCATAGGCCGCGCCCTGAAGTCGGTCCAGCAATTCCAGCCGCGTGAAGGCCCGGCCTGGCGCCAACATGAATGTCGCCAGCAGGTCGAACTCCGACGGCGTTAAGTCGACCCGGCGGGCGCCAACGGTCACGATACGGCCGTTGCGATCCAGCGTAATATCCGCTGCGCGAAGGAGATCTTGCTCGTTGGGGGTCTGGCTCATGCGGCGCAAGACCGCTCGCACGCGCGCGGTGAGCTCGCGGGGACTAAACGGCTTAGTCACAAAATCGTCGGCGCCGAGCTCGAGCCCAAGGACCTTGTCGTTCTCTTCTAGCTTCGCGGTGAGGACGATAATCGGCGCTTGTCCCTCCTTGGTGTACGTGCGGATGAAATCATAGCCGCCCATATTGGGCATCATCAGATCGAGGAGGATGAGGTCGGGCCGTTCTTGCCGGGCCACCAGCAGGCCTTCATGCCCGTCGGCCGCGGTCACCACCCGGAAGCCCTCCTGCGTCAAATAGCTTTGCACCATCCGTCGTAAGCTGGCCGTATCATCCACAACTAAAATCGTTTTACTCACAACACCCTCGTCGTTGCATCAGCTGCGGAGCCATGGTTACGGTTCTGGTGAAGGATGGGTCGTCGACACGCCACACCTATCTCCGGGCTTACGCGCTCGACAACCAATTTACTGCGGCACCGCGACGAAGTCGAGCTCGAGGCGGACTGTGTCGCTCACACTCGCGACCTGCCGCACCTGTGGAATCGTAATGCCCCAGTCGGCGTAGCGCATCGTCGTCTGCGCGGTGCCTTCTAGCCGCGTCTCGGATGTCGGCGTCGCCGTGACGTCAAAGGTTACTTGTTTGGTCACATCGCGAATCGTGAGGTCGCCTACGATTTGAAATGAATAGGTCTGCCCTACCGCGCCCGTTGAGGGCAATCCCGTGATTTGCGTGGGTGTGAAGGTGATGAACTCGTACTGGTCCGTGCTCAATATCCGGTTCTTAATTGCCCGATTGCGAAACTCGCTATCGGTCGTCAGTGTCCGTGCGTTCACCTGAATTGTGCCGACGCGGGTCTTGCTTGGGTCCTGTGGATCAACCGCTATCTCGCCCGCGAGCTGGTTCGTCGTCCCAACCACGGTCTTGGGCGCATTGTTGAGTACCTCGTCGATGATAAAGCGCGCCTCCGACTCCGCTGGAACAATCTGCGCTATCACCACGTCGGACGCTGCCCCGGCAGCACTGCCGACTGGAGCCGAACTCGCGCTTGCAGCCGTCGACGGAGATGCGGCGGGGGCCTTCCCGGTTGAATCAGCGGTAGTTGTTGTGCTTTGTGTGCTGGCGCTGCCACTGACGGTAGCTGCGCTGCTCGCAGCCATCGGAATCGCGGTAACCGGTCCACTTGCCTCCGCCGGCCTGCGCAGGACTGTGTATGCCAGCGCACCTAGGACCAACACGACCGCGAGCAGACCCACGGCGACGATCTTTGCTACATTGCTCATGTCTCTTTCTTCCCCTTCTGCTGGTTATGCCATTACCCGAATCAAGGATACCGCTAACTTGTTTAGAAATTGTTCAGAATTTATGGGGAAACGATAAGAATGGCGCCTGTGCAATCAATTTCGCCACTGGGGCCGCTTGTGCTGGCATTCTTGGTCCCTGAGTTGCTCACGGGTCGGGCTAAAAGGCACGGTAGGTGGAGGAGTGAACGATGGCAATCTTTTCCAAGAAACCCCTCATCAGCGGTATGCTGCTCGCAGTTGCGCTGGCAGGTTGTACCCTTGGGGAGGCGACGACAACTGACGAAGGAGCGGCGACAACAGGAGCATCGGCGCAGGAGAGCGTGGCCGCGGTCGCCCAAGCGACGGCAACCGCATCCCACTCGGCGCCAGCGACGCCGCTTCAAGTTGCTGCGTCGGAAGGCGCCACAGTTGCCGCCTCGGGAGCGGCAGCGGGGGCGGCCCAAAATGGTCAGTCGGCCGGAGCGATAACATCGGGTGCGCAGGCCTCGCCAGCCACGAACGGGGCGGAAGCCGCTCCCATCGCAGTTGAGCAGATCATCGAAGAGGTGAACAATCGGGCGGGTCCGGCTGTTGTTGCGATCAGCACGGGGAGCGGGCTCGGCTCGGGTTTTCTGATCGACACAGAGGGGCATATTGTTACCAATAACCATGTCGTGGAAGGCGCGCCCAATAACGAAGTACTCGTCTCGTTTGGGGGGCTGTTTGAGACGCTGGGTCGAGTGGTCGGCACCGACCCCGATAGCGATATTGCGGTGGTCGACGTGAACGAGCTGCCCGAAGGTGTGCAGCCGGTCGCCTTGGGAGACTCCAGCCAGCTGCGCGTCGGTCAAATGACGATTGCGATCGGTAACCCCTTGGGCCAGGAGCGTACGGTGACGAACGGAATCGTCAGCGCCGTGAACCGTACTATCGAGGAGCGGACCGGCGGGTACGCGATTGGCGGAGCGATTCAGACCGACGCCGCGATCAATCCGGGTAACTCCGGCGGGCCCTTGCTTGACTCGGCCGGTCGCGTGATTGGTATGAATACGGCGATCTTGTCGCGGAGTGGCACGAGCTCAGGGATTGGCTTCGCAGTCCCGGTGAACTTGATCAAGAAGATCGTACCGGTGCTGATTGCCGAGGGCAGCTACCAACATCCATATCTCGGAGTCCAGATGGTGGAAGTGTCGACCTTTGCCGCCGAGCAGCAGAATCTGCCGAGTGCCGGTATCTTGATGCGGCCGGGTGGTGCGGATAGTCCCGCGGCGCAGGGCGGACTGACCGAGCCAGCGGTCGTGACGGCAATTAACGGCGAGGAGCTAACCTCGACCGAAGATGTGATTGCCTACCTTGAGCTGAATACCAGCCCTGGTGATACCGTTACCTTGGATGTTGTGGCCCAAAATGGTGAGCGGCGTGAGGTGCAGGTGACCCTTGGTGCCCGCCCCAGCGTGGCGGACCAGGAAACCGGCGCTCCGGCGCCATAGCTGCAGTTGACGGCCACACCACAAGGCAATAGCTGCTCGTACGACGACGCCAGACTGCCTGCAGCCGTAGAGTCTGTTCTACGGCTGCAGGCAGCTTGTTTATCCAAAAAATATAAGGCCGGCGTATCTTACTCGTCAGTGCTGGTTCGGGATGGCGGAGCATCGGTGGGTTGACTGCCGGGCTCGGATTGAACCCGTTCCTGGCGGGATGTTCCCGCGCTGTTCCAGCTCCGTGCCCCGCGCGGTCGCCGCCCCAGGAGCCACGCTCCCGCAGCGATTAGCAGCAGCGGAACGAGAAGCCGCGGCGAAAAAAATGGCCAGCTGAGGCCGCTGAAGCCCCGCTCATGCCCTCGCGCTCCACGAAATTCGTGCCCAACGCCCGAGTCTACTTGGGGCGCAGGTTGCACTGTCCCATGGTGTGATCGGGCAGGCGCGGCCTGCCTGCGGGACTCGAGACCCGCGCCGCGTCCGTAGTCACCATGGCGATGCCCATCACTCCATGCCAATAGGCCGTGCAGCGGTCCCAGCAGTAGCGCGCCGATGCCGATACCAATCACGAGCGGCAACAGCCAGAATAAAGGTTGCTGCGCGAAATGCGACCAGCCTCGGCGGTTATCTTCGAA
>JADDQE010000126.1 GCA_016781525.1 bacterium | reverse complement strand
CAGGCCGCGACGTACAATCAATTGCTGGAAGGATCAGTCCTATGCGCTATAGATGGGTGGTTCTGTTTTTCGTGCTCCTGCTGCCGCTGCCAGTAGCCGGCCAAAATCAGGTGCGGGTGCATTGGGAGCAGTACGACACAAGTGTCGATATCAATCCTGATGGGAGCATGCGCGTCCAGGAACGGCAGGTGTTAGTCGTGGATCAGGGTCCTCTGCGCCGCATGAACCGTACCTTCAACACCGCTGACGCGGGCCGCGTGCGGAATGTGCAGGTCTTCGAGGATGGGCAGCCCTATCGGCCCGGCGTTAATACGCCTGGTACCTTCACCGGCTCCGATACCGGCGAGGAGGCGCAGATACAGCTCTGGTTCGCCGATCCATCAGCCAATCGCCATACATTCACAATCGCGTACACTGTCGTGGCGGCGCTCGACGCGCGTGGTGATCAGGCAGTGCTTGACTGGTCTTTCTTTTGGCGTGGCGCTGACGCTCCGGAGATTCGTAATGGCAGCGTCGAAATTCGTTTTCCGCAGCAGGTTAACGCGTCTGAGCTACGGCTTGAGGCGAGTGGGGCGCCTGTGCGCCTAGTCTCCGACAGTAATCCTGTCCGTTGGGAGCTGACGCAGCCGGTGCAAGGGAACGAGCTCGATGTTCAGGCGACGTTCCCGCGCGCGATTCTAGCTGCGAATGCCACGTTCCGGTCGCCTCAGGCTGCCGCGCCACCCAGGAGCGTTGCGCCCGATCGCGGAGTTACTCCCAACACGGCGCCGGTTCCTGGAGCGGCTGCTGGTGGCTTCGATATCATCTTCTGCTTTGTCGTGCTGCTGTTTCTCTTTATCGCCTTCAACATTATTCGCGCGTCAGCGCGATCGCGCCAAGCTCGTGGGTATCGACCCAGCTATGGCCGCGGCGCCAGCTACGGGCCCGATCCATTCGGTGTTCCGGTGCCCCGCGCCCGGCGTCGTAGACGATATGGCGGCTGGGGTGGAGGTATCTTCCCGCCGATCATAATGATGCCGCCGACCCCACCACGCGACCAAGGTGGTCCATTCAACTCGCCCTTGGACGACGGTCCTTTTGGTGACTCGGGGGGGAGCAGCTCGTCCTGGGGTGACTCGGGGGGGAGCAGCTCGTCCTGGGGTGATTCGGGTGGTAGTGGCAGCTCCTGGGGTGACTCGGGCGGTAGTGGCGGCTCTTGGGGTGGCGGTGGCGGAGGTGGTGGTGGTGGCGGTGGCGGAGGTGGTGGTGGTGATCGCGGCGGATCGGGCGGCGGTAGCTTTGGCTAGCACCTGCGCCGCCCGCCGAACGATCACTTTTGCGTAATCTCGCCCTGTTGCGGCGCGGCATGGTTGGAATTACACTTTGGGTAGTATTCAGACAATAGCTTTTGTCGAGGACATCTTGAGCATCAAGCGTGAAGACCTTGCAACGGCACGAACCCCTGAAGAGCTGCATCCTGTTTTAGAGGCCAAGGCGCGTGAGCTAGAGCTTTTTGTGTCGCAGGACGCCCGAAACACCTGGGGCGCCGTGTACAGCAACGATCGCTACGACCTCCGGATCGATAAGCATCCCGGCCGCGAAGAGTATATCCTCCGCTTGCTACACAAGCTCCAGCCGGGTGGCTCAATCCTCGACCATTTCCGTCGCCACTAGCAGACGATGTGTTGCTATACAAGAAACATCCCTGAGGCCCGCAACCTTAGGGATGTTTTCGTGTTTGGGCTTATTTGGCTGGGACTTGTATCTACCTATACCGCGCGACGCGTCGATGTCTCAGCTGCTGCCGTACCACGAAGTGCGGATCGGACTGCTTCAGCTGCCGGCGGCGTTGCCATGTTCGTCCCGTCATTATTCCGCTGACCATCACTGTAAGGTCAGTCAGCGATGCAGCCTTGTCGGCGAGCGAAACAACCCAAGCTTCCTTGGTCCGTGGCTTTGGTCCGAACGGATACATATGCGTTTCAATCGCATGACAAACTTCGTCGCACTCGCCCTGCGCCGCAGCCCAGGTCGCCGCGATTCGACCATGCGTCTTCAATGTGCCAAGCCGCGAGTCGATGTCATGAATCATCGCGGCTCGAACACAGATGCGAATATCCGCGCGCATCAGACGTGCCAACTTGTACGAAATACGGGCCGTACGAGCAAGATGATCATGCTTCGAGATAGAGTGATGCATATGCTGCTGGGTTTCAACTACCTTGGGATGATCAAGAAGATCGGCGAGAAAGCTATGAATCATCGCGTTGCTGCCCTCCGACACCGTATGGAGACCTGAATAATGGGGGCATTATACGGATCGGCTGATCGAGCGTCAACGGGACGCGGGTCCTCATTTCCCGTGGGACCCGCGTACGATTAGGATACGACTGGCCGGCGGCGGCGTGCTGGCTCAGGCTCGCGTTCTTCCTCCACAAGTCCATTAATTGCAACCTCGGGTGGCTGGGGTGGCTCGCGCAGCCGGCGGTGCAAGTACACGAATGCGTCCCGTCCGATCGCTGCGAGCGGAGCCGACAGGATGACCAGCCCGAGCCCACCAACGGCACCCGCTAAAACCAGCAGCGCCATCAGCAGCGCCGCGTGGAGCCGCAGTGTATCGCCCACGATCCGCGGCACCAGGATTTGATTTTCGAGCTGCTGGATCAGCGCGTAGAGGATGATTACGGCGATAACCGTCTGGGGCCCGCTTCCAATCGCGACGATAATCGCAGGGATGGCGCTGAGGATTGGTCCGATCACAGGTATGAGCTCTCCGACGCCGGCAATAATTGCGAGCAGCACCGTGTAGGGCACCTCGAAGCCGAGCAAGTTGAGCACAGTTAGCCCGATGAACGACGCCGCGCCAATGATCAAGCCAAGTAGCAGTTGACCTCGAATGTAGCGGCCCATCGTCCCGTCGACAATCTGCCAGATGTTCCAAAAGTCCGCGCGGATTCGTGGATGCAACAACGTATTGATGGCATCTGGGAGCTTGTTGCTGTCGACCAAGATATAGAACAAGAAAAACGGGATGACCAGGAAGCCGAGCAGAAACGTAATTGTTTCAAAGATGCCAATTACACTATTGAGTGCGAACGTCGCCGCCCGCTGCGCATAGGTGCTGGCGTTGCGCTGGACCGTATTTTGGATATTGTTGACCTGCTGCTCCACCTGCTGGCGAACTTCAGGCGATGCCCGCTCGTTGAACTCCAAGATCTGCTCGTTGACGAAGCTGTTGCCCTGCTCGAACCACCCGGGTACGTTGCGGACAAACTGCTCGATTTGGTTGGCCGCGGGCGGAACAACAAACACAATCAGCACCTCGAGCACGAGGAGCCCAACGAGATAGACCGCTGTGATCGAGGCCCAGCGCGGCATCCAGCGGTCGAGGCGCTTTACAATCGGCAGCAGCAGGTAGGCCAGAACGAGACCAATAATAAAGGGTGTCGTGCTTGTACCTGCTCGCCATAATATCCAGCCGACAAGGTATAGCGCACCAATGACCAGCAACCAGCGCGCCGTGGTGCGCAGTACAATCGGCCAATCAATTGGGTCTTGCTGCGCCCGCTCATCTATTTTCCTAGGCTCACGGTACCGTTCGTCCACCTGTTCCGCTCCTCTCTCAGTTCTGTTGACGACTGCGGTGCGGTGTTGGCCATGCTTCGGCCATGCCGGAATTCCGCAGCTGCCACTTTATTGCGTGTAATAGCTCATATACGTTTCGTCCACAACAGCTTCGTCACCTTGTATGACGTGCCGCCGCACACCAATGTTGCCGCCGACGATGGGCTCCATGGCGACGCGCCTGCCATCTCGCGTGCCATAAATAATCACGGTCTGTCGCTTCTGCTCGAGGTCGGTCTCGACCTTAATCAAAATGTGATGCTGCGTGTTGTTCCGGACCTTAAGGTCCGGTCCCCCGAGCGCGATAGTCGAGTCCATGCCCGGCGGCGCGTCAACCTCGTACCACGGCAGGCGCCACGTATGGTGATGCCGCTCGATGATTTCCAAACCGCTCCAGAACGCTGCGCGAAACATTGTCGTCGAGACCTGGCAAATGCCGCCGCCAAGCGACGGCACTACCACTCCAGCTTCAATCATCTCCCCCCACCGATAGCCCTCTTCCCACGTAATATCGCCGATTGTCTGGGTAAACGAGAACGTTTGCCCGGGCGCAATCAGCACGCCGTCGATCTCGGCGCCGCCCGTTTGAACATTGGCGTCGCGCTCCGACGAGGAGTACGTCAAAAACTGGGACTCGCCGCGTCCAAGCTCTTCGATCAGCCCGAGCTGCTCGGCTTCTCCCGGCGGGGGTGGGAGATCGCGCAGCGCTAGCTGGACGCTCTCGGCGTTTGTCGTCAATGCCACCGTCAGTTGTCGGACCGCAACATCACGATCTAGCTCGTGCCCGGCCTGCCCCAGCATGATCGACCGCACTCGGCCACCTTCGCGGACCAAGTGCGAGGGCCGCGGCGCTACCACGACCTGCCGAGCAATCTGCTCGATCTGCTCATGGATCAAGCGCTGACTAGGCTCGAGTGCTTCCGTGCTCGTCGCAGCATGAACGTCCATTAGCAGGGACCGATCCAACGTCCAACGCTGGTCCCCGGCCAGAACCATGAGTGGCTGGGCGGCGAGAGTATTGAGGTGTTGCCGCAAAGGTTCGAGGTCAGCCGCAACGCGGGTTGGTGGTACATGCTGCGTCTCAACCGTGAGCACACTGCTTTCCACCTGTACGTCAGCTGTATCGACCAGCCGTGCCAGCCCCAGCGCCATCTGCTGCTCGTCAAGGGCGCGGCCTGTGATCTCGGGCTCGATCTGCCAGCCCGTCGGGGTGTGCCTCAGTTGCGCATCGCGACGCTCCCGCTCAACCTGCCGCGCGAAACGTGCGACAGCCGCATCCACTGCTACTTGGCTCGGCACTGTATCGTCGACAACATGCTTAAAGCCCGCAAAGGCCCGGAATCTCGTCATGGCACGGCGCATAACCGACGGCTCGTGCCCATAGGCAAATGCGGCACGTGGGAGCGGGATCGGATGCTCTTGGAGGAGCGTGGACAAAGGCACGTCCATCCGTGTCTGTGCAGTCCTGAGCGTAAGCACCCGCTGCGCCATCGCTCGCTGCCGCTCGTGTACTACACGAGCCCCATCGGCTGCCGATTGGTACTCCAGATACGTTGAGCCAACCCGCACACCGGGTAAGTAGCGCTCGCGATAGGCTATATCCGTACCGATTACCAGGAGCAGCGCGAAGCCTACGGCAGCGCCGGCTGCTCGATAGTGGCGAGCCAGCGCTGGTCGTCGTTGCCCCGGCCGCAGTGCTCGCTTGGCTGTGGTACCCTGCTGCGCCGCGGCGTATTCGGCCCAACGCAGGCAAATACCCCGGCGCGCACCAAACTGTGTATCGGCAAGCGCACGCCACGCCGCCTCCGATAGTGGGTCGAGCTCCACGGCCCGGCGGAACAGTGCTTCCGCCTGGATCTCGTGAGCTGCATGCAGCGCTGCGTAGCCTAACTTAAGGAGTGGTGGAACGGGGTCGGTCATGGGCGCGTGACGAGGGGGCAACGACATCTGCATGTTAAGCTTTTACCTTCCAACGACTCTCGGTAGGAGTATAGGCAATCCGGCTCATGCATGTCAATCGGGTAAAAGCGAACGACGAGCGACGGCGGACGCAAGATGTCAGTCACGCTGATAAAAACAAAAAGAACCGGCTTGCACCGGTTCTTTTGCCCTGCGGGATTAATTATAGCCTAGTGATCTGTTGGCCGGCGTGCCTCCACCTCAACGGTCTCGAAGCGCAGAGTATCGCCAATTTCCGTGTTGGTGCGTGCAATCGTACCGGCGGGAAGCTCGATTGTACGCCGGGCCTTGCGCGCTCCGGCGTATGGCCGGTTTGGAGGCATGGCGTTGACGAGCCCAACCACCCGATCTTGGCGGTCGACAAAGACGACGTCGATCGGAAAGCGCATCCAGAATGTGTGGACGCTATTGTTCGGCTCGATAACCATCCCACCGTCCTCCGGCAAAGTGCTGCGAAACATCAGCCCCCGCAGGCGCGCCCAATACGAGCGCGCTTGCTCAGCTCGTGCGGCTAGGGTCGTGTCGCGTGTGGTGTTGACGATGCGGTACATCCTTAGCCGCCGAGTGCCGATGCGCCGAGGAGCTTTGGAAGTGCGGGGCCGAGGATCACCACCAAGATCGACGGGAATATGAGAAATGCCATCGGGAAGAGCATCTTGATCGGCGCCTGGTGCGCGAGCTCCTCCGCGCGCTGACGCCGCCGAATGCGCATCTGCTCCGACTGCACCTTCAAGATTTTGCCGATACTCACGCCAAGCTGCTCCGCCTGAATGATTGCCTGCACAAAGTTCGTCAGGTCCTCGACGCCGCAGCGATCCGCCATCATGCGCATGGCGTCTCGGCGTGGAGTGCCCAACCTGGTATCGCTGAGGACGCGGTTAAATTCCTTGCTGAGCTCATTTTCCCACTTGTCGGCCACCCGCTGCAATGCGAGATCAAAGCCTAGGCCGGCCTCGACGCTGATCGTCAGCAGGTCCAGCGCATCCGGCATCGACTTGAGAATATTGTGCTTGCGCGCCTTGATCTTGCGGTCCAGCCAGATACCGGGAAAGACGTAACCGATCGCGCCACCAATGACAGTGTACATCAGCTGGTTCATCAGCGGCACCGCCATCAACACGCCGAGGAAGTAGCCGACCCCCAGCATCACGAGGCCAACCGTCATGCGTACGCCCACGAACATCGCGGGGGTGAGATTGCCGGGGTTGCCGGCTTGCTCCAAGTTTTGCTTGACCTTGGCGGCGTTCTTCTGCGCCGACATTTTGCCAAAGGCCGCCAAAACACCTTGGATCAACGGGCGCAGCACGCGCTCGCTAAAAGGCAGCTCAAGCTCGAGCTCTTCCAGGCTGCGCGTCCGTTCCGTAAACGTTGTTAATCGGTCGTCGATTACCGAGGTTTGGCGGCTTTGAACGACGCCCAGGACGACGATCAGAACGCCAAAGAGCAGAATGGCGCCAAAAATAACGATCATCATCATTACTTTCTTTCCTCGCTAAAGCAGTGTTCGATTGGGCTCCCCAGCCGTATCCTGGGGTATTCCGCCAACTCTTTCCAGGGCGGCAGGGTTAAGCAGTGTGTAAAAACAGGCCAGCCGTACGCGAGCTAGACATCGATGTCGACAATCTTCATGATCGCGAAGTAGCCGGCGATAATCATCGCGCCCGACGTAACGGGTAAGCAGCACCATGCCTTGGGCGGCAAGCCCCAGGTAAAGATCGGCATCATAAAGCCGGGGTTGATCACGGTCATAAAGATTGCGAGACCCACCGGAAGCGCTGTAATGACGTAGCCTGAAATGCGACCTTGTGCTGTGAGCGTTCGAATCTCGCCTTTGATGCGGACACGTTCGCGGATGGTGTGAGCGATGCTCTCCAGGATCGATGCCAGGTTACCGCCGACCTCGTGCTGAATATTGATCGCGGTGATCATCAGGTCGAGGTCGTCGCTCGGCACGCGTCGCAGCAAGTTAGCCAGCGCTGCTTCCGTGCTAAGACCCAAGCCTACTTCTTGCACCACTCGGCGGAACTCGCTGGCAACCGGGCCACTGCCTTCCCTGGACACGAGGTCCATCGATTGGAGCAGCGAGTAGCCTGAGCGGAGCGAGCTCGCGAGCATCGCCGTTGTATCGGCCAGCGAGTTGTTGAACTTTGTCACGCGCGACTTCGCCCGCATCTTCACGTAGATGTCGGGGAAGAACGAGCCGATAGCAGCGCCCAAGATCAGGCCGCCAAAGCTCGCCATTAAGTTGAACTCGCCCATGAACCGTACTGAGAGCCAAGCTACGACACCGGCCATGGCCGCGGCCCCCGCGAGCTTGAGCAACACGAACTCACCCGCGGTCAGCTTAAGATCGGCACGTGCAAGGTCGCGTGCGATGCGTGAGCCGCGCTCGGTCTTTGTCACCGCTGCGTCAACTCGCGTCCGCAAGTCGGGTGTTTCTTCCGTGGTCGCGCCGCCCGTGAACTGAGCCAGACGATCGTCGACGTTCGGCGCTCCTTTAGTGAGCAGGCGCACGACGATCAACAGGCCGATTGCGATACAAACCACGAGGCCGATCAGAATAATTGGGTAGTTCATTGAACGTTCCTGAACATCGCTAGCTAGTGCGCCGGTGACCAAAGCCACCCAGCGCCGGCGTTACATAAGACGGTCGCCCGTTCCGAAGATGCCCGGCGGCAGGTAGATACCGTACGCTTCGAACTTTTCAATGAAGCGGGGCCGCACACCCGTGGGCCGCAGCCGGCCCACGATCTTGCCGCGCTCGTCAACGCCTGTCTGCTCGAACAAAAAGATGTCCTGCAGCTGAATATTGTCGCCTTCCATACCGACGACCTCGGTGATGTTGATGATCTTGCGCGAGCCATCCTTGAGGCGTGACTGCTGCACAATCAGGTCAACCGCCGACGACGTCTGCTCACGAATCGCCTTGATCGGCAGGTCCATTCCCGCCATCATGCACATGGTTTCGATACGCGAAACCGCATCACGCGGCGTGTTGGCGTGCAGCGTCGTCAAGGAGCCATCGTGGCCCGTATTCATTGCCTGAAGCATCGCCAGCGTTTCGCCACCGCGACACTCACCTACAATCACACGGTCGGGACGCATACGGAGCGAGTTGATGATCAAGTCCATCATCGTGACCTCGCCGGTGCCTTCGACCGACGGTGGCCGCGACTCAAGCGTTACAACGTGGTCCTGGCGCAGCTGCAGCTCCGCTGCGTTCTCGACGGTCACAATCCGCTCGTCGTCGGGAATAAAGCCCGACAAAATATTGAGCGTAGTGGTCTTGCCGGAGCCAGTACCACCCGCCACGACGACGTTCAGCCGTGCCTTGATACAAGCGTTCAGAAGATCCGCCATCTCTCGCGTCACTGTGCCAAAGCGGATCATGTCTTCGATCGTGATGCGCTCTTTGGCAAACTTGCGGATCGTGATAACCGGGCCGAGCAAGGAAATTGGTCGAATAATCACGTTGACGCGTGAGCCGTCCTTGAGGCGGGCGTCAACCATTGGCGACGACTCGTCGACACGACGGCCAAGGGGAGCGATGATGCGATCGATGATGCGCTGCGCGTGCTCTTCGTTGAGGAACGTCGTCGGTACCTTTTGCAGCTTGCCTTTGCGCTCGACATAAATCTGCCGTGGCCCGTTGACCATGATCTCGCTAATGTCTGGCTCGGCGAGCAGGTCTTCGAGCGGACCAAGGCCGGTAATATCGTGCAGGATAACTTCAAGCAGCCGTGCACGCTCGGAGCGACCCATGATCACGCCTTCACCGTCCAGCACACCCGTCAGCAGCTCGTCAACCTGCCGCTGAATCAGCGCCGTATTGTTGGTGTCGGCGCGTGGGTCGAGCGTTTCGACCAGCCGCTCTTGGACTTTGCGGCGAATCTCGGCCGTCTTCGCTTGGTCGGGCTCGCGTAGCGAAGGGCGGGCGGGAGCGGCTGCGGCCGGCCTTTGGGCTGGGGCGGCGGCGTGGGGCGCGGGCGTCGGCGCCCCAGGCTCGCCAATCCGTTTCAACAACGACATGCTATACCTCGTGGCAGGATTTTAGTCGGGAATGGGCCTCACCTACGGCGCCGCGGGTGAGGCTGGTGGTCTAGCGCTTGGTCAAAAGCCGGCCGAAGAGACCCTTGTTTGTTTCGGACGCCGCTGTCGGGGCGGCACTCGCCGCTGCTCCGACGGCAGCCTCAGCTTGCCCCGGGTTCAGTGCGTTCGCCGTTAGCGCGGCGAGTGCCATGATGTCACGGGCTACCGGGTGGTTACGCCGGTCGATCACTAGAGGCACGCCTTGGTTGAGCGAAAGTGTCATCTCGTAGGCAGCGTTTCCAATCTGGGCCGACACCTTGTGCCGAATCTGGCTTTCGATGCTTTCAGCCCGGATTCCAAGCCGAGAGTCGGCCTTGTTGAGCACGAGCATCAGCTTGTCGTCGTTATAGCCAAGCGGGCCGGCAAGCTCGCAAAACTGCTTGACGTTTTTGATCGCCGGCAGCTCCAGTGTCATTAGCACGACGATGCGGTCGGCGACGTCGAGGATCGTCAGCGTTCGGTCGTCATAGGCCGTCTGCGTATCCACGACGATGTAGTCGAACTGATTACGCAGACTATCAAGCACGGTGCGCAGCTGGTCGGGTGTGATCGCCTCGCCGCTCTGCGAGTCGGGCGGCGCCAGGAGGACGCGCACTTGTGACGCGTGCGGCACTGTAACATCGCCGATCAGCTGGGCATCGAGGTCGTTGACGCGCGACGCCAAATCGATAATCGTCTTGTTGGCGACGATGTTCATGACCACGCCGACATCGCCAAAGACAAGGTTGCCGTCGACCAGGGCTACCCGCTTGTTCGTTATCTGCTTGAGGGCGACGGCCATGTTGGCGGCGACTACCGTGCAGCCCGAGCCGCCCTTGGGGCTGAACACGGCGACGATCTTGCCCTGATCCGAGCGCTGAGCTGCGGTCTCAGCCGGGCTGCCTGCCAGTCGAGGAGCGGAGGCCCGCAGCTTATACACGTGGCGGATGCTGCGAACCAGCTCATCCGTGTCCGGCGGCTTGATCAAATATTCGCGCGCGCCGGCCAGCATTGCCCGTCGCAGATATTCCTGCTCGCTCTGCACGCTCATGATAATGACTTGCGTGCCGGGCACCTGGGCCATAATCGCCTCGGTAGCGCCAATGCCGTCCAGCTCAGGCATGTTGATATCCATCAACACGACATCGGGCTGGTGCTGCTTGCAGAGCTGGACCGCTTCGCGTCCGTTGGCAGCCTTGCCGACGACAACTATATCTTTTTCGAAGTAGAGCGCCTTCTCGAGAATTTCGCGCGTCTCCGCCACATCATCCGCGATAATGACCTTGATCTTATCGTCATGTTCAGCCATGAGCTTCTCCGTCGAGTCGCTAAAGATTACGGATTCGCAGTAACAGTCGGCGCGAAGGCGGGTGTCTTGACTTGTGGCACTTCCGGCACGCCCTCGATCTTAACCCCGGCCGGCTGCTGGACGACCTGCGGGAAGCTTGGCATCGGCATACCGAAGTTGTCAACCAAGATGCGCATTGTCGCACCCACCGTTCGCTCGGTTGTGTGGTCGCCGGCTCGACGTAGGATGGTGGTGATACCGATACCACGGTCGAGGGCGAAGCGCAGCACTTCAGCTTCCTGGTTGCTTACGGCGATGACGATGACCCAGTTGCCAGTTCGCAAGGTGTTGGCGGTGGTCGGTGGGACCGCGGGCGCAGCGCCCTCAGCTGGAGGCGCGTCTGGCTGCGGGGCTGCCGACGCTTCGCCCTCGGGCGGGGCAGGCTTGATCACGTCAAGAACCTCGACATCCTGCAGCAGCACCTTGGTCGTGCCCTCGTTGGTCGGCCGCTCGATAACCGAGGAGACCGCGCCGGTCTCACCCGAAGGAACACCAGGGGTAAAGGTTGAAACGTCCAGGTTGAAGGAGGCCAGCACGTCGACGAAATCACCAGGCTGGACGAGGTCGGCGACGCCCGACAAGCTGTCGACCTGGAGCGGGAACGCCTTGACCGACTGCTCGCCTTCCTTGACCGCTGGGATTTTCTGGGCCAGGCCGGCCTTGCGGAACTGATCCTTGCGAACGGGCTCGGTCGCCTTGATCGTCGTGGTGGCGACCATATTGAGGGCTTCCTCGACGCTGCCTAGGTTGACGCCGCCGATGAATTGGCTCGCGGGCACCATCTCGGTCGACAGCAGCCCCTCGGTGCTGGTCAAAACCGTCCCGGCCTGGATATCGATCTCCGCCTTAACGCGCGCGACCTGCGGCTCGGGTGTGGGCGGAAGTACGGTTGGCGCGGCGGCTGTGCCGGGGATTTGCCCGTAGAACATTAGGACGCCCGCCGCGCCCGCCGCCAGGAGCAAGAATAGGCCGATGATGATGAGTAGACTACTGCTGCCTCGACGCATGGTGAACTACCTGTTCCTTTCGTATCGTACGCTGTGGAATGCTCGACGCGTGTGGGTGACGTGGGTGTACGTGTGAATGTATAAACAATGCCAGGGCAACCTGTTGTGTTGCCCTGGCATTATAGGGAGGAAGGCTCTGCTCCTCACTCACGCGCTAGCCCTAAAGCGGGTTGGTACTTTGGGCAGCCACCGAGCCGTGCTATGCGGCTATTTGATCGGCTGGGGCCAGGGCATGCGTCCGGTAGGCACGTCTGCTGCCGCTGAGGTTGTTGTGCCGGCCCTAGCCACGAACGGTGCGTAAAGCTTCTTCATTGCCTCAAGCACGTTGACTGTGTGCGGCCCGCTAACATTGTCGGCCTCGCCCTGGCTGAGGTCGTCGGACTCCTTGACGTCGCCCCACCCGGCTTCGGTGTCGTTGGCGTCGACCATCAGATACACTTTGTACTCGCCGGTCGCGGTGAACTGGCTGTGCCAGTATGTGTTATCGGCCTTGGGGCAGCTCGGCGCTGTTGCGCACCACTGGTGCCACTCGGTGGGCGGAATGAGGAAGCGCGCGCCGGCGGGCAATGAAGCTCTGTTTACCGCCGTAAACGCGATACCTGGGTCGCCAAAGGTCGGCCAGCCAGCCCTCGGTACCGCTTCGCCGGGCGCGAGCTTATACATAATCACGTAGAACCAGCCCTCGTCATCCCAGTTGGCGTCAAGTGCCGGAACCGTTTCTGAGAACGGCTGGTTGGTGATTGTGACCTCGGGCGCGATATTGGTCGTCAGCGTGATCGAAGGTATTTTGAGCGGAGCCTGCGAGTCGAAGCGCAAGTTCGGAAAGCCAGTGCGATTAACTTCTAGCTCAACCTTATCCAGGACCGGCGCTCCCAGGAGATCCGTACTGGAGCGGTACAGCGTGGCGACAAACTGGAGATAGCGCGCGCTGGTGCCGCTCGGAAGCGCGATGCTGTTCTGCCCGTCATTCGATAAAACGGCTGTGCTCCAGGGGCTAAAGGTTTGGCCGTCGTTACTGGTCCGGTACTGCATCTCGATTTTCTGGCCAGGAATGATGCTGTTGCTGGCATCCCGCTTGAAAATCGTCGTCCAGTATAAGTTGAAGTATTGGGCGTCGGGCCCGAAATCGTAGACCTTGGAGTAGTATTTGCCATCTGGAACGAAGGTATCGTTCGGCTCGGGCGGCGTGTTGAGATTGCCGACCCAGACTTGATTACTTGCTTGGATGATGTCATTGTTGGAGCCTAGAACCTGGCCACCAATCATGTATACGTATTGCCCATAGTAGCTGCCGCTCAACGTCTCCATCGAATGGTTCATACGCGCGCCCGCGTTGCCAAGATAGCCTGTGGTGAGGTTGAAGTTCGGCTCGGTCGGCGCACTGGGGTCGTAATACAACGAAAGATCGTCAGCTACAGTGCGCTGCCGCGTCCCAACAGGCGCACCCACGAAGCCTTGCCCACCTCGAACCGACGGCTGACCGTCTTCACGTCCTGCAAGGACCAGGATCTGGCCGTTGGCCTGAATCGCGTCGTGGGCTGAGCGGGGTAGTGACATAGAGCCCTTAGGTAGCCAGGTGATGGATCCGTCGGTTCGGATGTGCGCGACGTACGCTGCCTGCTCCTGCTCGCGCACCGGAGCGTCGTCGCAGTTGCTGATACAGCGCGTGCCGCCGATCAGATAGACGCCTAGGTCCTTAATGGTTGTGTCGGGATGCTGGAAGGTTACCGCCGCGGCTCCCTCAAGCGGCACTGCGTTTGCGCCGTCAATCTGCGATACTGGGTCGGCGCTCCAGCTGAGGGTGAGGTTTTGGCCGCTGCCGGAAATCGAGGCCCGCCATACTTCACTCAGAAATTTGTCAGTGTATCCGCCAGCCTGCCTCCGATCAATACGGTTCAATCCGCCGAATACGTAGATGTAGGGCGTACCGTTAATGGTCGTGGTGGCCACCCCCATACCACGCGCACCGCCACCGCGGTTATCCGCAGCGGGATTTTCACTCAAGAAGGTTCCTTGAGGTAAACGCTGCCGCTGATCTGTAACGCCAATTTCACCCCACGCAGGATGGACGACAAGGTTGCCATTGGCGTCCGTGTTAATTGGATAATAAAAGATGCGGCTTGTGGTGACATCGTCGAGTGTGCTTCCCCTCATGGTTTGACCGCCGAGCACAAACAGGTACGGCTGGCTGCCGACTGTCACGACGATGCTCGCCGCATCCGATAGTGCCACTGGCAGCGGGGGTAGGGCCGGCTGCTCGGTCCAGGGCCGTAACGCGCCGGTCGCCAGGTTAGCGATGCGGGTGGCAAAGAACTCGCCCGTTTTCGTGACCGCCGGAGGCGAAGCAGAGTCGAATGTTTTCCCGCCCACTACAAAGATACGATCGCGGTACACGGCGCTGGTGTGCGAGCTGAGATGCCTGGGTAAGCGTTCGATGGAGTCCCACTCGCGCTGCACCTGCACCGTTACAAGCTGGACGCCGCCGGTGGTGGCCGGCGGCTGATCCTGAGTTAGACCAGTGCGAAAAAATCGGCCACCACCAAACGATGGGTTTCGATCGGCGAGCGGAACCTTTAGCCGGACAGCTGAGGTTGGTTGTGGCCACAAGCCAAGGCATAGTGCTAGCACAAGCAGACAGGCGCCGAGGGCCACTGGACGTCGAGGACTTGCCTTCATTTGTTGATTTCTCCTGATATGCGCTCCGCCACTGCCAACCGTTCCGGTGCCGCGGCTTAGTCGGGTCTCCAAGGGGCGTTCGAACAAGGGTGAACTGCACAAAAAGCGAAGATGCTTGGTACGCCCAAGCGCCCGGCGGAGGGCTGATCCGCTGCGGGGGGCAAATGGATTGTATGTGGGGGGGACGGCAACGTCGATATATCAACGGTACCTGGTAGAAAGACCGGAAACTCCTGCATCAAAGCAGACCAGGAAGGTCCCTAGTCTGCTTTGGTGGAGGTGCATCGTGCTAAAGGGGGCCTGGTTAAGGCTGCATTAGCGTGAGTTTCGCCCAGAGTTGCAGCCGTCAACTGGCGCTTCATCGGTGCCTATGGGCATCGAGACGCGGACCTCACTGTAGACAGTGGCGCCGTTGGGGAACTGCGGGTTGATCAAGATGGAGGCTTGTGTCTCTTCGTTCAAGTCGTACCAGTTGCGCACGCGGCTGTATGTACGCCACAGGTTATCCTCAGGGCTGCGCGCGGCGTAGGCTGGATCGACCTTGACGACATATTGGCCGGCCTCTACGCCCGTGACGCGCCAAACCCCATCATTATCGGCCTCTACTGGGATGGCGGACGTCGGATTATTCGGCTGCATCACAACCATGCGAGCGCCGACCGCCGGATCGATCTTTTCACCGGGGCGGCAACCTGGCTGGGGGATCGCGTTACCGATCTGGCCGTACACGCCGTCGAGTGAAGATCCATCACGCGCGCTGTAGTAGTACCCAGTGCCGCTGCTCATCTCGGGCAAGCCGGTGGTGGTGAAACAATCCTCGTCAGGCGTCAGGGAGGAGCAGTTTGGTACAAGCGTGACCATATAGATTTGGGGTGGAACCGCCATTGGAGCGGCCCATGTTGCCTTGATCCGCGCGGCAACTTGCTGTGCCTGCCAAATTGGTCGGCCGGACACAAGATTCTGGGCTACATTTCCATTAACCTTGGTGCCCCATGGACAAGGCTCTTGACCAATCTCGCTACCACAGACGTTGAAGATGCCGTCGGTAGCAAAGATTACCACCTGGACGTACTGCTTCCCACTTGCCGGTGTCCGGCGGCTGCGGAGGAGCTCCTCAACCCTTTCAAAGGCCATCGCGCCGGGCGTGCCACCACGATGGGTCATGTTGGTGATTTTGGTCTGAATGCCGCTCCACTTATTAGCATCAGTACCGCAGTCGGTCTGCGGCGTGCTACACGCAGTTGACCAGCCCTGCTCGGTGATGACGGCATTCGTGCCGGTGCCGCCAAAGGAGACATAGGCCATGCGGGCATCGGGATCGCCTTGGACGTTATATCCGCGGATGAAGTTGAGCAGGGCGCGCTTGGCGTCTTCGGCACGTGCAGGTCCGCTGGTCCCGTCGTTCCAGTCTCGCTGCATGGATGTCGAGACGTCCATGACGAGCAGGATATCGTAGGTGGGGTCGGAGATATGCTTGGCAAAAACGCGGTTAACTTTGGTTGTGCCCTGAATAGTAAAGCGCTTGGGATTGCTCGTCGTGCCTGGCGCTTCACTGGCGCACTCCTCGGGCGCGCCTGAGGCTTGGCCCATGTACCGCACCATAATGTACTTCTGGTTATTAGGTGCATCAGCTGGAGGAGCTTGACCATAGCGCGAGCCCATATCAAAGCCGACAAACTCGAAGTAGCCCATCTGAACGACATGGAACGCACCATTACTACCGGTGCCGCCGGCTTTATCGTACATTGGCAGGATCATGATGCGTGGGCCGGACATACCAGGGGGACTCATCAGCGCCGACATGTCGTCTGAAAGGCTTGCCCGCTCACCGGTATTGCCGGCAACCCAGTCGCCGAGTTGGAATTGACCAAGTGGCTCGATGTTGGGCAGGCTCGGGTCCTGGGGCGTACCTTCGTTGAAGTTCGACTGCAGTGTGCCGGGGAAGGTCATGGCCGCGTCGAGCTCGTTGGTGCCGTTCGAGCCCGGTGTCCAGTCAAGCCAGCCGATGTGCGTACCCGACATGTCGTCGGAGTTCGAGATCGGCAGGTAGATGGTCATGCCCGTCATCTTCTTCCAGGCGTTCCAGTGAGGATGGGTGGGCATGAGCTCGCTGCCATTCGAGCGGAAAACACGATGGTAGCGCTGGGTGCCTTGGTTGCCCGACAAAGTCTCAGATGCTTTGAGGTTGATCGGAATGCCAAGCGGATAGGTGTTCGGCCCGTAGCCACCGGGGCAGGCGTTACCGTTCGCGTTCACAGTTAAGGTGGGGCGGCCGGCAAGGCGCGCAAAGTAGGTGCTAATCGTCTCGGTCATGGTGACCTGGAGGCGCTTAATATTCAGCGGTCGGGTAGCCCCTGACTCGTAATCCGGTCCAAAGCGTATTTTAACCCCGGTCCACTCACACAGCAGGCCAACATCGCCATTCTCGAAGATGTAATACCAATTTGCCTATGA
>JADDQE010000042.1 GCA_016781525.1 bacterium | reverse complement strand
CCCTCCTAGTAGCACTAATGCGATGGGAGCACAATGGTTGCGAGCGAGTGCGGCGGAAGCTCAACTCGATAGCCGTCGCCGTCGCGATGAACTGTTAACGGCGTGGGTGCAACACGCTCGGGCTCATCGGCCGTGTTGTAAGCACGCGGGCTATCAGCCGAGAGTAGCTCTCCTCGACCCTCGGCGCTGCTTCCTGCACCCGCAATGCGTACCGTCGCGGGCTGATCCCAGTGACGATTGGTGAGCGTGATGGCGACCTGACGGTTGTTCCGGGAAGCCGTTGCGCTTACTCCGCTTGCGCCGCCGGGGATCGTGCTGCCATGGCTCACCTCGACCGGAAGCGCGGTTGCGCCCAAATGCGGCCGGTGCATCCGGAGCACATGATAGGTCGGGGTCACCCACATCTGAGCGCCCTCGGTCATAACCACTGCCTGCAACACGTTGACGATCTGAGCTAGGTTTGCCAGCGTGAGCACGTTGCATTGCCGGTGAAAACCTTCGAGGGCAATGGCGGTAGCGACTGCGTCGCGCATCGTGTTGGCCTGCTCATAGGTGATCGGTGCGCGGCAGTCGGCGGCGCCCCGTGGCCCCCACGGGCGTGCTTCGGGATGCCAAACTCCCCACTCGTCAAGAGCAATACCAATGCGGTGCCGGCCGCCAGTTGCGGCTTGAATGACTTCCGCGGTACGGCGTACCACATCTTCTTGCGCAGCAGCGTCGTTGAGGAGCGCGTAGTACTCTTCTTCGGTGAAGTCAATCTCTGGCCCCCCGAGGACCCAGTAGTAGTGGATCGCTAGGTGATCCATCAGACGGACGTGACCGCCGAGCTCGTCGAGCACCTTTTGGTTCCAGTGCGGCTCAATGCCTTTCGCAAAGGGTCGCGGCTCTTCGAGTCCGACCGCCACCAGCTCAGCCGTCGGGTCGACATGGCGCAACATCGTCGCGTAGCGCCGGAACTCTTTTGCGTACTGGACGGCGTCGTAGTTGCCGCCACACCCCCAGCTCTCGTTACCGACACCCCAAAGCTTGACGCCGAAGGGCTCGCGTGAGCCATTCGCGGCACGCTCTCGTGCTAGTGAAGTTGCGACCTGACTGTTGCAGTACTCGAGCCAGTCAGACAGCTCCTGTACCGAGCCGCTGCCCATGTTGCCCGCGAGATATGCTTCGGCTCCCAGGAGCTTACACAGCTGCAAAAACTCGTGGGTCCCAAGGCTGTTATCGTCTTCCACTTGGAGGCCGCACGACATTCCCAGCCGAACGGGCCGTTGCTCGGCTGGTCCAATCCCATCGCGCCAATGGTAGTGGTCGGCGTAACACCCACCGGGCCAGCGCAGCAGCGGAACAGGAAGCGCTTGCAATGCCTTAAGCACGTCGGTGCGAAAGCCATTCTGATGAGGGATTTCGCGCTCGTTGGTGCCGACCCAGAGCCCCTCGTAACAGCAACGCCCGAGATGTTCGGCAAAATGTCCATATAGCCGAGGCGAAATTGTCCCTATCGGTGCCTCAGCCCGAAGCGTTAGTTTTGTATCTTGCATCAATCCTCCTCCTCCGCGTCGCATTCCCTACCAGCCACAGCCGAAGTGCCTGTCCAGGTTCGTCGTGGCTACCTCATACCGTGTGCATACGCGTCCAGACCCTCGGGTAAACTTTGAGAATTTTGGGCGTACAAAACTGGAGCAGGCAAGATTCAACATTTCGCCTGCTGCCCAGAATTTGCCTGTATTTGTCGAGCGCTATCTTTGCCGGTAGCTTTTGCCGCGTGTTAGTGTTACCGCCCGCCCATACCAGTCATGCTAATACCTTCAACGATCCGGCGTTGGAAGATAGCGTACAAGATCAGCGGCGGAGCTGTAGCGAGTGCGGCTGCCGCCATCGTAATGCCGCGCTGCACGTAATTGCCCTGGCCCAGCACCTGGAGGCCGACCGGCAGCGTCAGCATATTGCGATCGCTCAAGATCACCAAGGGCCAGAAGAGATCGTTCCAGTTCCCCAGGAAGATAAAGATGCCGAGTGCAACCATCGCCGTCTTCACCAGCGGCAGCGCAACCTGCCAGTAAATACGGAAGCGATTCGCGCCGTCGACAACTGCCGCCTCTTCCAGCTCCTTGGGGAGGCTGAGGAAATGCTGCCGCAGCAGGAAGACGCCGAAGACGTTCGCACCGTGCAGCCAGATGACGCCGTTATAGCTGTTGAGCCAGCCCAGGTTGCGCATGAGCAGGAAGTTCGGGATAAACGTAACCGCGCCCGGGATCATCAGGCTCGTCAGGAGCACGAAGAAAATCTTATCGCGACCCGGAAACTCCAACCGCGCGTAGGCATAGGCCGTAAGCGAGCAAATAAAGAGTACCAGCGCGGTCACCGATGTCGCGACAACGAGGCTGTTGATCAGCCAGCGGAAGACAGGCAATGTCGGGTCGCTCAGAATGCGCTGGAAGTTTCCGATCGTTGGATTTTCTGGAATCCAGCGGATCGGCCAAACCATGGTTTGGGCCTCGGGGGTAAAGGCCTGCGAAAACATGTAGATGACCGGCGCGAGCGTGAAAATAACCCCAATGATCAGGGCAGCATACAGTAGCGCCTTCCAGATCGAAATGCGCGGCACTGTTGTAACCCTTCGTGCAGCCACTGCCATGACGTACCTCCTAGTTAATCGGCCTCATGCCGCATGAGCCGGAACTGTATCAGCGTCACTGCGATCATAATCAGCGCCAGCACTACCGACATAGCGGAAGCATAACCTAACCGAAAGAAGGCCCAGGCTTGCTGGTACAGATAGAGCATGACCGTCCGCGACTCGTGGCCCGGCCCGCCGTTCGTCATGATCGCAGGTTGACCAAAGACCTGCATTTGGCCGATAAACTGCGTGACGGCTACGAAGAGCATCGTCGGCCTCAGGAGTGGGAGGGTAATTCGGGTAAAGGTCTGCCATGGTCCCGCACCGTCGATCTTGGCGGCCTCGTACAGCGACTCAGGGATCGATTGGAGACCGGCGAGGAACACGAGCATGGGCGCTCCGAACTGCCACCAGATCGTTCCAAGGGAAAGGGCCGGAAGCACTAGGTCGGCATCGCCGAGCCAAACCAAACGCGGCCCACGAAAAACGTCGGTGATATAGTAATTGAGCAGCCCGCGCGTTGGGTCGAAGACACGTTGCAGCACCAGCGCCATGACCGAAACCGACAAAATAACGGGGATGTAAAAGAGGGTCCGAAAGAGGTTCCGGCCCTTGATGTCTTGTTTGACTGCAACCGCTACGGCGAGCGAAACAAGGATGATCCCAGTCATTGTGAGCGCTGCAAAATAGACAGTGTTACCCAGCGACTTCCAAAATACAGGGTCCGACATCAGCGCAGTGTAATTGCTAGTGCCAACCCAGCGCTGATTGTTCCCCATAATCCGCCAATCGTAAAAGCTCATGCGGAGCCCGGAGACGATTGGCCAAAGCAAAAAGACGGCGAAGAAGATCAAGTGCGGCAGGATGAAGAGGTAATTCGGCAGCTGCTTGCGCACCCGCCGTGCTCGTTGCTCCCGTTCAGCCCGCCGTAGGACGTCTTGGCGCCCCGGTGATGTGATTGCCATATCCGCCTCACTCTCAGTGCTGCGTGCGGGGCAGCGCCCCGCACGCAACCCAATCCACTAGCCGCGGTCGAGGATCGACTGGACAGTTGTATGCGCCTCGTTCATCGCCTGCTCTGCCGGTGTGGTTCCGGAGAGCACGGCGCTGAAGGCCGCCTCGTAGGCCGTCACGATCTCGTTGATTGCCGTATGTGATTGCCCCGCGCGTCCGATCTCCTGGAACTGCTTGCCGGCGACCGCAACGGACGGAATCTCCTGGACGGCCGGCTTCGCCTGCACCGAGATGCGGGCCGGCACCTGTCCGGAGGTCGCCCATGTCTCGCCGTTGTTGGATAGCCAGACGATGAGATCCTGGGCGGCCTGCAGATTTTGCTCCTCAACGCCTACCGGGACGATCATCATGTGCGAGTCGTACCGGACCGCCTGCTTCCCATCAGGGCCGTGGGAGTTGAGGTACATGGGCTGCATGACCTCCGCCGCCTCCGGATTATCCTTGAAGAAGTTGAGCAGCCACGTGCCGTCCCACATCAAGGCAATCGAGTTCGTCTTAAAGAGGTCCGGCGGCGAGGCGGTGCCCGGTACCGCAGGCGGAACAACGCGATGCGTAAAGATCAAGTCGTTCCAGTATTGCATGGCGGCGATGGTTTCCGGCGTGTTCAGCAGCGACTGCGTACCATCCTCGCTGAGGATGCCGCCGCCGAACTGCCAGATTGTCGAGGGCAACGTAAAGCGCTGCCACGAGCTGTGCGTCGCATACACCTTGATCTGGTCGGCGTTGAAGCCCTCCTCGTTCGGGTGCTTGCCGTTCTCGTCGGTCACGATCTTCTGCGCCCACGCGACGAACTCGGTGCCGTTCTTGGGCAGGTTATTCGGGTCGAGGCCGGCGTCCTTGATCACTTGGGTGTTGACCCAGTTAACCCAGCCGTGATTGTCGAAGGGCACTGCCTGAGCCTTGCCGTCGACCGAGATGGCTTCCATCAGCGATGCAGGGAAGTCGTCCTTGGGGATGAGCCCTTGGCCGAAGAACAGGGTGTCGGCATCTTGCACGATGCCCTGCGCCGCGAACTGCTTGATGGCCCAGCTGTGCATCGTGCCGAGGTTGGGTGGTGTGCCGGCAGCCGTCGCGGTGGGGAGCTTCTGGTAGAAGAGGTCCCACGCGTAGGTCTCGGAGCTAATGGTAATCTCTGGGTGCTCCGACGAGTACTGCTGCAGCATCTGCACCATTGTCGCGCCGTCGGCGCCGCCGAGGCCATGCCAGTAGGCGACCTGTTGGCTACCGGTACCAAGGACGACAGGGGTTGGCGTTGGCGCCACCGAGGCTTCCGCCGCGGCACTTTCACTCGCCATGAGGCTGCCAGAAGGTAGCGCTTCTGCCGTAGCTTGGTCGGCTGAGGCGGCACCGGTAGCGGGCCCTGCGTTGGACCCTCCACAGGCGACGAGGGCGATGCTGCCAACACCGGCGGCAGCGGCTGAGAGGAACTTGCGTCGGCTAACGAGACGGCGATCGCGGTCTGACTTCATGGGGATACTCCTGTGTACATCTGACGGTGCGGAACCCGCCGCACCAATGGTACAAAGTTAACACTACTGTCAAATTAAGTAAAACTGTGTGCGCTACACCGTGGCTAATCGCGTCTTGAGCGACCTTATGCGCCACTGAGCAGGAATTTTCGGTACCTCCTTTACGTGATGCCTGCTACCAATCTCCTCTCCCTATGTGTCGACGCACCTCCTTGCCCTACGTAGACGGCAGGGACACGGCAGGCGCGGCAAACGAGGGCAGCCAAGCCGCCTCCGCAGCGCGCAGCTCGTCCACCATTGCCCGAATCCGGCTAAGTGTGAGCTGCGCGGCGGTGAGTGGATCGAGCATTACGGCGTGGTAAATATGCTCGACGTTCTCAGCGAGCACCGCTTCGACGGCTAGCTGTTGTACATTGATGTTGGAACGGTTCAGCGCAGCACATTGTGGTGGTAGCGGGCCAACCACGGTCGGCTGAAGGCCATTACCATCAACCAGGCAAGGAACCTCGACGCAGCAACCTTCCGGCAGGTTCGGGATGAGGTGGCGATTGTCGACGTTGCCGTAGATTACTCGTGGCTGCCCGGTCTCTATGCTGTGGATAATCGTCGCCCCGTACTCAACCGATGGCCGGAGCGCAGCTTTGAGGCGAGCCAGCAAATCCTCGGTTGATCCGGCTTCGTCATGCGCCGAGCAGACCTGGTAATAATCCCAGCGGCTCGTGATAAACTCCGCAATGGTGTCGGCATTTTTTCGGAAGTATGGGACATACTCCGACGCATGGTGGCTTGACTCGGTATGGAAATAGCCGAACGCTGCCATGAGCTCGGTTCGTACGCGTTCCTGGCCGCCTTCATACACCGAGTCCCCACGGTCCGGAGCACTATGATCACCGAAATCCGCGGCCAGCCCAGCTGTATCACGCCGCGGAAGGTGGCGAAGCTGCATCACATCTCGGAGCCGCGGATAAAGATCTTCGTCACCCCGCCGGAATTTAAGAAACCACGCCTGATGGTTAATTCCGGCCGCGAGATAGCGGACCTCCTCATAGGGAACGCCGAGCTGCCGGGCGAGCATGTGTGATGTCCCCTGAACGCTGTGGCATAGCCCGACCGTGTTAATACCCAATCGGCTAAGCAGCCAGCAGTTCATCGCCATCGGGTTCGCGTAGTTGATTAACAGCGCATTTGGGCAGAGCTCACGCATGTCAGCCGCGATCGCGGTGTAGGCAGGCGCCGAGCGTAGGAACCGAAAGACACCGCCGGGACCGAGTGTGTCGCCGACCGGCTGATCGATGCCGTACTTCCGAGGAATTTCCACGTCCAACCGATACGCGTCGAGCCCGCCAACCTGGAAGGTGACGATAACGTAGCTGGCACCGTCAAGGGCTTGGCGGCGGTCGGTCGTGGCCTCGATGCGCGTTGGGAAGTTGTAGTGAGCGACAAGCTCACGCGCTGCGGCCGCGGTCCGTTCGTTGCGCCGCGCATCCACATCCATCAAGCTCAGGGTGCTTTCGCGTAGCTCAGGCAAACTGAGAATGTCGCCGATAAGTCGTAATGGAAAGACGACACCGCCCGCACCTATGATTGCAATCTTCGGCATGCTCTGATGCTGCTCCCTTGGTTTGCCCCACACCGACGTTTACTAACGGTAGCCACAAGCCCGTTATGTTCGACACGGCGCTCGCCAACTGCTTCTATTCGGCTCTAAAAAACATGGGTCTGCAAGCTCAATTGTTATAGCGTTGGCGTGTCTCAAACACGGTCACGAACGTTTGGCCGTTTGGGTCGAGAATGGGCGAGACTTCCATCGTTGGCCCCGTGTTCTCAACGTCGTTCGCTTGTCGGTAAACGTCGATCTCGTCACCCGATCTCCCTGCCAAGCGGATCATATTGGAACAATTGTCGGTTGCTTGTGTGCCACAGTAGCGCCACCCGCGGTCGGCAAAGGCTTGCCGGTAAAAATCGCGCACTTCCTCCACGGTCCCCGGATACCGAAACGAGGTCTGGCGTATGTCTCCACCTAGCTGGGTCGTAACCTGTTCGGCCTGTGGCGGTACCGGTGCGCCTCGCTCGCGTTCCCAGAAAAACCCACCTACGACGGCGACGATGGCCAATGCAAGCAACAGAAGTCGACCCCAGCCACCTATCCAGGACGCCAAGCGTGTTAGCGGATTGCCTTGCTGTGTATGCATCTACGCCTCCAGCATTGCTGCTGCAACCTCTGCCGGCCGAACCAATGCCTCACAGGCGTACGACGCCGCCTTCCATCAAGCCGACAAGCACAGGTGCGTCCGGCTCGACTCCTTGGGGCGTCGCGATCAACGCTGTCGCCGTCTCAAAGCTGACGCTTGCCCGCCAATCGGACCATGAAGCACCGCCATCGCGCGACAACACGAGCCTGTCCGCCAACAGCACCAAAACATGCGGCTTAGCTGGGAAGGCTGGATCGAGCACAATCCCGGCGACCGCCTCGGTCATCACATCCGCACCCAAACTAGTCCAGCTCTGCCCACGGTCATCGGACCGGAACAAGCCCTTGAGCTCGGTCCCTGCGAATAGAGTTCCATCGTCGGCGTACGTCGGCGAGGGTGCAACACTCAGAACGGGTGCTGCCTCAGGGGGAAACGCGGTTTCCCGCCAAGCACGGCCGCTATTTGTGCTTCGGAAAAGACCGCTCTCGGTGCCGACAACGACTGTTTCATCGGTGGCGAAACTTGGCGAAAGCGCAAGGCAGAGAATATGCAGATCGAAGAGCCCAAAGTTCCAGGCAGCCCAAGACGCTCCCCGGTCAGACGACCGAAAGACCCCGTCTTCCATTGTTCCAGCCAGCACCACGCCGTCCTTTGCAAAGTTTGGGGACACGGCTAATGCTGTGATGAGTGGCGCAGGTAACGGCAGCGTTGCGGCCGACCATGTTGCTCCCCCATCAGCCGACCGCAGAATTCCGCCGCTCACTCCTGCAAAAACCGTCTGATCTGCGCTGAAATTTGGCGAGACCGCGACGGCGGTGGTCGCAACTAGTACATCAAGCTCCAAGGAGCGATAGGCCATGCTCCAGCTCCGCCCGCCATCATCCGAGCGATAAAGGCCAGAGTTACGTGCAGCAAAACAAACTCCATCATTGGTGAAGTTCGGTGAAACTACTACCGCGTTAACAGTATCCAGGAGGTCCGAAGCTGCCATGTATGCGTCTGCCGTCATAATTATCCCGTGAGTCGGTAGTTCAAGGTTAAGGACGACCAGGAGTCGCCTGTGGCTTCTTTTTATGGATCAAAATGTCGACCGTCAGGGCTAATGCGGCGCTAGTAACGGCTCCCTGGATGGCAGCTTTTTGGGCAGCCGCTAAATCAAAGATACCAGCCTCAGCCATGTTGACAACCTGGCCCTGTCGTGCATCGAAACCGGAGCCATTCTCGGCCTGAATGAGGCGGGCCACGACCGGACTGGCATCGAAACCTGCGTTGCTCACGATGGTGCGCAGAGGCTCCTCGAGCGCCCGCAGCAGGATGCGATAGGCAGCCTGCTCATCCGCATCCGCGGTGGCTTCGAGGCATTGACGGAGCTTAGGACGGCAGGCAAGGAGCGCCACGCCACCACCCGGCACCACTCCTTCTCGCAGGGCTGTGCGTAGCATGTCGGAGGTACGCTTTGCAAGCTCCTCACGCGCCTTGAGCTCCGGCTCCGAGGTCCCGCCGATCCACAACACAGCCGATCCGCCGAGCAATCTTCCGAGGCGCTGCTGGAGGCGGTTGCGAGCTGACCGGTCATCACTGGTGGCAAACCCGGTGCGCAAATTGGCGATATGCGCGCGCAGCCGGCGCGGATCGCCCTTGCCCCCGACGATCCCGAAGCTAAAGCGGTCGCCCCATACGCGACGGGCGTGTCCGAGATCCTCGGCCGTCACTTTGCGCAATGTATCGCCGGTCACCTTCAAGACCGGCCGCCCCCCAGTCATGATGCTCAGGTCTTCCATGGCAGCCATCTGCTCGCTTGCTCCGGCTCCTGGGGTTTGAACAGCGAGCACCTGGAATTTTTCAGGGTCACGGCTAGCAGCCAACAGCAGGGCGACAACCGTCTCAGAGAGCTTGGTCGCGAGGATAACGAGCGCTTTATGCCCAGCCTCCATGGCCATATGAACCATCGGGAATACCTCCCGTGGGTCTTCGAGCTCAAGGTCGCTGATAAGGATCGCGGCATCTGTCAGGTCGGCGCGGAGCTTAATATGGTCGGTCAACATGTGCGGTGACAGAACCTTGCTCCCCCAGTAGCTGCCTTCGACATATTGACGCTCAAGCTCACGTCGGTGGCCGGTCCGGATTTCGACGTGGCCGTATTCGCCGACTAAGTCGAAGATTTCGCCGAGGAGCATCGCTAGGGGCTGATCGAAGCACAGCGACTCAGCAAGCAGCGCAAGGCGCTGCTTGCCATCGATCGAGACGGTCATGCGCTCCAATTCAGCGACAATCTCGCGTGTACCCTGCTCGAGATATCGGCGCAGCCGCATGGCGTTGCCACCCGCTGCGATGTAGGAGAAACCCCGGTTGTACACTGTCTGGAAGAGCACGGCTGCTGTCGCGGTCCCGTCGCCCACCTCTTCATGGAGTTTCCATAAAAGATGACGGACCATCATCGCACCCATGTCTGCATCGCGCTCGTGCAGCTGGACGATGCGGCGGGCAATCACCCCCGCGCTGTCAAGCAGCTCGGGCGTTTTATGGCGAGACGTGCTTTCGATGGCGACGGTGCGGGGCCGTGGACCGAGGGTTGGCCGGACGACATTCACGAGCTGGTTGATGCCCCGCTGCAGGCCCCGATGTGAATTAGGTTGAAACACGACCCCTGGAATCTGCTGATCCGGCATTAGCTAAAACCCTCGTATTTAGTCGTCAAGCGCACGTCCTCAGTATTTCTATAAACGTGGTTTGTGTCAAATCAGCGCTGCAAAGGAGAGGTGACCTACACCTCGACTTAAGGCTCGACAACTGTTGGCCACCCGTCACTCGTCCACGCCAAATCACGAATCTGGAGCTGCGGCGTTCCACCTGCTGTCGCATCATACGCATGGTACACTAAACGGTACACGTCTCCGTCTACATAGACCGATTGACCACCGGGACCGCGATAACGTTCGCCGCCTTCCAAAACGAGGTGGCCCCCGCCTTGATCCATGCGCTTGCCATCACGATCAGTATATGGACCGGTAATTTCGGGCGAGCGGCCCACCATGATTTTGTATGTACTGTTTATCCCGCGGCAGCAACGATCGAACGAGACGAAGAGATAGTAATAACCGTCGCGATAGACGATTGCCGGCGCTTCAATTGCGCCACCTCCCCGGGATGCGAGTGAGTAGAGCTTTTCGTCCTCCGGTGCCAGCTTGCCCGTCGTCGGATCAATGCGACGCATCTTGATTCCAGTCCAGAACGAGCCGAACGAGAGCCAGGGGACACCGCCAGTATCAAAGGCAAGATTGGGGTCGATTGCATTCCAGCTGTACGACGGCCTCGAGCGGATAATCATGCCTTGATCAACCCAGCCATAATCGGGACTCGCGGGATCTAGTGTTGTATTCGTGGCGAGGGCAATCACGGAGTTGTTGGAGCCGAAGCGTGAGCCGGAGTAGTACAGATGGTACTTATTGTTGAAATAGGAGATGTCCGGCGCCCAGAGATTGGGCAAAGCACCTGCGAGCTCAGACGCAATCCACTGCGGAGTCTTTTGGAAAACTGTACCAACCAGCTCCCACTGTACTAAGTCCTTGGACTTCCGGATCTGGATGTTGCCCTCGTTCAGGCCATGCTCATCGCCCGTCGAGAAGACATAGTAGGTATCGCCCTGGCGAATCATTCCCGGGTCGTGTGTCCGAGTATCGCCTTGAAGCGTGCTGGGCGCTGCTGGAGCGCTACTGCACGCGGCCATTAGCAACATTCCAAGGAGCACGTTGAGTAATGTTCCTGCACAGACCCGTCGCCGCATTCTTCTTCCATGTCTGGCTAACCAATAAGCGCCGAAGCGCATGATCGTTCGTGCAGTTGGGGCATCGCAACGTCAAAGTTGACACTGTCGGATTGAACGCACTGCTGCAACCCCGACTACAGCTGCACACTTCTCGCTCCTTGCCCAGGCTCGAATGGTTAGAGCATATTGTCAAATGGGGCAAGATTTCATTCGCCAAAAACATCGAAGATTTCATTCGAGAAACAACATCGAGATGTTGTCTGAGAACCCCGTTAAACTTGTTTCAACAACATACCATGAACACATACCTGTGTCAAACGCGGATCGGGTAACTCTGCAGCTCCTTGAACGACGGCTACGCTCGACTGCTGGTACGACCGCCGGTGCAGCGGAAAGATCACGTGACGGCTCGATTCATGCTTGGGATGATCGTCAAGGCTTTCAGCTGGCCTTCGCCTATGCTCATGAGCATCGCTTCAAAAAATAGTGCTTGACAAATCAGACGGAGAAACGCACAATCACAACAAAGTTGTTTAAGTAGTTTAAGTCCCCCCTCCATGTCTGTGTACTATCGCCGCCTACTGGAGGTCATCAATGGACCAAGACATCCGTACCGGCATCGCAATGTCTAGCAATTCAAAAATGAAAGAAAGCTCCCAACCCAACATGCGGGCTGTAGCGAAACGAGCCGGCGTTTCACTCTCGGCGGTCTCACTCGTCGTGAACGGCAAGCCTGGTGTTGCGCCGGAAAAGCGAGCGCGTGTGCTCGAGGCCATGAACATGCTGGGCTACGTCCACAATGGTCGACGGCAAACGGGCGCTGAAACCAAAGTCGTGGGCCTTTTGATTGAGTCGCAGTCGCTGCAGTCGAGCAACGATGGATTTTATACGCGAATCATTGCTGGAATTGAAGAAACGGCATATCGGTTAGGCTATCGTGTCCTACTACACCTGTACCGGCGCGGCGTCGATCCAATCAACGATATTCGTGAGCTAATGGGCCGCGATGTCGACGGGATGATCATTGCTAATGACGGCGATATTACGCCAGACCTCATCCGGCAAATCGCCGCGCACGGCAACCGAGTGGTACTCGTTGAAAATCACCTTCCAGAGCCAATCCATGCGGTGACAGCGGATAATTTTACAGCAGGGCTCATTATGACTAAGTACCTGATCGAGCTTGGTCACCGCCGCATCGCCGCTCTACCAGGGCCGAGCAAGTATAGCAGCCTCCGCGATCGCTTACGTGGGCATCTGGTTGCACTGATGGAGCACGGTATCCCGATCGATCCCGCGCTACAGCCTGCTCCGATCTCGGGCGAGCCCCGCAAAGGTTATCGCCAGATGCGTCAATTGCTTGAGCTGTCGCAGCCGCCTACTGCTGTTTTTGCGGTGAGCGACAAGAGCGCCTTTGGTGCAATGGAGGCAATTAAAGAAGCAGGGCTGCGAATTCCGGATGATATCTCCATCACTGGCATTGATGACGTCCATGAGAGCGCTAATGCTTCTCCGCCGCTCACGACGTATCATGTGCCCAAGCACAAGCTCGGTGAAATCGCGGTTGGTCTGATGCATAACCTGTTGACCTCTGATATGCCACCCGTGAAGACGTCGTTGATCGGGCATCTGGTCGAGCGTGCCTCAGCTGCTCCACTGCCTGGCCTCGAAGTCAATCGAGGCGGAGACCGCCGCTGATTGCCGGCTGTGAATGAGGTCGAGCTTCAGCGCCAAGTTATGAGCCGGGTCCTTCAAGCCCGCCTCCTGTTACGATGGCACGATTTCCGTATATCACCGGCGCCCACGGCACCGCAGTTTCTCGCATGAGTGCTGTATTGTTGGCAAGTGGCGCTTGCCTAGCTCTGCTGATGGTCCTGGGGCTCTGGCTGCTGGCTAGGCTGATGCCAGTCGACGGTCTGGCCTGGGCCATCGTATTCGCGCCCGACCGCCAGCTCAACCTGACCGTTTGGACGCACGACCTTGCTTTCTCTGACGCCTATACTACTGCTGGGCTCACGCGTCAAAAGCCGGGGCCGCTACGGCTAACTGTTAGCTATCAGCACCGCACGAAGGGACCGCGAAAGCAGCTCCTCGTGCTGCCTATCCCTAGCTGGCCGCTATGCGTGAGCGCCGGTCTGCTCCTGCTGGCCGCAGGGAATGTCTGGTGGAGTGCCGCTTCCAAAAAGATGCCGAAATCACTCGGTGCCCCATGAGCACAGCGGAAGCTCGCAGAGGTTGCTCCACGAGCAGCGTCGCACACGATGCATTCGGGAAACGCGGTAGCTGGGCGTGCAAGCTCACAATACCTAACGAGCCCACGTCAGGCTTCACTGCAGTAGTGAGCCCGTTAGGTGGTATGCTCTAGTCTAGCGTCGGATGTGCCGACCGAGGAGCGACAGATCGGCGGCACTGAGGCGATCGGCAGCTGTTTTGGCTTGATGCCAGTAGGGGTAGAGCAGCGACGTCCCGCTGACTTCGTCTAAGCGTGCCAGCTCATCGTCGCTGAGGCGCAGCTCCGCCGCTCGTAGATTGTCTGCCAGCTGGTCGTCTGTGCGGGCGCCCACAATGACGGAGGTCACTGCCGGCTTGCGCAGCAGCCACGCTAGGGCTACCTGGGCCGCGGAGACTCTGCGCTCAGCCCCAATCGCGACCAATACCTCAACTGTGTCGTACAGCTGCTCCTCATTACGCACTGGTGGCTCATCCCATCCGGCGAACCGTCGTGTCCCCTCCGGTGCGTCTTGTCCCCGGCGGTACTTGCCACTCAACAGGCCGCCGGCGAGCGGGCTCCACACAAGAACGCCGAGCCCTTGGTCCAGACTCGCCGGGATGAGCTCGTACTCCGCATCGCGTGCCTGCAGCGAGTAGTAAATCTGCTGACTGACAAAGCGTTGGTAGTTGTATCGAGCAGATAGGCCTAGCGCCTTGAGGAGCTGCCAGCCCGCGTAGTTGGAGCAGCCGATGTAGCGTACCTTGCCCGAGCGTACCAGGGTGTCGAGTGTTTCGAGCGTTTCTTCGAGCGGCGTCTGCCCATCCCACTCGTGCACCTGATACAGGTCAATGTAGTCGGTGCCGAGTCGGCGTAGGCTAGCCTCGCACGCCCGGATCAGATGGTGGCGTGATAGCCCCGCGTCATTAGGCCCGTCACCCATGCGCATACGTGCCTTTGTCGCCAGTAGTACTTGATCGCGACGACCCGCGATTGCCTGTCCGATGAGCTCCTCCGACAAACCTTGCGAGTAGATGTCCGCGGTGTCGATCAGGTTGACGCCGGCGTCGAGCGCCATGTCGATTTGACGACGTGCTCCTACGGCGTCAATTGCGCCTGTCGCGGCGAAGCCACCCCGGCCGCCAAAGGTCATCGTTCCCAACGTCAGCACCGAGACTCGTAGGCCAGAATTTCCAAGTTGCCGGTATTCCATGCTGTTGTCCTTCCATCTTCACCTGCTTAGGTGAATGTCGTATTAGCCCGACTGGAACATGAGCTGATCGGCGTGTCGCTGTGCTCCCTTCGGGATCAAGACACGCGCGCCCCGCTGGAGATTATAGAACAGGTCCACGTACTCAATTGCGGCTAACCCCCGTGGCGGCTGGTAACCTATGCCCGCCCTGTTCTCGGGACGGCGTACGGGCTGTTGTTTGGGATCGCTGGCCACGTACGAAGGCAGGGTCGGTTAATTCCACTCCTATGCTTGTATGCCAAGGCTGGCCGAGTGACTGAGGCAATGTGTAGGAGTACCGGTACGGTCGCCGGGGACTCCTCAACCAATTTCTAAGCGGCATGCTCCTGCTACGCCGAAATCGACCGCGCCTTTGCGTCGTCAGCATTGGCTTCGACGTTTTTCAGCGGATCATGCTCCCGTAATGCTCGGCATACAATGTGCTGGCAGATAGAGTAGTGAAAGGAGCACCATCATGAGCGACAGACCGCTGTTTGAAAATTCAGACGCGCAAGAGGCTACGTACGCTCCCCAGCAGCTGCCCCATGACGAAGCCGTGCAAAGTGAAAGGGCGCGTGACGACGACAGTGAGATGCTGCAGGATGGAGCGCCCGTTCCCCTGCCGATCGGGGCTGCGGGAGTCTCGCCGAGCGGACCCGGATTCGCGGGAAATACGGTGAGTGATTTGGCCGGAGGCACGACACTGCCACTCGACGAACCGGTTGATCCACAAGTCGATGACGCGGGAGGGTCTGGCACGGGCGCTTAAGTCGGTACTTGTGGATGTGCTGCTAGGCAGTCGGGTAGTCTGGGGTCAACAGGCGAGGTCAACGACCTCGCCTGCGTCACACTTCTCGCAGTAGCACTGCGCAGCCACCTCTTAATTGCGTCCTAAACTGGTCGAGCGTTTACGTCACGCTAGCATCACTCGGTGGGGAACGATCTTCCGGCGATTCGTGCTGGTCGCCACTCGCTGCGGCTCCCTGCTCATTCGAGGTCGCCGGATAGTCGTTCGAGCTTGTGTTCCCCAACGTCGCCGAGCTTTCCCCGGCTGTTGTGGTTGATGGTGCTGGTGGGACTTCCGGTGACTGCCGCTGGTCTTCGCTCCGTTGGTCCTCGCCTGTTCCGCCCTGCTGATTGTCCATAGCTCGGTCTCCTCTTCATGTAAATCGACTGAATGATTATCGATCATCGTACGGCAAGCTGGCAAGCGCGCGAACAAGTAATGGCTAGCAAACCGGGTAAGTGTGGTCTCATCCATAACGACCAGTAGTGTCGTCAGATAGAAGACGAGGCCGAAGCCCGCTACTCATGTGGGTAAAGCCGCGCGCGTACGTTGTTGGCAGTCGCAAATAGTGCGGTCGAATTCCGACACGCCGGCAAACGGCGGAAAGGCTGCTATGACGCGCGCCTCTAGGTCGGCTGCAAGGCGAGCCGGCAGGGGGTAGAATATTGCAAACCACGGGGCGCTGCTCCGAAAGCGAACACGCCTTAATAGCCGTCCTCCCAGTGACGACTAAGCCATGAAAGGAACGACAACGAGACATGAGCACCACCCAGTTCAATAATCCCATCGTCGAGCAGCGGGCGGATCCATGGGTCTATCGCCATAGCGATGGCTACTACTACTTTACTGCTTCCGTCCCGGAGTACGACCGAATTGAGCTCCGGCGAGCGCGCACGATTCAGGAATTGGGAACTGCAGAAGCGGTTGTGATCTGGCGAAAATACGAGTCGGGCCCGATGAGTGCGCACGTATGGGCGCCCGAGATTCATTACATCCGCGGCAAGTGGTACGTGTATTTCGCGGCGGCGCGAGTAGATGCGCCATTTGACCATCGGACCTACGTACTTGAAAACGAAGCCGCGAACCCCATGGAAGGGACATGGGTGGAGCGTGGAGCGGTTAGAACCGAGTGGGAAACCTTCACCATTGACGCCACCACCTTTGAGCATAATGGCCTTCAGTATTTGGTTTGGGCGCAAAAGGATTCGGCGATTCACGGCAACTCTAACCTGTATATCGCCGCGATGGAGAATCCATGGACGATGAGCGGAACACCCGTCCGCATCGTGCAACCTGAATACGACTGGGAGACAATCGGCTTCCATGTATGTGAAGGACCGGCGGTTCTGAAGAAGGACGGGCAGATTTTTATCACCTACTCGGCAAGCGCAACCGACCACAATTATTGTATGGGGCTGCTTACGGCTTCGGAGACAAGCGACCTTTTGTCGCCTAACTCGTGGCGCAAGTCACCCGAGCCTGTGTTCTGCAGCAGCGACACGACGCGCCAGTACGGGCCTGGGCACAGCTGTTTCACGCTTACACCGGATGGTGCGGAGCATATTCTGGTCTATCATGCTCGGCCATACAAAGAAATCGTAGGCAATCCCCTCTTCGACCCCAATCGCCACACCCGCGCGCAACGCATAGACTGGCATGCGGATGGAAGGCCCAACTTTGGTGAGCCGGTTGCCGACAGCTCCAGCACGACCGCAAATACCTAGCGCTAGCAGCCACATTGCCGTCCGCTTGAGCGTGCTGTGATGTCGGCAAGGCTGTTCAGCGGCCATCAGCTATGCCGGCGACCGGCACCTGTGCGAGATCGTTTCGCAGACCAGCGGCGGGTGGAGGAAGATT